>QZKD01000037.1 GCA_003605085.1 Acholeplasma sp. | reverse complement strand
AGATCAAAAATTAAAGGAGGTGGTACATGAGAGTTGAGCAGAAGTGAGCAGATCAAAAATTAAAGGAGGTGGTACATGAGAGTTGAGCAGAAGTGAACAAACCAAACAGAATAGGAGGCGATAAGTGTTAAGGATGAAACTAAAAGCAGCAGATATATAAGAGGGTAAGATGTGTTAAGATGAATAATAGAATAATAGTTTTCAAAACATGCTTTAAATTTTAAAAAAATAGAAAGGAAGTGATAAACATGATTGAAAACAATTCAAAAATTAATGAGAAAAAAAATGATTTTATTGAACATGTGAGTAATGCGAGAATTTATACGAAAAGTGTTTTCGAGGTTGAAGGCTTAGGATCGAATGAATTCAGTACAATTAGTAAAAGTGGTAATTATGTATTGACATATAGCACAAATGATATAGATTATATGAATGATGCATTGGAATATTTGGAACAAGAGCACTATATGCCAAGAAGAAGCATTGAAGATCAGATATTCGACGACTATGAAAGATTAGCATGCAAAAAAGAAACCTTAATAATGCAAATGATGATTAAAAAAGCAGCAGAAAACGAAATATTCGAAGAATTTCGCGATTCGTCTAGAAATTTACCACTAGATGCTTATTTTAACAAGATAGATGCAGGAAATAAAGGTTCTAAAGTGATATTTACACCGGCATCAGAAAATATTCAGATTGACAATGAAGGTAATCAATATCGCAGTATATTAGTAGTTTACAAATTAAATAAATCACAGAAAGGAGTGTGATAAACATGGACAAAAACAGAAGATTTATAATTGATATGGATGAGCCAAGACAACACATAAATTTATCAACCAGAGCAATGAAAGTAATAGAGAGAGATATGATTTATTTTAGTGGTGATTTCAGCATCAAAAATAAGAGTGGTTATTTAAATCGAATTTTTAAAAACTATTATGAAGATTTTCCGTTATCTCCAGATCATGTCTTAAAGGATATTACAAAAATACACAAAAGTTTAGCTCAAGATAATATTGGAAAACGAATTGTCGAAAAAATAGTTGATGAATTTAGTATGGCTATTATGGAAGAGAGTATTAAACAATACAGTAAGAATTTTGAGAATGGAGAACAATTTAAGTTCAAATTCAACAAATCTAACGCTGTGATATTCTCACAAATCGAAGAAGCTGGTTACTTCATAGATTATGCTCCAAGATCCGGACAAGCATTCTATTTGAAAATGATTTTTGAATCATATGCATCTCTTACGAGACTCGAACGGGAAGAAATATATTATAAAGAAGAAATTAAAACTTTACAAAGAGCAATTGAAAGCAACCACAAAGTTCGAATCAAATCAAAGGATGAATATGAAGTAATAGTACCGTTTAAGTTAAGCAGGGAAATAGACCAAAATAGTTATCATATAGAATATTTAGAACCAATGAAAGATGATTTATTAAATCAGGAAGTTGCGATAAGCACTAACATCATGAAATTGAGTCAAATAGAGGGTATATCAATCGACAAAACTTTCAACGATACTGAAAAAACTATTTTAACTATGTTACGTGAAAATGAACTAAAAGTAAATTTAATGCCGCATCATAAAAGCGCCAAATATAAATATGATGTGAAAATCAAGTTTACAGAAAATGGTCAATGGAGATATAACCTTGAAGAAGATTCATCGATGATCATTGGACTACCAGTTAAGGGTGAAAAGGCGACATATCTGTTTAATGCAACGGAATCAGAAGTTTTTTGGGAATTCTTCAAATATGGGGTTGATGCAAAAATTATTGAGCCGAATTTCCTAAGAGAAAAGTTTGCGAAATTTTACCAACTTGCCGCAAAAGTATACAGTGAAGAATAATCCATTAGAAGAAAAATTAAGAAAGGAGGGATATTATAAGAAAATGCAAAATATGTGGTACGGATATTTCAGATCATCCTCACTATCATCAATATTGCAGCCATTGTTATTTTGATATTATAAATGGCAATAAAGCAGATGATACAGTGTCAAGTGATTATATAGAATATGGTAGACCAAATCCAAGAGATTTCTATGATGATGAATGGGGATATTACAATGTCTGGGGAGAGTTTCCCGATAAAAGTGATAAGTCGTGGTATAAATAACTAGCTTGGTTACACGCATAAATGGACTTATTGGAGGAATTATGATGAATTTCAACTGATGACAACCTTTTTCGATGAAATGGGTTGTCATTTATATTATTAGAAATTAGAAATGGAGGAAAATATGGCTATGTCATCTATTTTGGAGTTGCACTTTTCTGTTATGGAGGAGATCTACCCCTGTGATCTTGGGTGTATCAAGAGTTACAGATGAAGGTACAGAAAGGGTTGAGAACAATCTATTAATAGAAAAGTTTGAGATCTCTTATTTTGATTTTGATACCATTCAATCCTATGATTCTCCCGAACATATGTTATCGACCTATGGATCCATCTTTGGATCTGATGTCATTCATTATATACGAGAAAACAAGATATCCGAAGTCATTTGGACAAATCGTGTTCAATATCTTATAGTCAATTAATCAAAGAGCCATCGTTTGGATGGGCTCTAATCATTTATTTGGTTGCAACTATCCCCATGGTTTTACTTTCAGCAAACCATGGTGTACCTTTGACATCACTAAAGATTTCTACATTATTAAATCCTGCATCTTTTAACTCTTTGGTGATCGATAGGGGATCAAACGATTGATCCCAAATACGATAGAATACAACACCTCGTTCTTGATCAATCACGATGTGTTCATCACAACGAATGTGATCCTCATACATTAAATGTCTTTCGAGGGTTAAATGAGCCGATGGACGCCAAAAGCCAGGACCGTCCTCATAATACCTGGAGGTTGTTTCTATTTCATTAGGGTACTGATGATGAGTAAATACATCAAAGATAAATTTCCCCTGAGGCATAAGGCTATCGTGAATCTTTTTGAGTAGAATCTTTCGATCACTTGGACTTAAGACTGCATAATCACAGTAGATAAGTGTAACGACGTCAAATTGAGTTTGATACTCGATGGTTAAGTAATTTTGATAGTGATACTCAATGTTTGATTGGTTGACTTTGGTTTGTTCTTTCGCATAAGCGATGGATCGTTTGGAAAAGTCAACACCCACGACGTTTAAACCTTCCTTAACGAACGCTTCTGCATAAAGACCAGGACCACATCCTAAATCCAAAAGCTTGGGTTGTTGAATCTCTTTGGCGAAAGATCTGATCCAGGATGCGGATGCTTTTACAAAAGAAGGATGTCTTGTTGCTGCTTCGAAGTTGGGATTTAAGTGTGCATCCAATAAATGCTTTGAGATGTGTTCGTCATCCCAAAACGCATTCGAACTGGGTGTGTAGGGTTTGGGTTTAGGATAGTGTGTACTGAGTTGATTGAATAGAGTTTGCATTTTTTCTCCTCGTTTCGTCATGATTTCACTATAACAAATATCATATAAAAGGACAAGTGGGTATGACGTATTAAAAAAGCGTGGATGACGAAAGAAGTTCTTTCTTGATCCTCGCTTGAATATCTATAGAAACCCTTATATAATACAAGCATAGTATTAAAAATCTATTTGATGAGGTGAGATGTCATGAAACATCAGGGTTCTCATATAATCACCCACATTCCCAATCAACGTATCGGTACGATCGATATCGGTGTTGCCAGCAAACAAAAACATCATATTTCTGCACTTGTTGAATTTGATGTGACCGACGCGAGAAGGTTGTTAAAAGAACCAAAGAATGATGGTTTATCATTTACTGCATGGTTGGTTAAGTGTATCAGTCAAGCAATCGAGGAAAACAAGCAAATTCAAGGCATACGTTACCGGCGACGAAAGATCATGGTTTTTGATGACATCGATGTCACCATCATGGTGGAACGTGACATGGATGGAACAAAAATTCCTTTTCCTTATGTCATCAGAAGTACGAATACAAAGACGATACTTGACATCACCGAAGAAATTAGAAATGCCCAAAATCAAGTTTTAAATCAAGACGAGGACTTTGTCTTAGGTGAAAAGAAAAATGCGCGCATGATGAACATGTATGCACGTTTTCCGGCATGGATCAGAAACATCATATGGAAAAAGATATTAAAGAATCCATATACCATTAAAGAACAGATGGGAACTGTGATGGTCACGTCAGTGGGTATGGTCGCTAGAATTCATGGATGGTTACTGCCAAAGAGTGTTCATCCAGTGGCTTTTACCATTGGCTCAATTGTTAAAAAGCCATTTGTCTATCAGGGGGAGATCAGCATTAGAGAATCCCTCTATGTGACTGTAACCATCGATCACGATGTCATCGATGGTGCACCCGCAATGCGTGTACTCCATAAATTAACGAAATTGATTGAATCTGCACATGATCTTTGATGACGCGTAGATAATTTTTAAGCAAAGAGCCCATCGTTTGGATGGGCTCTTTATTTCGTATACACGTTTTATAGTTCTTCAACCACAATCTGATTCTTCCCATGAGCTTTCCCATAAAGGAGTGCCTTATCTGAGCGTTGTAATAACTCATTGAAAGGATGGTGTTGATCTGCATAAACCATGCCAATCGTGACGGTGATGTTTGCTTTCTTTGTGGTATATGCGGTCTTGCTAATCGCATCTTTCATTCTTTCTGCTACACGTAACGCTTCTTCCTTGGATACATTGGATACCATCACCAGAAACTCTTCACCACCCCAACGACAGACCAAATCATCTTCACGAATGGCTTTGTTGATGCTTGAGACCATATGAAGCAATATGTCATCACCAGTGATATGACCATAGGTATCATTGACCATCTTAAAGTCATCGACATCGATCATATAGAGTGCGACACCGCTTTCCATTGCACTAGCTACTGATAACCGTTCATCGACAAGCGTTAAGAATCCGCGACGATTATAGACTTTGGTCAAATAATCGGTTGTGGATTGTTTTTCTAATAATTCTGTTTTCATCATCAATTCACAGTTTAATTCAGTGACCTTGGTATTTAATAACACGATTCTTTCTTGGTTCAATAAGGAAGTTACTAATGTTTTGTATCGATATTGTGCGATCCATGGTGTGATCACACCAAACATGAGGATAAATCCCCCACCATTTAAATACCAATCAGAAAACGAGTAAGTTTGAAAGATCAGTTTTGCAACGACCAAACAAAACATATAGATAACGCTAAGTAAAGCCGACTGTTTGAGTGAAACCACATTGAGGATTGAGGGAAGAAGTATGACCACAAACGCTGTGGTAAAATTGACAACATTAAGTTCAGTAATTTCAAAGATAAAGACTTCAGGTAATATGGTCATGAAGAGATAGATCGGAATGAGTTGTGCTAAGAGTAGGGTGTAATGCGTCACCTTGTGCCGCTTGTATAATCTTAACAAAATCAAAATGATAGCAACAATCGTTAATCGTATCGGGAGAATATAATACCATTGATCGGGAAGTGTTTGAAAATCAAAAATGGCATTAATCAATAGCAATCCTATGGCGATGTAAATGAAAATCGTTAGTGATGAGGATTTATGGTGATCGATTTCACGCTGAACATAATCTGAATAAAGAGTACGTGACATGATAAGCCTCCTAAAACAACGTTTTATGTACAAAATTATTTTACCAAGAACGGGTTTGTAATGATAGATGGTTAGATATTACATATTTCTTAAGTTCCAAAGTTTATCAAGTTAAAGCGAATGTTATTGCTTGATAAATTGATTTATGTAGGAGATTATTTCTCTTTTTAATCCTCTTTAGTATTGAGAATCAGAAGGAAGCCCACTTTTTAACGATATAACCCAGCTTATACAATAAAAAAATACATATATGTGCATAAAAATATCTAAAAGAGGTTGTTTTCTCTATTTTTTAATGGTAAGATAGAAACAAATCACCAGTATCAAAGACAAGTTAATCGATAAAAAGAGACGAGAGTAACGAAATAATGCATAAATTTTTTCGACTCTCATTATTTTTGTAAGAGGACTGACCTATTTTTTTTCGAATAAAAAGAAAGCGCTTACTCAATCATGAACCTAAAGACACTCAAAACACTCAATCACGACATAGCGATCAAAGAGATCACAGATCCTTCCTTTTTACGTTATGGAAAGATCATCGATATTTCTATCTTTGAATCCTATATCAAATACCTTAAACAAAAGACTTCTATTCCATCCACACTTAATCTATACATCGCCGATGATCCCAAGATTCATGAAGTATTTCCCTGGCATCCGCTCCTACATGATATCTTTGGTGAGATACCTCTTGAATATGGTTATGTGAATGGAAATAATTCATTATTAAATGCTTTAGAGTTTCACCCTTCTGCAGAGATCAATATCACTGCAACACCCCTTGTCTTAATGCTAGGACATACGGAAGATATTAAGGATTTAAGTTATGATGTTTCTCATCTCGAAGCATTCTATCTTCCTGAAAATACGGCGATTGTCATCTTCCCCACGACCCTACATTTCTCACCATGCAAGGTGAGCGATGAAGGCTTTAAGTGTGGTGTGATCCTTCCTTATGGGACCAATATGGCATTTATCCCTAAAGAAGAAAAAGAAAGATTAAATGATCCTCTTTTATATAAGACACACAAGTGGTTACTGGCACACCCAGAGAACAAGACAGCTCTTGACTTAGGGGCTTATCCCGGACTTAAAGGTAAAAATATCAAGATTGAATACAAGTGAGACCTATGCTAAAGATCATTCAACAAAACGAACAATTATCCATCTATTTTAAAGACGAACTCATCATCCATCATACAACGAAGGAACCTGCTTTCTTTGTCGGTGAAGGAAAAGAAACGATCGATAGCTATCGAGGAAATTTTGACATTGATGACTATATCAAGACACGGATTCCATTGAGTCAGGTAGAGGTTAACGAGCATACGGTGATCTTTCGTCATGATGATCTTGAGTTAACGTTATCGCTATCGGTAGAAGAGAATCGCTTAGTCGGTAAATTTTTCTTAAATCAACCCATGAACCGTTTCTGGTTCCGTCTTTATGCAGATAAAGAAGAATCTGTGTATGGATGCGGGGAACAGAGTTCTTATTTCAACCTTAAAGGAAGAGATTTCCCCTTATTCACCAGTGAATCTGGTGTCGGTAGAGATCCTAATTCCCTCACCACCTTTTATGCCAATCTAAAAGATAAAGCTGGAGGTTATTATTACTCCACCTATTATCCTGAAACATCCTTTGTTAGCAGTCGTAAGTATTGGTTCCATCTAGATACCTATGCTTACTCCATCTTTAATTTCAAACACACAAACTTTCATGAATTCCTTACGTGGGAAGTTCCTCAAGGATTCATTTTATCCAAGAAGAACCATTACACTGAACTACTCACGGATTTAACCGATGTCACCGGAAGACCCCCTCTTCTCCCCGATTATCTCCTCGATGGGATGGTTTTGGGGGTCCAAGGTGGCCTAGACCAAGTCTTAAGTTATTTAAAACAAGCCAAAGACAAAGGCGTCAATGTCTCAGGTCTTTGGTGTCAAGACTGGGCAGGGTATCGATTCACCACCTTTGGCAAAAGACTTTATTGGAATTGGAAACTCAATGAATCGCTTTATCCCAATCTTCCTAACGTCATTAAAGAGTTAGAAAAAGAGAATGTTCATTTCCTAAGTTATATCTGTCCCTTCCTACTTGAAAATGAGTCTTTATTCTTAGAAGCAGAAAGCCAAGGATTCTTGGTTCTCAACCAAAAGAATGAAAGTTATAAAGAAGATTTTGGTGAATTTTATTGCGGCATTGTGGATTTAACGAATCCAGATGCCTATGACTGGTATAAAGGTATTATAAAAAAGAACTTAATTGCTTTAGGCATTAGGGGATGGATGGCAGACTTTGGTGAGTATCTTCCCATCGATTGTAAACTCCATAATGAGGTGGATGCCGTCCTCATGCACAATGAATGGCCAGTCTTATGGGCAAAATGCAACTATGAAGCTGTTGCAGAAACCAATAACCTAGGTAAAGTCTTCTATTTCATGCGTGCGGGTGGTTATGGTTCCCAACGTTACGCTACCTCTCTTTGGGCAGGTGACCAAAGTGTGAATTGGGAAATTCACGATGGCATCGCCTCCACCATTCCTGCAGCGCTATCTTCAGGAATCATCGGAAATCCATTTACCCATAGCGATATCGGAGGATATACGTCGCTTCATGGAAATATACGTAGTAAAGAATTGTTTGATCGTTGGTGCGAGATGAACGTTTTTACCTCCTATATGCGCACACATGAAGGCAATCGTCCGAAGGAGAATTTCCAGTTCTACCATGATGACGATACCCTTAATCATATGGCACGCATGACCCAAATTCGTCTGGCACTTAAACCCTATATTAAACATCTTTTCCATGAAGCAACGCTCCTCGGATTCCCCGTACAACGCCCTTTATTCTTCCATTATGAGAAGGATGAAAAAGCATATCAATTACAGTATCAGTATTTATTTGGCAAAGACATGATGGTTAAACCTGTCGTGACAGAACACCAAGAGAAGATGGATGTCTATCTACCAGATGATGATTGGATTCATCTATGGACAGGGATACATTATCAAGGTGGCATCATCACTGTGGATTGCCCTGTGGGCTATCCACCGGTATTCTATCGAAAGAAATCATCCTTTGCCTTCATTTTTGAGTCGATCACTAAGACATATCGTTAAGGAGTATTTATGACGACAAAAGTACAGTCGTATCGCAATTATAAGTTTAAACAAAAAGCGATCCCCTACATCTTTTTAGCGCCAAATCTATTTATTTTCTCCGTATTCATTATTCTTCCTGCAATCATTGGGATTCTTTATTCATTTACCGATCGTACACTATTCACCTTTGGAAGTGCAAACTTTATAGGTTTAGAAAACTATGTGACGATCTTTAAGGATGAATTCTTTATTAAAGCATTAAAGAATACGATTGGATTAGTGGCTGTGACAGTTCCTTTGATGTTTACAGTCGCTTTGCTCCTCGCCACTCTCCTTAAGCAACCGATAAAGTGGATTGGTTTGTACCGGAGTGTCTATTATTGGCCCGTCATGATCTCAGCGATTGTTGTAGGGATTATCTGGCAGTGGATCTTAGCAGGGAACTATTCTTTGTTCAATATCACTCTCCAGGGATTGCATCGATTTCTTACTTCCATAGGACTTGTTTCTTCTCCCTTCAATCCTTCACCGACCTTAAGTGATGGGACGTTTGCTTGGATTTCTGTGGTCATTGCTATTTTATGGTCAAGATCAGGATATTACATGATTATCTTCTTGGCGGCGTTATTAAGTATTCCTGAAACGCTTTATGAAGCGGCAGAGATGGATGGCGCGAGTCGCTTTCAGCAGTTTCGGTTTGTCACGATTCCCTCTTTAAAAGCGGCCCGCGTGATGGTCTTAATTTTAGTCACGATGGAAATCTTTAAGATCTATCCTTTAGTGGTGACATTCACAGGTGGTGGACCTTTTAAAGCTACTGAGTTTACCGTTCAATATATTTATGAAATGGCATTCCGATATTATCAAATCGGTCAAGCAAGTGCGATGTCTGTCGTGATGCTCATCATCGTCACATCCTTCTCAGGACTTATCTTCTTTACCTCGAAACGAGGTGAAAATCAATGAGAACGAAACGTCAAGTCATCATCGCACAAGTGATTGCATCAATTCTCATCATGGCTTTCTTAACCCCGGTGCTCTATACGATCTTATCTTCGTTTAAGGGAATGGCAGAATTATTTTCTACCACACCGACATTCTTTCCCAAACAATGGACACTTGCTAACTACATTCATGTTTTATCTCAAGGGAACTATCTGCGTTATATCTTAAACTCATTGATTGTTGCTACGACATCAACCATCATCGCGATTGTGATCAATACGATGAGCGGATATGCCTTAGCAAAATTCAAGTTTAAAGGGTCAACGGTGATCATGATCATCATTCTATCGACCATCATGCTCCCTCTAGAAATCTTTATGGCACCGATCTTTAAGATCATTACCTTCTTTGGTATGTATGATTCCCTATGGGCAATCATCATTCCCCCAGCAGCAACCCCCACAGGCATTTTCTTAATGAGACAATATCTCTTAACGATTCCTGATGATATTATCTGTTCAGCGAGAATCGATGGGGCTTCTGAATGGAAGATTTTCACAAAAATCATCATTCCCAACGCGAAACCCGCGATTGCAACCCTTGCTATCTTCTCATTTATGTGGCGTTGGAATGATTACATCTGGCCTTTGATTTCTATTTTCAGTCCAGAGAAGTACACGCTTCAATTAGCGATTGCCAATCTCACGGGTGAGTTTGGCACAGATTACACATCGGCTTTAGCCATCTCAGTCTTCTCCATGATCCCGATGCTCATTATCTTTATCCTGTTCCAAAAACAATTTGTTCAAGGAACCGTAGAATCAGGTATGAAAGGATAATCATCTGTCATAGAACAGATATTATATAAAAAATAAGGAGGAACTTATGAAGAAATTAGTTTTAATTTTAGTTACAGTATTGGCAGCATTCTTTATGATTGGCTGTAACGAAGAAGAAGGCGAAGACGAACTCACCATGCTTTGGTGGAGTGATGGTACTGAAGGTTTCGTTATGCAGACATTACTCAACCGTTATGAAGAAGAAACTGGCGTGAAAATTACGTTAGTATCCACTCCATACAATGAGTATGAACAACGTCTAGCAACCATGATTAGTGGAGGTCAGGCACCTCATTTAGCAAGAGTCACCGAAGGACATCTCAATAACTTCCAAGATCAAATCTTGAGTCTTAAAGATGTATTTGATGAAGATCAGTTCAAGAACTTATTCTTCAACAACGACGGTGAAGTCATTGGGTTACCCATGGATATTACTGCGAACGGTTTATTTGTTAACTTAGATTTATTAGAAAAATACAGCGTAAACTATCCAGAACTCGGTGAAGAAGTTTGGACATGGGCTGAGTTTGAAACTGAAATGAACAAGTTAAAGGATAAAGAAGATGTCACTGCTCCTGGTATTTTTGACCATCAAGCACACCGCTTTATGCCATTGTTCTATCAAAATGGCGTGACCTTATGGGATACCCCATATACAGTATCTAACCTTAAGTCTACTGAAGCGGTTGCAACCCTTCAACAACTTATGGACTGGTATGATGAAGGTTTCTTAAGTGATCAAACCTATGTCGTCAAGAATTCAGCCGCTGAATTCCGTAATGGTACTTATGGATTCCATATGTCAGGTAACTGGAACGTCAGTGCATACCAAAGTTTAACCTTCGATTGGACCGTTGTTCCTATGCCTAAGGGCGAAAACCGCGCGACTATTCTTGGTGGTAAATCGATGGCTGCATTTGCGAATAGTGGTGCTGAAGATGAAGCGAAAGATTTCATTGCTTGGCTTTCTGAAGGCGTTAACCATGACCAATTCACCAATGGTGTTCCTTACTTAACACCAAGACTTGGTGCAGAAGTTAACTATGGTCCTTATGCTGAACAATACAATGTGTTCCTTGATGAAATCGCAAATACCGACAACATGTACATCACTGACTGGCTAGACCAAGTCATGATTCCTGGTATGTATCCAATCATCAACTTACTCGTTGAAAATGCTGCAGACCCCAATAACACCAAGACCGCATTAGAACTCTTAACACAACTCGAAACTGATCTTAAAGGGATTATGGACTAAAGCAACTCAAAATGAATGAGGTGCTGTCCCTTTGGGCAGCACCCTTTCATTATGGCTTTAGATCTTTTGCTTAGTCAATCACTTTTTGTGATTGATTAACCAATGGATATGTTTCGAAAGGAGACCTCGTATGACTTCAATTAAAATTATGTACTTACCCATCGGTGTACCGACATTTCATATGCCATCCGCACAAGCCATGTTTGATCAGTCCAAAGCTATCTTACATAAGATGACAGATGAATTAATTGCGCCTGATGAGATGTTATTAAGTATTCCTTTGTTAGAATCATTTATCAAAGACAAAACGGCTGATCTCGTGATTGTGCAAAATGTGACATTCGCGAATTCTGCCTATATGACCACAATTTTAAAACATACCGAAGCTCCCATCTTACACTGGACACTTAGAGAGCCTGTGATCGATGGTGGTCGCTTACGCTTAAACTCACTCACAGGTGCTTTTTCTGCTGGGTATGCCTATAAAGCCATGCGTGATGATCAGATGTTTACTTTAATCGGTGCTCCTGATGAAGACTTAGTTCAAAAAACACTTCAAACGTTAATCTCTGCAATCGTGATGAAGAAAAAGCTAAGAGGGATGAACTTATTAGTGATTGGACATACCCCCGAAGGCTTTGGTTTTGGTCGAGCTTTAGATTTAGATATCGCAAGTGCCTTTGGTGTCAATTTAAAAACCATTGAAGCTAGAGAATTCATGCAAGAAGCACATAAGTTATCTGAAGAAGCGATTCTCAAAGAAAAAGAACTTGCTGAATCGAAGATGATTGGCTTAAAAGAAATTGATTCTGTCAATCAAAGAGATTTTGTGAAACTCTTTAAAGCGTATCAAGATTATATTGATAAGAACAATATTCACGCGATCGCCTCACGGTGTTGGCCAGATTTCTTCACGGAATATAAAACACCTGTCTGCGGTGTCTTAGGGTTACTTAATGATCGAAAGATTGCTGCAGCATGTGAAGCGGACGCGTATGGAGCGTTATCGATGTATGTCGGACAAGAACTCTCCAATACCCCCACTTACTTAGGGGATCCGGTATCTATCAATGAAGAAGAAAATACGATTACGTTCTGGCACTGCGGTACAGCAGCATGTTCGCTTGCAAGACTCGATACAGGTGCCACCACAGGGGTTCATCCCAACCGAAAGATTGGACCCACGATGGAATTTGGTTTAAAAGCTCAAAAAGACGCGACTCTCTTCAGAATTGGCAGACGCCCTGATGGAACATTCAGATTCTTTATCGCCTCTGGGGAAATTTTAGATAAACCCCAACAATTCTTAGGAACATCCGTCGTTGTGAAAGTCGAACAAGACGTACACCCACTGATCGAAGATCTCATTCAAGATGGATGGGAACCGCACTTTGTGGTGATTTATGGCGATATCAAAGAAGAACTTAGCGTTTTAGGACAATTACTCAAGATTGATACATACATTTATTAGGAGAAAATTATGGAAAACAGACAAACATTAGAAAAGTATGCCAAAGAGATTAGAAAGCTTACGTTACACACGATTGCGACTCTTGGCGTAGGACATATCGGAGGATCTTTATCGATTGTCGATGCATTAACCGTTTTATATTTTGATCAGATGAAGATTGATCCTAAAAATCCTAAGTGGAGTGAACGTGATCGTTTTGTGTTATCCAAGGGTCACGGTGGACCTGCCGTGTACGCGACACTCGCACTCAAAGGTTATTTCCCTATGGAATTATTAGACACGCTCAATGTCTCTAACACGAATCTTCCCTCCCATACCGATATGAATAAAACAATCGGTGTCGATATGACCACAGGATCTTTGGGTCAAGGATTCTCAGCAGCTGTTGGTATGGCTGTAGGTGCACAAATGGATCATGCTCCCTATAAGATTTATACCCTGATTGGCGATGGCGAATCCCAAGAAGGTCAAATTTGGGAAGCAGCTCTTTTTGCAGGAAACAGAAAATTAGATACTTTGATTGCATTTACTGATTATAACAAGATGCAAATTGATGGTGATGTGAATCAGATCAATGATGTCTATCCCCTAGATAAGAAGTGGGAAGCATTCAATTGGTATGTTCAAGTGATCGATGGTCATGATGTCGTTGCCATTCAAAACGCGATATTGAATGCGAAAGCACAAAAAGGTAAACCTTCAATGATTATTATGCATACCATTAAGGGTAAAGGCGCATCTTTCTGTGAAGGTAAAGTAGGCTCTCATAATATGCCTGTCACCAAAGATATGGCAAGAGAAGCGATTGAAGGGTTGGAATAAATCATGGAACTAAGAAATAGACAATTAAGAGATATCTATGTCGACTTACTGATGCATTATGCAGAAATACATCCTGAAATCGTGATCGTTGAAGCTGACTTAATGAAAGCTTTGAAGACGACGTTATTTGCTGATAAATATCCCGAAAGAACCGTGAATGTCGGTGTTCAAGAAGCCAACATGATCGGGGTTGCTGCTGGACTTGCCAACATGGGAAAACTCCCTTTCACCCATACGTTTACACCGTTTGCGACACGCCGTGTGTTTGACCAAGTGACGCTATCGGTGGCATATGCTAAACTCAATGTCAAGATGTGTGGATCCGATCCAGGTATTATGGCACAGCTCAATGGGGGAACCCATATGTCTTTAGAAGATGTGGGTCTGATGCGTAATCTTCCAGGTATGACCATTGTTGAACCCGTGGATGGTGTGCAGCTCGCAGCTTTATTTCCTCAAATTATTGACCATAAAGGTCCGGTCTATATTCGTTTACTCCGTCAAGAATTTGATCCTATCTTTGATGACAACCAAACATTTACTTTAGGTAAAGCAACCCAGATTCTTGAAGGTAAAGATGTCTCGATCTTTGCGACTGGGATTATGGTTAAAGAAGCACTAGATGCAGCAAAGATTTTAAAAGAAGAAGGTATACACGCAAGTGTGATCAATATTCATACGATTAAGCCCATCGATGTTGAAGCAATCATCAACGATGTCAAAAAAACCAATGCTGTCGTGGTTGCTGAAAACCATAACATCATCAATGGACTCGGTAGTGCTGTGGCTGAAGTGTTGGGTGAACATTATCCAGCACCGATGGAAAGAGTTGGAGTCAAAGACCATTTTGGTGAAGTCGGAAAGAAAGATTTCTTGATGGAAAAATTTGGTTTAAAAGCGAAGAATATTGTCGATGCAACACATCGTGTTTTAGCAAGAAAAAAATGAGTGAATATAAGGGAGACAATGACGATGAAAAAAATATTTATTGGATCTGATAAATCTGGATTTGTGCTTAAAGAAGCCATTAAAGGGTATCTCTTAGAACAAGATTACTTCGTAGAAGATATCGGAACCATTGATGAAAACAATGCGCTTCCGTTCTTTGAAGTCGCTAAAAAAGGAGCAACTCTTATTCAAAATAAACTCTATGATAAAGGTGTTTTAATCTGTGGTACAGGCATGGGTATGTCTGTGGTTGCTAATAAACATGAAGGCGTCTATGCTGCAGCCTGTGAATCAGTATATGCTGCTGAAAAATGTCGAGCGATTAATGATGCTAATGTGTTATGCATGGGCGGATGGATCATTGCACCCATCATGGGTGTTGAAATGACGAAAGCATTTTTAAATACAACATTTACCCAAAACTTAGAAGATTGGCGAGCACGTAATTTAGAAAAAGCTAGAGTCATCGTGAGAGAAATCGAAAAAGAAAGTTTTCATAAAGAACGGTAATTCATATGACGATCGCGATCATTTCGTTACTATCGCTTGTTTTAGCGATAGCTATAGGATTTTGGAAGAATGTCAACGTAGGATTGATCGCGTTGGTGTTTTCCCTTCTCGTCGGCTTCTATTTGGGTGGCATTCCGATTGATACGATCATTTCATACTGGCCACTCAAACTCTTTTTCACAACCTTTGGAGTGACATTACTCTTTGGGATTACCAAACTTAATGGTACCCTAGAGAAAGTATCCAATATGATGATTTATCAATCTCATGGGAAAACCATTTTGATTATTGTCATTTTCTATTTTCTAGCATTGATTCTTGCTTCGATTGGTCCAGGCAATATATCTACAGGAGCATTATTGTTACCTATTGGATTGGCTTTAGCATATCAAGCAAAAATTCCTGTGACTCTGATGAGTATTATTATCATCAATGGTGCAATTGCAGGAGGTTTATCTCCAATCGCCCCTAATGGGATTGTTGCACTACAACTTGCTTTAGAACATGGCGTGGGAGAATTAGGGTTTAGAATTTATTTGACTCATGTTTTCAGCATGACCGTGTTATCCATCTTCCTATTCTTTTTACTGGGTGGAGCGAAGCTAAAAGGAAATCGTATAGAAATCCAAAAACCTGAAAAACTCAATAAACAACAAATCATTACCTTAATTTGTATTGTTTTACTCATCGTCTGGGTGATGGGATTTGGTGTAAATGTCGGTTTTGCAAGTATCGTATTTGCTACCTTCTTACTCATTATTAAATCAGCAGATCCTCATCAAGCAATTCATAGCGTCGCGTGGACAGCGATTACTTTAATCTGTGGAACAGCTGTTTTAATCAGTGTCATCAGTGAACTCGGTGGTGTTGAATTATTAACAACGATTCTTGCCAATCTGATGAATAAGAACACCGCGATTCCGATCATGGCAATCTTATCTGGTGTGATGTCGATGTTTTCTTCTGCAGTGGGTGTGGTGATGCCTACCTTAATTCCTACAGCGGTTGAACTCGCAGATAAACTCAATAATGTCGTGACTCCTGCAGTGATTACGATTGTGATCGCGATTGGCTCTCATTTTGTGACGATCAGCCCCTTTTCAACCATGGGTGCACTCGCGATTGCGAGCGCTCCTGAAGTCATTGATCGTAAGAAACTATTTAACGAATTATTTGCCTATGCCTTTGTATCCTTAGCATTTATTGCTATCTTCTTATGGATTTTAGGCTTAGTAGGTATTTTAGTATAAAAGGAGTGAAATCATGGATTCTAAAGAGATGATTCTAAACTATATAAAAAAAGCGAAAGCTGCCCAACAAGCGATTGATCACTACACGCAAGAAGAAATTGATAAAGTGTGTATCGCCGTTGGTTGGGAAGTCTATAACGATGAAAATATTTTAAAACTAGCGACCAGTGCTGTAGAAGAAACAGGTATGGGAAATATTCCTGATAAAGTAGCTAAGCACAAAAATAAAGTGCTTGGTGTTTTAAAGGATCTTAAAGATGCGAAATCCGTAGGTCTTATTGAAGAAGATTTCGATAAAAAGATCAAAAAATATGCAAAGCCTGTCGGCGTAGTCGGTGCCCTCACCCCTGTGACCAATCCTACAGCAACCCCAGCTAGTAATGGCATTACCATTCTCAAAGGAAAGAATGCTGTGATCTTTGCACCCCACCCTAAAGCTAAGCTATCGACTAAAATGGCAGTCGATTTCATGCGTGAAGGCTTAAGAAAGGTCGGGGCTCCCCTAGATCTTATTCAAGTCATCGAAGAACCCTCTTTAGAGCTCACTGGAGAACTCATGAAACAGGTGAATGTCGTGCTTGCCACCGGTGGTGGACCCATGGTGAAAGCAGCGTATTCTTCTGGAACCCCAGCCTATGGTGTGGGTCCAGGAAACTCCGTTCAGATCATCGCGGAAGACTGTGATGTTTTAGATGCAGCTAAAAAAGTATTTACCAGCAAATCTTTCGATCATGCAACATCGTGTTCAAGCGAAAATTCAGTCATTGTCCATGAATCTATCTATGATCGATTCGTGGGTGAATTGATCAGACTTGGTTCTTACTTCGTCAAAAATGAAAGAAAAGTCTTAGAAGAATATATGTGGATTCAAAATGCGAAAGGGTATCGTTCGATCAATCCAGCGATCATTGCACAGTCTGCAAAAACGATTGCAGATAGTGCGGGAATCAAAGTTTCTGAAGAAATCAAAGTCTTACTCGTTGAAGGAGCAAGCGACATTGAAAAAGACTTCTTTTCTCAAGAAAAATTATCTCCTGTCTTAACCGTCTTTACATATCGTGAATTTGAAGAAGGGTATAAAATCTTAGAAAGACTAACTAATAATTATGGTACAGGACACTCCTGTGGCATCCATACCTTTAATCAAGAGTATATTGAAAAGATTGGATCACGCATGAAAACGAGTCGTGTGATGGTCAATCAAGCCCAAGCTGCAGGTAATGGTGGTGCCTTCTTTAATGGGATGCCATCGACAGTCTCTTTAGGTTGCGGATCTTGGGGCGGAAACATCACCTCTGAAAATATTACCTTTAAGCATTTTATCAATGTGACATGGGTCTCTGAATACTTTACACCGAAACGTCCTTCGGATGAAGAGATTTTTGGTGACTATCTACGTGAGGTGAAAGCATGAAGCTCTACGAGTATCAGGCAAAAACAGTCTTTAGTGAACATAAGATCCCCACACCAAAGAGTATCTTAATTCAAAAAGAAGATACCAATCCTGAAGTGAAGAGTGTAGGTTTCCCAAGTGTAGTTAAAGCTCAAGTCTTAAGTGGGGGAAGAGGGAAAAGAGGTCTCATTCAACTCGTCAAAAATGAAAACGAGGCACTTTATCAAGTGAAGCGTCTTTTTGAGATTGAACCCTCGATGAAACATCTTTTAATCGAAGAGGCTGTGCATATCGATAAAGAAATCTATGTCTCGATTACGGTGGATGCACCCAGTGGAAAAGCTATCTTAATCGCCAGTGAATCCGGTGGTGTTGAAATTGAAACACTCGCTGTAGAACATCCTGAACTCATCATCAAAGAACCCATTGATCTACGCTATGGCTTACTTTCTCATCAGGCAAGACATATCGCCTATCAAATGAATTTATCAGTTAATCAAACCAAGCAGATGATTCAGATTCTCATGAATATTTATGAGATCTTTAAAAAATATGATGCAGAACTTGTCGAAATCAATCCTTTATTCGCGACCAAAGAAGATACACTCATTGCCGGTGATGGAAAGATCATGATTGATGACAATTCCGTTTTTCGTCAACCTCGCTTTGCTCAAACAGAAACCGATTATTCCTCCGAAGCTGCCTATGAGGCATCCCTTGAGGGGATTCCTTTTATCCAGTTTGATGGGGATATTGGACTGATGTGTGCAGGAGCAGGTTTAACAACAACCGTCTATGATCTCATTCATTATGAGGGTGGCACGGTTGCGAACTATCTTGAATTTGGTGGACCTAATTATAAAAAAGCGGTTAAAGCGATGGAGATCTGCTTAAAAGTACCTTCAAAAGTCATTTTGATCGTGACCTTTGGCACCATTGCACGTGCGGATGTCATGGCTGAAGGGATTGTTGAAGCGATCAAGAAATTGAATCCTGACAGACCGATTGTGACCTGTATTCGTGGAACCAATGAAGCCCACGCAGTCGAACTTTTAAAAGAAGCAGGACTCACCCCATTATTTGATACAGAAGAAGCCGTAAGAACTGCGGTACGTCTAGCGAAGGGGGAAAAGCGATGAGTATTTTTATCGATCGAGAAACCAAAGTGTGTGTCCAAGGCATCACGGGTAGTGAAGGAAGCTTTTGGACCAAACATATGATAGATTTAGGCACCGATGTGATCTGTGGGGTAACCCCAGGTAAAGAAGGTCAAATGGTGGAAGGCATTCCGGTTTATCACTCAGTGAAAAATGCGTTAAAACATCATAAGATTGATGCGACGATGTTATTTGTCCCCCCTAAGATGACTAAAGATGCTGTCTTTGAAGCCCTCGAAGCAGGGATTAAAAAGATTGTTACCATTGCTGATGGGATCCCTCTACATGAAATGATGGAAATCAGACAACGTGCGTTAGAAGAAAATGCCTTTGTGGTAGGTGGAAATACCTCAGGAGTCATTTCACCCAAAGAAGCGATGATGGGTAGTTTTCCTCACTGGATTGAACGCGTTTATAAAAAGGGATCGATTGGTGTCATGACCCGCAGTGGTTCTTTAACCAATGAAGTGACCGCGATGATCGTTGAAGCGGGTTATGGAGTCTCATCCTTGATCGGTGTAGGAGGAGATCCAGTTCCAGGTGCGAGATTTGCTGAATTCTTACCCCTTTATCAAAAAGATCCTGAAACAAAAGCTGTGGTTATTATCGGAGAACTTGGTGGAACCATGGAAGAAGAAGTGGCTGAAACGATATTAAAGGGCACATTCACCAAACCTCTCGTTGCCTTTTTAGGCGGTAGAACCGCACCTAAAGGACAAAAAATGGGACATGCAGGAGCGATCATTACCGGTGGTAAAGGCTCTGTCCAAAACAAAATTGAGATGTTAGAAAAAGCCGGAGCGAAAGTTGCCGATCGTCCCCGCAAGGTTGGAAAACTTTTAGAAGAACTAGGCGTAACAAAAGACTAAGCCATTTTTAGACATAACTATGTTATGATGTAACTAAGTTCAATGACAAGGAGGGTATGCTTCCATGGATTATATTTTCATTGACAAGACCATCAAAACATCGATTTATAAACAGATTGCTTCATCGATTGCAGATGCGATTGATCGAGGAAGACTCACCTATAACGACAAACTCCCCACGGAAAAAGAAATCTGTGAGGTTTTTGGTGTTAGCCAAACGGCGGTCAAAATGGCGTATCAACAATTGATTGATCAAGATAAGATCAAGCGTATCAAAGGCAAGGGAACGTTTGTAACCAACAGATCGACCTATCATCAAGATTTTTTAAATGTCTATCAATTTGAATCGAATCCACAAAATGAGATTCAAGACATCCTTTTTGACTGTGTCGATGATGAGTACATGATTAAGCGTATGCTCAAAATGGATACGAATGAATCCTTTTGTGTGATTCATCGTATCATTAAATCAAACTCAAACCCACTCTTGTATCAACATATTTATTTACCTGAAAAGCATTACCCCAAACTCAAAAAGAACTACGTATCCAATGTCGGTGTTTTTTCACTGATTCAAGATACGTATCATCATCCAATCCATCATCTTCAAAACACATTCTCGCCAACGCTTGCATCCTCTGCGGAAGCACAATTACTCAACATATTGCCCGGTGAAGCCATTTACCTCATACGAACTCAAATATATGATGACGAACAACATGTCATCGGGTATATCGTGAATTACTTCCCTGGAGAATTCTCATCATTCGAGGTGACCGTTCATGCAAAACCATAAAGCATTTGAATTAATCTCGATAGACAGACGAGAAAAAAGACCTTATGATTTACAAATTAAAGATCGAATTAAGGCACTTATTTTAGATCAAACATTCTATTATCAAGATATCCTTCCTGACCCACTCGAATTAGCCAATGTGCTCAATATCGATGAAGAGTTTACAGTTCAAGCCTATAAGCAATTAAACAAAGAAAGCTTTATCAAGAAAACTGAACAAGGCTATGAGATTGCTTATCTTGAACTCACCAATTACTTCTTTGATCGAAATGTCGCGATCTATGATGCCATCATTGCTTTAGGACTTACCCCTTCGATTGAATGTGTAAGTAAAAAAGTTGTTACCTTAAGTGATGAAGAAGCTAAAGGTTATGGGTTTGATCAAGCAAGAACCTTCTTATATATCAATCGTATCTATAAAGGGAATCAACGCCCCTTAATTATTCTTGAAAACTATCTACCCATCAGTATTTTTCCTGATATCGATCAAGCCCTCACCGGAGATGAACCATTAAACGCCTTTATTTTCGAACACTATGGACTCTATGCCAAAGATTCACACCGTATTACCAAGGCGGTCAATCTACCCGAACGTATCGCGAAATACTTAAATGAACCCGCAGGTTCACCCTCGATCTCATCGACCAATCATGTCTATGATCAGTACAAACGTTTGATCGATTATGGACAAAGTCATTCAACGAGCAGTTATTACTTTCAATCCATTATTCATTGGAATACAACAACTTAAGGAGAATCACTATGAAACCCTTGGAAAAACGACTTTCCTCAAAAATTGCTTATGGTGCAGCCGACATGTTTGGTGGGGGAACTTTTCTCATTGTCTCCATTTTTTATTTGGAGTTTTTAACGGGATTAGGAATTCCTGCGATCTTAGCGGGAACCATTCCTCTCATTGGTAAGATTTGGGATGCGATATCCGATCCCATCATGGGAACGATTGTCGATCGTACGAAGAGTCGTTTGGGTTCAAAACGGCTTTATCTCTTGATCGGTAGCTTTACCGGATCCATCACCTTCGCCTTACTTTGGGTATCGATTACTGGACCCATCTTTTGGACCTATGTGTTCTATCTAGTCACGTTCCTAGTCTTTTCAACGGGTTTTACCATCGTCATGATTCCTTACAATGCGCTACTCCCCGAAATGATTGATGACTATCATTTAAGAGGTCAATATACAGGAATCCGGATGATCTTTTCTGCAGCATCTGCAATTATCGCTGGATTACTCCCCAATATGATTATTAATCGAGTAGGAGATAGCAATGCATCTCAAGGTTATCTTGTCATGGGGATTATCTTTGGTGTGATTTTCTTTTTATCGATTCTCTTCACATTCTTAAAGACATGGGAAAAACAAAATGATAAAGTCATTCCATCGTTTTCTTTTGGTCAGTTTGTGAAAGAATCGGGAACTGTTTACAAAAATAAATCATTTCAATATTTCTTAGGTATCTTCTTATTAGGTCAAGGTTCTGCAGACTTTGTCATGATTTTATTTATCTATTTCTTACGGGATGTATTAGGTCAAAGCAATCAGTACACATTTGTGATGTCTGGAGTACTTGGGTCACAGATCTTGGCGATGTTTTTATTCCAGTTTATTTTAGCCAAAACATCCAAGCGAGTTCCGATTCTTTATGGCTTCCCCATTCGTATTGTTGCAATGCTATCCATGTTATTCTTTGCGTATAATGGTGCACCAATCTTACCGATTTTTATCGCATCCTTCATTTCAGGATTTGGAACCGCAGCATCTTCAGTCACAGCGTTTGCAATATTACCCGATTTAACCGATGTGGATGAACTGATTTCAGGAGAAAGAAGACCTGGGATCTATTCGGGTATGGCGACATTTACAAGAAAGATTGCTAATGGATTAGCCTTTGGTATTATTGGTCTATTATTAACACTGATTGGATATGATAAAGGAATTGAAGATGTGAGTGGTATGCAAAGCACGCTGACCATTGAAGGGATCAAATATGCATTTGTGATTTTACCGACCATCTTCATGATTGGAGCACTTTATGTGACCTATCGTTATCCTTTGAATAAAAAAGAATTTGATATCGTCAAAAAAGAAATTTTACGTCGAAAGGGATTGGACGATAGTCTTCCTACAGAAGAAGAAAAGATCATTTGTGAAAAAGTCACGGGATATCCCTTTGACAAATTATGGGGACATAAAGCATGAAGATTCTTTCTCATCTTAGTGACTATGAACATCTTAAGATGCGCGCCTCTTATGGTGATGCATCGTATCAGATGTCACGAGGAACGTTTAAAACCAAAGATCACATCAAGTCTTGGCAGATCTTATCCTTTCATCACATGGATGAAGGGATTTATTGGTATCAAGCCAATGACCAGTTCATTGGGATTAAACCCAGTGAAGGTGATCATCATCTCACATTGACACTTATCAATCAATCGGATTTCAATCGTTTTGAACTTGTGACAGAAGCTAAAGAAGATGAACATATCTATGGATGTGGTGAACAGTTTGCATCCTTTGATTTAAAGAAAAAGAAGGTCACGATTTGGGTCAGTGAACATCATACAGTAAAGAAACTGATCAAGAAATTTTTACGTGAAAAGATTTTTGGTGTAAACCCCAATCATCAAAGTCCTTGGAAAGACCAACAGACGTATTATGCTCAACCCACTTATCTTTCTAGTCAAGGCTACTTGTTTCATACTGAGTGTGATACCTATCAAACCTATGACTTTCAAAACACACAAACGATCCATCAATTTCGAAGTATTCCCAGAGCCATCCATATCTTTTATGATACGGAGTTTTTAGACATTCTAAAGCATTTTTCAGCGTTTATTGGAAGACAGCCCATGCTTCCATCCTGGACAAAACAAGGTGCCATTATCGCTTCACAGGGCGGTACTGAGGCATTGCTAAATCATATCAAAGCGGCTCTTGATCACAAGATTCCACTTGCAGGTGTTTGGTCTCAAGACTGGTCAGGGAATCTGGTTACAGCATTTGGCTATCAAGTCTATTGGAACTGGCAAGTAAGCGATGAACTCTATCCCAAACTCAAGGAAACCATTCAAAAAATGAATGAACAAGGAATCGCGTTTTTAGGATATATCAATACGTTTTTAAAAGAAGATACGACACTCTATCTTGAAGCGAAAGAATTGGGGTATTTGGTTTTGAATCAACTGCAGGATGTGTATCACATTCAATCGACGACTTTTCAAGCGGGGATTGTGGATTTGACCCATCCTAAAGCCTATGCTTGGTATAAAGAGGTTATCAAAAAAGAAATGATTGGCCTTGGGATGAAAGGATGGATGGCAGATTTTGGGGAGTAT
This sequence comes from Acholeplasma sp., assembly GCA_003605085.1. GTDB lineage: Bacteria > Bacillota_I > Bacilli_A > Acholeplasmatales > Acholeplasmataceae > Peloplasma. The sequence goes on along the minus strand of QZKD01000037.1, from coordinate 66,029 downwards.
TTACCCATCGATGCTGTGATCCATCAGGGCAATCCTGAAGAGGTGCATAATCTTTGGCCGGTTTTATGGGCTAAGCTAAATCATGAAGCGATTGTTGAATCGAATAAGGAAGATGAACTTTTCTTTTTCGTTCGTGCTGGATATTCCGAAACGGTAAAATACGCTCCTTCCTTATGGGCAGGGGATCAACATGTGGACTATTCGAATGAGGATGGTCTTCCTTCTGCGATTGTATCAGCCTTATCGCTTTCCGTCTCTGGGGTAGGGATTACCCATTCGGATATTGGTGGATATACCACGATCCTTCATATGAAACGTTCTAAAGAACTCTTGATTCGTTGGGCTGAGATGAATGTATTTTCACCGATTTTCCGTTTTCATGAAGGAAATCAACCAGATAAGAATGTGCAGTTTGATCACGATGAAGATACACTTAAACATATGGCGCGATTGAGTGAAATGTTTAAGCAGTTATCTTCTTACACAGAAAGGATTCAAAAGGACTATGTCACTCATGGATACCCACTCATTCGTCCTTTATTTTTCCATTTTGATGAACCATGGACATGGACTGAATCACAAGCTTTCATGTATGGCAGTGAGATCTTGTGTTATCCCGTGAGTCGCCCTGGGACTCACGCTATGAAAATTTCTTTACCGAAAGGATCATGGCTGCAACTTGGAACCAATCAATCCTATGATGGGGGGACACATGAGATTCAAACACCACTCGGATTACCGATGGCATTTTACAAAAAAGAGAGTCACGATTATGATGTTTTTCATAGCATTTCTCAAATCTTTGAACATCATTAAGTATAAGAATGGCTTGATAAAACCTGCCTGTCCTATGTTATGATAGAGATATGAACCAAGACAATATCATCATCCAAACCTACCAAGGTGTAGGTGTGATCCAACTTAATCGTCAAAAAGCACTCAATGCCTTATCAATTGATATGGTCTTAGGTATTCAGGACATTTTAAAACAATGGCAAGACGATCCTGCCATTCTTTTTGTTTATATAACCTCGACTTCAGAACGTGCATTTTGTGCAGGGGGAGATGTGAAATCTCTTTATGAGCATGAGATCAAAGAAGACTACTCCTATGCACCTTATTATCTAAAAGAGCAATACAAAATGGACTTAATGATTCATGATTATCCCAAACCGGTGATTTCCTATCTTCATGGATATGTCTTAGGTGGAGGTGCAGGTCTTGCCATGGCGACCTCGCTTCGTATCACTTCAGAAGATGTCTATTTTGGTATGCCGGAAGTCCATATTGGATTTTTCCCTGATGTCGGAGCAAGTTATTTTTTGCCTAAACTTTCTGATCATGTTGGAAAATATTTGGGTGTTACGGGTAAATTAATGAATAGTGATGACTTGATGGTCTTAGGAATCACACAGTATAAGATTTCCAAAGAACGTTTTTTAGGTGTAGAAGAAACATTGTTCAAGACCCACTGGAATAAAGACACGTTTGAACAAAAACTCCAGGCACTCTTTTATGCCCATCACGATCCATCCGTGAGTGGATCTGTCATAAAACCGGTGATGAATTTCATCAATAAATTTTATGCATATGATCGATTACATGAGATCTATCTTTCATTAAAACAAGATGACTCCAAAGAAGCCATGGATCACATGAGTAATCTTGATACATTGTGTCATACCTCGATACAGATCACATTAGAACTTTTAAAACGAGGGAAAAGCATGTCCCTTCATGACTGTTTTAAAATGGAGTACGATCTTGCTCTTTATGTCGTTGGCACGCCTAATTTTAGAGAGGGTGTTCAAAAGGTACTCATTGAAAAAACAGGGAATCCAAAATGGACAAAAGATGATAAGGATGACATCTTAGAAGATCAGATGAAATCGATCTTTAAGACCCATGATTTCAAAGGAATACATCCGCTTGATTAAATGCTATTTGATGGGGTGAATCACCCCTTTTTCTTTGAATAATGATGACGAATTATCAGTAAATCATGTATAATCAAAGTGAAAGTAACGTGAACATGGAGGTCTTCTTATGGCAATTACATTAAGAAAAGTGACGATCTTTGATTCAGCTTTGATCAATACATGGAAACATGATCCCTATTTGATTAAGCATGCTTTGGAATATGATTACGATACTTCATTGGAGCAGCAACAAGAAGATATTAAACGTGCGTTACTCGATAAGGATCAAGATTATCGAATGATCATGTCCGATCAAGTCCCAATCGGATATGTAAGAATCAACTATATGGATCCTAAACATCAAGTAGCTTGGCTACGTTTCGCCTTAGGGGAACAAAGAGGTCAAGGATTTTCTAAAATTGCTTTACAACTCTTGATGCAAGACCTAATCCAATCAGGCATTCACCGAATTGAAGCAGAAGTCTATCAACACAATCGTGCGTCCATCAAAACACTCGAACGACTCAATTTCTTCAAAGAAGGAACGAAACGTCAAGCGCATTTTAACGGCGAAAAATGGATTGATGTCCATGTTTATGGTTGGGTAAAACCCTAATCATATTCACCTTATATCACGCGAAACTAAAGGAAATACATCATGGAACACATTCGACTTATTCGACCTACCATTGAGTATAAAGCCCAAATTGAAGCCTATAGACAGGCTTTTTTGGATTGTGGTGATAGTCTTTCAGGAACATCTGGTCTACGAGAATACGAGAAGGCAGAAGATTGGATAAAACATGTAATGCTTGGCGAACAACGCCTCTATGTCCCCCTAGATAAAGTTCCCTCTATCCAATTTATTTCAGTGACAAAAGATAGCCATCAACTCGTTGGGATGATCAACATCAGGTATGAACTCAATGAGTATTTGATGAAGTATGGTGGACACATCGGGTATTCCATCCATCCTGAGTATCGAAATCAAGGGTATGCCAAAGAACAACTCAAACTCGGTTTAGTTGAATGCAAAAAGTCTAAGCTATCTCAAATACTAGTCACGTGCAATAAGTCTAACCTAGCATCCGCGAAAACTATTGTTTCTCAAGGGGGTATACTCGAAAATGAGATTCCTGAAGAGGGAACTAAAGAAGTTATTCAAAGATATTGGATCCCGATAATGGAGTAGACATATGGCAAAAATTTTAGGTCTTGGAGGCGTACTTCTTTCTTTTAAAGGCGACAAAGAAGCACTTCACCTTTGGTATCATGAACATCTTGGACTTATCATCACCTATGATAAACTTATGCAGGTCCTCTTATGAAGACAAAAGATGTGATCGTCCTTTCTTATCAGAAAGAATGGAAAGAAGCATTTTTGAAGATTAAAGATGAACTCAATCAAGTCTTAAAGGACAAGGATGTACGAATTGAACATGTGGGAAGTACATCGGTTGAAGGGCTTGCTGCTAAACCGGTCATCGATATAGATATCATCATTTTACGCACTGATTTTGAGGATATTAAACGAAAACTTGAAGTATTAGATTATCATCACGAAGGCAATTTGGGCATTTTGGATCGTGAAGCCTTTAAGTATGTCAATAAATCACATTTGATGAAGCATCATCTTTATGTATGCCCTATCGATAGTGATGAATATCAACGTCATCTTTCATTTCGAGATTGGTTAAAGACACATCCTGAGGACCGTGAAGCGTATGGTTCACTAAAAATGATGCTTGCTAAAAAATATCCCCATGATATCGACCGGTATATGGAAGAAAAATCACCTTTGATTGAAGAGATTTACCAAAAGATAAAGAAAAAAGAACTTCCTGTGTCTACAAGAAGTTCTTGATAGATTACTCTAAATATGTCACTCGATTCTTACCTAAGAATTTACTCTTATACATCGCTTGATCGGCACGATTAATCGAAGCAACTAAGGGCTCTTTATAATGTCTTAAAGTAGCACCTAATGAGATTTGATAATTAAGAGAAAGTTCATCTTTCTCTATTTTTGTGTTTTCAACAAGGATACGAATCTTTTCAGCAAGAATGACCAGTTTTTCTTTTGAACTATCCGGAGATAAGATCAGAAACTCTTCCCCGCCATAACGAATGACAAGATCATTCATACCGACGGCATTGGTTAACGTCTTGGCAATATTAATGAGGATACGGTCACCGAGTTCATGTCCATAGGTATCATTATAAGATTTAAAATTGTCAATATCGAGAAAGATGACTCCCATGCGTTGCATATCGCTTTGATTCAAATCAAGTAAAGGATCACCCGTTTCAAGGATTTTACGATTATGAACTTTCGTTAATGGATCCATTAAAAGTTGTTGTTTATAAAAATGAATCGTTTGATTGGTATCCTCTTGAGGAATGACAGGAGAAAAGACTTCAAGAGCTCCAGTCACTTCACCATTTTCGAGAATAGGCATGGTTTTGACGTGAACTTTCAGACGAAAACCGTCTTTATGTCTTAAATATACATAAGCTTCCGTATCCACATTCTCTTGAATTGAACGATGAAGAGGACAACCGTTAAAGCATAAAAGCGTGCCATCTTCAGCCATATGATTAAAAATATTGTCAAAACAATGACGACCCATTACATAGTGCCGATCATAACCCGAAAAGTGTTCAGCCGCTTCGTTATAGTAAAGTATTTTCCGGTTTTTATCGACTAAGTAGACACCTTCATTAAAATGTTTAAAAATACGTTCAAACTCTTGAAATGTAATCATCGTTGCCACCTTAAGAATATGTCAATATCCTTACATTTATCATAGCATAAAATGCCCTTTATTCCAATGACTGGTAAGCGACTTAAGAAAGAATTAAGAAAGAAAATCCTTATGCCTATTTAGAAATTAATATCATGAAATAGATGACTCCACCGATACTTGCAGGAATTGTGATTCCTCCTAAGTATCGAGTTATCGTTATAGAAATAGGTCGAATCGGAATACTATTTCTCCAGGGTGCTCCTTTAATATGCCCCCGAAAACTGATGAAACGTAAATAGCCTTCTGGCCAGATAAGCATCCATAAACCCCATCCCACACCAACCAATCCCAAAACTGTTAAACCAAGATATGCTTCAAACATGATGATTCCCCCTTTGATTAATATATACTATCATCATAACATAAATTTTATGAGAAGAATGTGATAAATCAAGGGTGCTTTTTGTTTTCTATTCAGTAGACATGGAAGTGAAGTCTATCTCGTGTTATACTAAAATAGTAAAAATAAACAAGGAGAGTACGATGAAACACGAAAAGAATATTCAAACTCAAGTAGGTCCTATTGAACGGATTACTTTCGAAAGAAAAAAAATGGCAGTGACACTTATTTCCTATGGGGCAGCCGTTTATTCGATCAAAGTCGAAGGGAAAGAAGTCTCTGTCAGACCCGAAGAACTCAATGACTTTTTAACCTCTGATTTTGATTATGGGAAAACCATTGGACGGACCGCAGGACGTCTTATTTGCCCATCCTATGAGATTGATGGAGTAAGTTATCCCGTCAATCCCTATCGTTCAGATAAAACAAAATTACACGGAGGAGCGACTGGCTTCTGTTTCCGTCATTTTGAAGTCGTCGAGATAAAAGAAGATGACAAAGTATCTTCAGTGACGTTTCGTTACGTCAGTTTAGATGGTGAAGAAGATTATCCTGGCGAACTTACCCTTGATGTCATCTATACCCTAGATAATGACATGAATTTCCGTATTGACTACCGTGCAACAACGACAAAAGATACTCTTTGTAGTATTACCAACCATCTCTATTTCAATCTTTTAGGATATGGAGATATTATGGATCATGAGCTTCAGGTGAATGCATCAAAATATATTGAAGGTGACAATCATGGTATTCCCTTAGGAAAAGTGGATGTCACAAAAACCGCATTTGACTTAAGAAAACTATCCAATCTAGGATCGAGAATTCGTTCTATTATGGATACTCCTGCGATGGGTTATGATCATCCATGGCTTTTTGATGAGAAGATTGGGTATGCAAAATTAGTGGATCCTACGAAGAAATTGTCTTTAGAACTCACCACCGATTATCCTGCTGTTGTTATCTTTACACATAATTTAGTCTCACCAAGTAAACTTCCTGATGTCTATGAAGATGGAGTCTATTCATCCTTAACTTTAGAATGCGAATATGAACCCGGTGGAATCCATTTTAAAGACTTTAATTCAGCGATTTTAAGAAAAGATGAGACATATAAACACTTTATCAATTTCAAGTTTAATGTGAATAAAAAATAGAAAGCATAAACAATTATTCTATTTTAAATGGTACAATAGACTCATCCATAACTTTACAAGGGGGGGGGAAAATTTTGGGTTATAGAAGAACAAGAGGGTTATTTTTTGGGACTCGAAGACGTTCGCTCATTTATATGCTGATGACAGAGCAAGCAGAAGGATTTGCTGCTGGTCCAACCAAAAATGAACCAAGCGATCAAATACCTTTAATGCAATGGGAAGATGCTTACCAAAAGAATCAATCCGAATTATCAGCACTCTTGCTTGTTTATCTATTTTTTGGAAACGATGGGAAAATTACTTTCTCAGAGCATAGACGCATCAAATCATTTTTGAAAAAGGAAGCGAATCAATTATCGGTCTATATGAGAAATCAGGTCGCAAGTTTTATCGAAAACGGTTTGAGTGAAGAGAGAATGATCGATATCGTGAATCAGAATAAATATAGCGAGCAAATTTATGATGCTGCACTAACCTCAATTAAGTCACTTTTTAATAACGACGGTAAGCTGTTTCTGATGGCTGATCGGTTGAAAAAGAAACTAAAATCCGAAGAAATCATGTAATAATGATGAAAAGATCCTCACTTTCGAGGATTTTTTTATTTTTAATCATTAAATAATGATTATTTATGAAAATATATGAAAATGCATTTTAGGTATTGTGTGACAAATAGTACTGTGTTATAATTGGATCGTAAGGAGGTTATCTGATGAATGCACAATTTAAACGAGGAATCATCGAATTATGCGTCTTATCCGTCTTAGTAGAGAAAGATACCTATGGATATGAAATCATTTCACAGCTATCATCATACATCGATGTGAGTGAAAATACGATTTATCCCATCTTAAGGAGACTCACTTCTGAAGGATACTTTGAAACATATCTACAAGAATCAACTGAAGGGGCACCAAGAAAATACTATCAAATGACTGAAAAAGGATTTATCTATTATTTATCACTCCGTGAGGAATGGGATGCATTTATTGGTGGTGTCTACCACATCATTAATTTAGGAGGTAAGAAGAGTGAAGACATTTTTAAACGATTTAAGGAACGAATTAATTCGTAATAAAGTCGAAATGGAAGAAATTGAAGATATCATTAATGACCATCGCGAGATGATCGAAGAAGCAATCAAACAAGGACTCAACGAAGAACAAATTCCGCTACGATTTGGTGATCCCAAAGTACTTGCAAAAGAACTTGCTGAAAACATCAATGGTAATGGTACTTCTGAAGAAAAACGCACGAGTGAACAAGAAGATACCGATGGACTTACTTTATGGAAAGAATTCACCCCAGATCAAGATACGTTAAAGATCATGATTGGTTCCATATCAGAAGATTACATCGTTCAAGCATCGCCTGATGATAAGATTCGCATCTATTATGAAGGACGAGGCAATATCAATCATTATGATGTCAGTTATCGAAATGGTGAATTTCGATTTGAAGCACCTAAATTCAAAGGTGGACTCATTTTTATGAGAAAACAAGATGATCTTGATTTCGTCTTCGAATTCCCCAAAGAACTCCATGTGACAGAAAGTAAATTTGTCAGCTTAAGTGGTGATCTCATCATTAAAAACCTACAGACAGAACAATCACAGATCAATATAACCAGTGGAGATATCACTGTAGAGGGTTGTAACCTTGGAAATACCAAATGGAATACAGTCAGTGGTGATCTTTTGATCAAGAATGTAGCATTAAATGGCCTCTCATCCTCACAGGTGAGCGGAGATTTGGACATGGAACATACCGAAATACAAGGTGATGTTCATATGAATACCGTGAGCGGTGATTTACATTTTAAAGATGTGAAAGCAAAAAACGTAGAATTCAGTTCTGTCAGCGGTGATGTCAATGGCGTAGAGTTCTATCCTGAAGTTATTCGTTTCAAATCTGTCAGTGGTGATTTAGCAATTAACAATAAAACGAAAACAAGCATCCATTTAGAAAAGGTATCCACCCTCTCCGGTACAGTAGATATTCATTAACGGAGGAAATCAGTATGAAATTCACACTGAATAAACAGGGTTTCTCAGGCAAAGTAAATCACACTTGGTGCGTGTGCCATGAACTCTCTGATTATTGGATGACTCAACTTTGGTCATTCTGGAAATAATACTCATGGACATCTGTTGGTGTCCATGATTTTATGAGGTAACTATGAAAAAATTTCTGCTCGAAGACAAAAAAATGTTCTTCATCTATTTACTTGCATGTTTTATCCCGATTATTACCCAATTACTCCAAAACTTCACACTCGCCCTTGTGGTCGAAAGTGTCGAAAGAAAAACAATGGAGTTTTTTAGGTTAGCAGTCATTGGTGCATTAGCCTTTATTCTTCTTCATGCATCACTTTTTATCTTGTCTCGGATGATGCGTATTAAATTTATGCGTAATATCTTACTTAAACTTCGTATTAAAGCCTTTGATAAGATCATGAATATGAGCTACCGTACATTTAATAAGAAATCACGTGATGTGTACATATCCAATATGATCAATGATATTAACACCTTTGAAAACACATTCTTTGTAACATTGCTCAATGTTGTGTTTCGAATCGGGTATTATTTTGCCGTATTATCGATCCTCATCGTCATTAATCCTTTGATCGGATTGATTGTTTTTGGGGTATCCATCTTTGTTTTCCTCATCTCAAGATTTTATGAAAAACGGACCATTCAGATGCAAAAAGATGTGTCTACTGAACATGAAATATTTACAACACACGCTTCGAATACGTTTAATGGTTTAGAAATATTAAAACTCAATAATATCGAAGACAAATTTCTCTTGCAGAGCCAAGACAAAATAGGTCATTTGGAGCAGAAGAAACTCAAATTTAACTTATTTGTGGCACTACAACAGTTTTCTAATAACGCGATTGGGCAATTTGTTATGTTTGGCTTGGTTGTCCTTTTGATGTATCAACCCGATATGCGGATTGGATACGGGGAAATATTTCTGACGGTTTCATTATCTTCGAATACGATTTTCCCTTTAATGAATCTCATGCCGATGATCAACACCTTAAAATCCTCGAATGCTATTTTTCATAAGATCACCGATCAAGAGGATTTAGGCATCGATAAAAATGGAAAAACAGCCTATTTTAACTTTAACCATCAGATTGAAGTTAAAGACTTACGTTTTCAATACGATGAACAAGTCATATTGAAATCCGTCTCTATGAACATCGAAAAAGGGAAGAAATATTTACTCAAAGGACCTAGTGGTTCAGGGAAATCTACATTGATGAAGCTCTTAGCGATGATGGATGATGTATACCAGGGAGATATTCGTGTCGATGGAACCGATTATCACGATATCAAACTCTCTTCTTTTAACGATAAAAGCAGTTTTATCTATCAAGACGTCTTTTTGTTTGAAGCATCACTTTTTGACAATATCACCTTATTTAAACCTATGGATCGTCAATGGGTTTTAAAAGTCATTGAATTCGCCGGTCTTAGTGACTTTTTAGCGAAACAAGAACAAGGCCTCGATACGATGATCAGTGAAAATGGGAAAAACTTATCCGGTGGTGAACGCCAACGCATTTCAATCGCCAGAGCGCTTGCAAAACGAAGTGAATTGCTATTTGTTGATGAAGCAACCTCATCACTTAATGATGAGTTAGGGCGACAAATCGAACAAACACTCCTGAATCTTGATCAAACAGTGATTGCAATTAGCCATAAATATTATGAGGGAATCACCAATCATTACGATTATGTTCTCGAGATTAAAGATGGATATTTAAATTCCTATCCTGCAAAAGATTATTTTAATGGAGGATATTCTCATGAAGCATAAGATTCGTTATTTTCGCTATTTCCCCATCGTTATTCTCTTTTTAAGTTTAGGTGCATACTTAAGTTTTCGTTTATCTTTACTGTTATTTGATGTCGTCACGATTGCTGAAGTTCAAGATTGGCCCCTGTTTTGGTCAAAAGCAAAAGAAATGCTGATCATTGCAGCCATTTTATTCCCAGCAAATATGCTCATCGCGTGGTCAAGAAGCATCTTCATTAAAGATGCGATGCAAAGAATGAAAGTCGATTACTTGAAACAAGTGTTTCATAAACATATCAATGAGTTTCAAAAAGAGAATAATGCTGTCTATGTATCTGCGCTCACCAATGATTTCAATATCATAGAACAAGATTACTTTATGAGTATCTTGGAGATGAGCGAAGCGATCATTGGATTTATTACAGGAATTATTATTTTCATCATTATTAGCCCCATGATTTTATTTGTAGGCTTAGGGGTTATGCTCATCAATGGGCTTCTCTCACAAATCGTGACCAAGCCCGTCAGAAAGCATAATGAAGAAAGAAGTATCCTTTTTGCAGGGTACAGTGGATTTATTAAAGAAGTTTTATCTGCATTTAATATCATCAAAAGTAATGGACTAGAAGAAAGAGTTAAAGAAAACTTCTACCGTAAGAGCGAATCAGTACAAGAAAAGAAATACGTCATTGATCGCATTTTATCGTTTGTCTATGCAGCACAGACAGCAAACTTCTCTATTATCTTTTTAGGAGTGATGCTTTTTGTTTCCTATATGGCAATCCAAGGATTGATCACCTTTGCGGGAATCGCAGTCATTGCCACCAACATCGATCGTGTGGTCGAACCGATTGGTGTCTTCTCACAATCGATTCCCAGATGGATGTCTGTTAAATCAATTTTTAAGCGAATCAAGGAAAGCACAGAGAATAAAGAAAATGATATTGAAACGATCAATCTCGATTCATTCCAAGAATCTATCGAACTAAACGATGTGAGTTTTGGCTATGACGATCATCAAGTGCTCAGTCATGTGAATCTCAGACTCGAAAAAGGAAAGAAGTACCTGATTATTGGACCTTCTGGTGGAGGAAAATCAACGATTCTAAGATTGCTAAGAAAGTACTTTAAACCTCAAACTGGATCGATTTTCGTCGATGGAATAGCCTTAAATGATGTAAAAAAAGAAAGTTATTATGCCAAGATTGCCAATATTGAACAACAGGTATTTCTCTTCGAAGATACGGTAAGACATAACTTGACACTATATAGGGATTACAGTGATGAAGTGATATGGAAAGCCATCGAACAAGCAGGACTTAAAGAGTTTATCTTAAGTCATGAAGAAGGATTGGATTTCATGATACTTGATAATGGAAAAAATATTTCTGGTGGTGAAAAGAGTCGTATCGCGATTGCGAGAGGATTGATTAGTCAAGCGGATATCTTATATTTAGATGAAGCTTTTGCTAGTTTAGATTTTGAAAGAGTCAAAGCGATTGAATCTATTTTGATTGCTTTAAATCACGTGACCGTCATCAATGTAAGTCATGTCGTGATTGAAGAACATAAAGCACTTTATGATCAAGTGATCACAGTTCACAATAAAGGATTATCGATTATAGACAATACATGATGAATCAAATAATTTAGGCGATTTCGGAAAACGACATCGCCTTTTTTTACATTTTCATTCATAATCATACGGATGACAATCATTTGGAGTTATGCTATAATTTCATTAAAGTAACAAGGGGGGATTGTTTGAAAAATGAGTTATTTTTCTTTTTTTATTGAGTGTAATTTTGCTATTTCTCACGAGTTGTTATAAAGAAGAGGTCATCTTCGTCATATTGATTTCCAATAACAATAACGAAATAGAGAAGATTGAAAAAAGAGATAATTTTTCATTATTGAATACTTTTTATATTTAAAGATTATTGAAAGAAGATGGTTTCATGCATATTTGGTTTGACACAGTTTCTGTTCACCAAGAATTTTTTAAAGAGCTTACTGCTTTTTTGATGCATCTGGGGTATCAGCCTAAACAATCACCTACCAAGGACTTGATCTTTGTTTTCCAAAAAAAGGGGAAGAAAATCGCCAAATTCTCCTATAGTCTTCGATATGGACCTTCGCTTCACATGAAGTTTTATGCGAATAGAACATACTCCTCTTTTTTTCATGAAAAAATTCGAGAGACCATGGAATCCTCCTCTTTTAAATACACAGGCATGATTCAAGGTGCGATTGAAGGATTGGGTTATCGTTATCAATTTAGTGATGGCAGAAAATACTTTCTTTTTCATCGCGAAATGATTGAACTGGGGCTTCCTCCTGTTCACTTACTTAAAGAAATCAAAGATCTCCTTCAAGTTCAAGATGCGCACTGGACTTTAGGTGGACAATAATTGACTCTTGTTTATCTAGTCAAGTTCGGCTACAATAAAAGAAGTAGATAAGTGGAAGAAGGTTCTTCATGAAACACATTTTGGATAAGTTTCAACACGAGGGCACGTATATATCCCATGAACGCTATGGCAGCGGTCATATCAATGATACGTATTTGATCACCTGTATTAACCCAGATCGACAGTATGTCTTACAATGGGTGAATCATCGTGTTTTTCATCATATACCCGAAGTCATGATGAATATAAAACGTGTGACCGAACATATTAAACATCAATATATCGAAGAGGGTATCGATCCTAAAGATAAAGTCTTATCTTTTATCCCTACAATAGAGGGCACTAGTTATTATTTAGATGGCGAAGATCATTATCGTCTCTTTCATTTTGTAGAAAACTCGATTTCTTTTGAACAAGTCCCCAATCCTTCTTATCTCGAACTTGCGGGTGAAGCTTTTGGTGAGTTTCAAAAGAGACTTCATACGTTTGATCCATCTGATCTCTTTGAAACAATTAGAGATTTCCATCATACACCTAAACGATTTCAAGTCTTTAAAGAGTCACTTAAAAAAGCGATCCCTGAACGTGTGATTGAAGCCAAAGAATGGATTGATTTTGTTCTTTCTAAAGAAGGGTATGCGGATTTAATTGTCAAAGGAATCGAAGAAAAGAGAATTCCACTTCGTGTCACACATAATGATACAAAAATAAATAATATCTTATTTGATAGAACTACAGAAGCGATCAAGTGTATTGTTGATTTGGATACCGTCATGCCTGGAAGCCTACTCTATGATTATGGAGATGCGATTCGCTTTGGGTGTAGTACTGCACTTGAAGATGAAACGAATTTAGCTATCGTCGATCTTGATTTGGAGCGTTTTGAAACGTTTACCAAAGGATTTATTCGACCACTCAAAGATGTGATGACAAATGCTGAGTTTGATTATTTACCAACGTCAGCGATTATCATTACTCTTGAACTAGGGATGCGATTTTTGATGGATCATCTTCTTGGGGATGTTTACTTTAAAATTCATAGGGAAAATCATAATTTAGATCGTGCGAAGAGTCAATTGACGCTCGTTAAACGCATGGAAGAAAAAATGATTGAGATGACAAAGATTGTCAACAAGTATCGGTAGAAGGAGTCATCATGGAACTTTGGGAATTATATGATATTGATAGAAAAAAGACGGGAAAAATCATCAAGCGTGGTGAAAAGGTTCCAGATGGATATTATCATACAGTCGTTCATGTTTGTATTTTTAATTCGAAAGGTCAAATGCTCATTCAGCAGCGACAACCCTTCAAACAGGGATGGTCGAATTTATGGGATGTGACTGTAGGAGGAAGTGCTGTTCAAGGTGATACCTCGATTCAAGCAGCTGAAAGAGAAGTTTTTGAAGAACTGGGATTGGAGATCTCTTTAGCTGGCATGCGTCCTGCACTGACTGTAAGCTTTTCTTTTGGTTTTGATGATGTCTATATTGTCGTAAAAGATGTAGACATAAACAGGCTAAATCTTCAAAAAGAAGAAGTTCAACAGGTTAAGTGGGCATCGCGTGAAGATATCATGCAGATGATTGATCAAAAGACCTTCATCAGTTATCATAAAAGTTTCATTAACATCATCTTTGATCTCCAACTGACCAAGGATGTTCACTCTCATTTCAACGATTATTAAGAAAGGCGCAAGCCTTTTATTATTTTTAAAAAAGGTCTCTTAAAAAAACCTTACATTCGCGGTATAATAGAAAGAAAAAGCAACTACGATTCTAAAGTGATGACATTAAGCAAGGAAGTCTTTATGCCCAGACGTCAGAAAAACAAGAATGAGCGTTTTAGAAGACAATATGAAATCATTAAGACATGGATGTCTTCTTTTGCTGTGACTGTGGTTGCTGCAGTCGCTGCTGTGACGCTGATCCCTAGTTCTCCTAAAGCTACGATTATAAAAGCAGAAGCACTGACCAATGAAATTATCTATCAAGTCTCCGTGACCGATCAAGACCAAGCGCTTGATCTAGAGACGCTTTTTGTCGTTTTAGAAAATCAAATGGAATACTATGAAGTCCCGATTTCTCTAGGTGAGAATGCGGGATATTTTGATGAACTTAACCCGAATACAGAATATAGGTTAAGTGTCTATGGAAGTAAAGGTTTTGGTCAAGAACGTTTAGATTCTGTGGTCCTTACGACTGAAGAAAGCACCGGTGGAGCCATTTTAGGGTATCAGGTGACAGGGGATGAATTTGATTCAATCTACATCATCGACGTCAAAATTCATGATCCTGAATCTATCTATGAAAACGTGATCTTATATTACGGATTCTCTTGGGAACCAGAAATGCCCATCGATTATCAAGAGATTATCGTAACCGAAAGTTTGCAATCCATTGAGCTTACGCAAATCTTCACGAGTTCTCCATTCCATGTGTATTTAGAAGGGCTCACGAGCGAAGGACCGGTCCTCCTCGATGAGATTTGGATTACACCAGAGTTTACTCTATCTTCTTCGCTTTATCTTGATCGAATCAATCAAAACGAGATTTATCTGTCCCTTTATCCAGATTCTTATAGTGACGTTGATGTGATGTACCAAATAGAGGTTTATAAAGGCAATCAACTGATCGATGACTTTGATGTGAGTCTTCATCAAGTCACAGGATTTTATCTAAATGTTCCCGTTTCTGGACTAGCAAAGAATACCACATATACGATCATAGGAAAAGCGACCTATATCAATCCAGGAACATTAAGAGAAGAAACTAAGATCATCTACGAAGAAGAAGTCACGACATTAGATACATATTCCATCGACTTTTCCATCGTAGAAGTCAATGGTTTCCTTGAAGTGACAATCACGGTCGTGGATCCTAATCACTACTTCCAAATTCCTTATTACGACATCTTTGAATTAACAGGTGATCACCCCATATATTTAGGTGGTGATGTATTTGATTTCACACCATCAGTAGAGAGTAAATCGGTAAGCTTTACGATTTCCATTCCTTCAGCAGAAAACTATCAAATTACGATAGGTATTAGAAATCAACAAAATTATCTCATTCGTCATATCCTTTATGATGAGATTCATGAATAGGAGAAAAAACCCATGAACCAAAAAGAAAGAACGAAAAAAGAACGCATTGAAATGATTGTGACCGCGGTGGTGATCGGAGTCTTCATCCTGTTAGGTAGTCTGTCAGGTATTTTATTTCCAGGAACGGCATTTGCGAACATTATCGACAATTCCATCGGAAAGTTTTTTGATTTGATCGGTTTTTTCAAAAACAGTTATGTGAATATCTTAGAAAGTGTGACCATCTTAATCTTTGTTTGGATTCTAAACTTTGTATTGCTATTTTTGGTGAAATTACTTACTAAAAAAGGCCATCGTGCAGAGACTCTAGGAATCCTCTTTACATCCATCGTCAAATACATCAGTATCCTCATTGGACTACTCCTTATTTTATCTGCTTGGGGTGTACAAACACCGACTTTACTTGCAGGTGCTGGGATTGCTGGTTTAGCAGTCTCTTTTGGAGCACAGGGTCTACTTCAAGATGTTTTTTCAGGATTATCCATTATCTTTGAACGTCAGTTTGTCGTTGGCGATATTGTAGAAGTGGGGAACTTTAGAGGAACTGTTAAACAAATAGGTCCGAGAAATACACGTGTACAGGATATCGCTGGAAATGTTCTTATTATTGCGAATTCTGATATTCGTGAAATCGTCAATCTATCCGCTGAACTCTCCGTCGCTATTTCAGATATCTCCGTTGAGTATGGTGCTGACTTAATCAAAGTTGAAGAGGTCATCAAAGAGTATCTTCCTGAAATGAAAAAGTCAATTCCTGAAATCGTTGAAGGTCCTATTTATAAAGGTGTCAATGAACTAGCGGATTCATCGGTTGTTGTGAGAATTGCTGCTAAATGTGAAGAAAAGAATCGTTATGATGTAACCCGTGCCTTAAATCGAGAATTAAAACTCCTTTTTGATCGTAAAGGTATCAATATTCCTTTCCCACAAGTTGTCGTTCATCAGGCAAATAAAGAACACAAAGAGTAAGGAGTGTTTTGATGAAACAAAAGATTAGACAATGGTTTAGTCTCATGCGTGAAAAGAATGCGAGAGGAATCATCCTTCTTTTCATCATCCTTTTCAATGTTATTTTATGGCTTATTTCATCTGTAATTGCGTATTTGATTGCACCAGAACATTACGGCAATATCATCACAGCATTATGGGCATCAGGGATCACTTGGATGCTTGAACCGGGATTCTATGATCCAGCGGTTCCGATTGCCATACGTATTATATCCATCCTTGTGATTTTAACATCGATGATCACTTTTACCGGTGGTATCATTGGATACGTGGCAAACACCTTCTCCAACATCATCGATAATGCCAACAAGGGGAAGACTAAGTTACACCTTTATCATCACATCGTCATCCTAAACTGGAACCATAAAGCCCTAGAACTCATTGCCGATTATCGTTATGATGATGAAACAACCGCGATTGTTATTCTAAGTCATCATGATAAAGAAGTCATTGAAAATGAGATTAAGCGTAAGCTATTTGATGTCCAAGATGGCAATAAAAAGAAGTTATCCATTATCGTAAGACATGGTGAAGTCTTCTCCAAACGAGATCTTATGAATATCTGTATTGAAGATTCAAAGACAGTCGTGATCTTATCTGATGAACATGAACTCTCAACTCTTACACATAAAGATATGCTCTCGATGAAAACATTGATGCTTGTAAGCAATATGAATATCAAACCTCATCAAACCATCTTGGTTGAAGTCAAAGAACATAGTTCCATCGGATTGATCAATGATTATATTGCCAAACATAGTAGATTAAATGATCAAATATTACCTCTATTACCCGACGAACTCATGGGTCGATTGATCGCACAGACATTATTGATGCCGGAACTCAATCAAGTCTATCATGAACTCTTATCGTTTGAAGGTGCTGAATTTTATACCGTAAAAGACATAAAACCACGTGAGTTTATGGAACATCATCATTACGCCATCCCCATTTATTCCTTAGGGGATACGTTATATGTGCTTTCGAGTGAATCCAAGGATGTTGAACGCAAAAGAGAAAAACCACTCCATCATTACGAACCTCTGACGATCAACGATCAAACACGCTATCATGAAAAATATATCGTCATTTTTGGCAAAAATCAAAAACTACCGTATATTCTTGATTCCATCCGTTTATATGAAAGAGAAAACCACGTAAAAATCCACGTTTCACAAATGGAATCCAATGAAGCTAGTGCGATTCAGTCGTATACGGAAACGATTGAACATATCGATCACATCTTGATCCTATCCGAAGATAATCTCGACCCATCCGAATACGATTCAGAGGTTTTAGTGACTCTATTGATGACCCAAGAACTCGCGAAAAAACATCAAGCAGAGATCATTATTGAACTTTTAGATCCTAAGCATTTTGATATTGCACAAAGTTATAATGTTCAAAATACAATTATTTCCAACGAGTATCTGAGTAGACTTATGACTCAGCTTTCTAAAAATCGCAAGCTTTATCCATTATTCATTGATTTATTAACCTATGATGAAGAGGGTAGCGAAGAAGAGACCTATGAGGTCTATGCCTATAAGGCACAAGATATTTTAAAGCATTCTTTCCCAATATCTTTTCCCACCAAGGCTCAAGGGATTTATACAGTCTTCATGAGCGGAAATCAAGATTACGTCTGGATTGGAACGATCAAAGAAGGAAAACTTGACATCTTTAAGGGAAATCTTGACCTAGATGAACCCCTCATCATTTTCGAAGAAGATCTCCTTGTTATGATTTGTAAGTAAGCGATCGTAGTTACTTAATAAAAACTTAAGGACATTTTGGTGATATACCCCTTGATACTTATTGTATGAGGGGTGTATTTACGGTATAATATGGGCTACTAGAGGCAAGAAAGGTGATCTTTTGGAAACATCATATGTCATTAAAGTGAATCGTATGTTATCCCTCATTTTAAGAAGTGCAGTCATTGTACTTCTTTTAGCATGGTTAACGATTCCCCTTCTTACAGATGGATATTCCGAGTTTTTAGAAAGCACCTTATATGAAAAAGTCCTCATTGTAGCGGGAATCATCATTATGATAATAGCGACCATTTGGATGCAATTTGATCGCCTTCGTGGTGGATTACTTGGCGTAGTGATTGTTTTTGCTTTCGGTGCCTTTCATATTGTCGATATCGTCATCTTTTCACATAACATCATCACTGATTTTTATCTGATTGCTTCACTCACTTTGATATTTTGTCATTATTTTGAGCAGATCGTGATTCGAAAAGAAATTGAGTTGAGCGTCCTTAAAAAGAAGTTTCAACACTTGGAAAGAAGTTATGAAATCACACAGGCGATGATGGGTGTCACCCCCAAAATGCTTTTAGATGATGATATTGATAAGTTACTCCAAGATATTTTAGAGATTGCCATCGATTTAGTCCCTAAAGCAGAATCGGGTAGTATTTTAATCCATAAGGATGATGAGTTCATGGAGTTTCGAGCTGCCGTAGGTTACGACTTAGACATGCTAAGGGAAGTTAATTTACGTTATCAAGATACGTATCAATATCGTATTGGAACATTATTGGAACCCACAGTCATTCGTGATATTAAAACATTTAATGAAGCTAATCCTGAACGTGATGTGGCCAGAGAATTTGCAGAAAAAGAAACAGAAATGGCAGCATCCGTCTTAACGTGTGCGATTCAATTCGATGATAAAATTTATGGATTTATCAACTTGGACAACATGAATAACAAAGATGCATTTGATGAACAAGATAAACTTCTTATCAAGCATCTCGCATCGCAAATTGAAATCGCTTTAAACAATCATCACCTGGTTGAAGAAATCCATAAACTATCACAATTTGATTCTTTAACAGGGGCATACTCTAGAGAACATTATGATAAGACCATCCAATCTTTGGTTAAGCATAATCATACAGCCTTATGTCTTGCTATCCTTGATGTGAACGATCTAAAGAAAGTCAACGATACTTATGGCCACTCAGCAGGAGATCAATATATCGTCCATTTTGTTCAAATTATCAAGCGTAATCTTTTGTCAAAAGACTCTGTTTACCGAACCGGTGGGGATGAATTTGTTATTTTAATGCCAGATCTCAAACTCCAAGAAGGCATCAAACGTTTAGAAAAAATTCATGATGATGTCAAAGTCACACCCTTCGTGATTGATGGCCAAAATGTACCGATTGAATTTGGTTCAGGGGTCGCTCACTATAAGGATGATCATGAAGATTTACAAATGGTGATTCGCTTAGCCGATAAACGGATGTATCAAGATAAGAAGGAACGCAAGTATTTGCCATAAGAGAAGAGGAAAATTCCTCTTTTTTTACTTATTGAAACTTTTTTCCATGGATTAAAAGATAAAATAACGGTGTAAACGACGAGAATCTTTATTTCTAAGGAGATAAATATGAAAAAGATTGTATTTTTTGCACTGATCCTGTGCATCTTCATTCTATCATCGTGTGAGAATCAAACGATTGAATGTGACGAGGGTGAAGAATTGATTGATGGTGTCTGTGAAATCATCAAAACACCATTTGAACAGACGTTTGAAAGGATGGCAGTCCTCGATAATTATACGTTAGAGATTTCGGTTCAGCAGCTTGCTGATCTTTATACCATGACGATGGAAATCGACCAAACTTCTGCATCGTTTGAAATGGATGGCATCAAAGAATATTACACGAATCTAAGCGGTACATGCACCCATTATTTTCCTGTGGATGAGGGCTATCGAAGTGAAATTATTCCCTGTGATGATGCGGATTCAAGTTATGATTTCTTCCACGCATTTCAACCCACATGGTTTATGGAAGTCAGTGGAAAGTATTTTTTAAAGACAGAGTTCTATGATGAGGTTTCCTTATTTTTTCAAACCGAGATTGAAGGTAGTGTAGTCGCTAATTTTGAACTTGTCTTGGGGGATACCTATTTTGATGAAATGATTTTTGATGTTATTGTGGGAGACCTCTCCTATCGTTTTGAGATGACCTTTGATCATGTTGGATCAACCGTCATCACGATACCTACGGTTTAGGAGGCATATCATGAAAAAATTGTTAACTCTTAGTCTCGTTATTGTTCTATTTCTAGCCTTCACGGGATACACTGTTCGTGCTGAAATGCGGTTAACCACATCCCTTAAGGAAACACAGTATATCGATGGTGTTCGACATACGAAGATCATTGGCGAACTCGAATACGATGGTGTCTTGTCCGATCAAGTCATCAACTACTTAGGTGCTAATGTTCAAAACTATAGTGACTTAAACGTCGTTGTTGGAGATAACTATAAGCCTCACGACAGTTGGGGACGAGGAACTCTTTTGGGACATATCGAAGATATTCATAATAGATACGAGAATTATGAAGTTATTGGGGGCGTTAATGGGGATTTCTACAACACCTCAATAACCAATCTCAATGGCCAACCTCAGGGTTTATATGTGCGTAATTTTGAAACCATCGCTTCAGGTGTCGTTTCATCTCGTCCAGCTGCAGGATTTAAAGATGATGGCACTGTTGTCTTTGGTGTCCCTTGTTATCAAGGGTATGTCTTGCTTGTATATGATGAAGATGGTGCTCTAAAAAAGGAAGTTTCTGTAGAAAGAATCAACAATCTTCCAACAAGCAATGAATTGATTACTGTTTATTTTGATAATTATGATCTTCCTATTTCAACGACTGCAAATAAAATCATCATAGAAGCAAAAGAAACCAAAATGGATGGTGTACGTTATTTTGGTAGTGGTGTTCTAGAAAATCAAACCGATGTGGATATGACCGTAGAAGATCATACCTTTGTGATCGTGGGTCATGATTTTAATGAAGATGATTTCATCACAGCTTTAGATTATGTCGTTGTTCAACGAAAGCTTGGGTGTGGTTTTGAAGATGTCAGATTTGCAGTAGGTGTCTATGACGAACTCGTCACAGACGGTATTCCGGTGACCCATCTCGATTATGGACTAGATCCTGAGTGGAAGCATCCTAGAACTGCGATTGGTCAAAAAGAAGATGGTACTGTCTTCTTTGTCACCGTAGATGGTCGAAATAAGCCGCTCGGTATGGATGGGGTCAACCTCTATGAACTCGCCCAAATCATGGTGTATTTTGGTGCAGATAAAGCCTACAATATCGATGGTGGGGGATCCACGACCATGGCACTTAAGAACACTGAAGGAACCTATGACATTATGAATACACCGTCCGATGGAACTGTCCGCGCGGTGACAAATGGAGTTTATCTTGTGAAAGGTGAACATATCCCAAGACCCAATCCGGTGGGATTCCCTGATCCCAGAATAAAACTTGATCGACCATTAAATCTTTATGTAGATCAAACGGGAGATCTTAGATTTGATCCGATTCAACACAGTCTATCTTACATGGTTAGTATCAACGGAGAACTCTTTGAAACAGAGGAATCATCCATGACGCTCGATTTAGCACCTGGTGAATATGTCATTAAAGTGCGTGCGCTTGCGGATCAAATTAATTACAAGAATAGTGATTATTCTGAAGAGTTTGTTTTAATCGTTAGACCCGATGATATCAACCATTTTATCGATGCACTCAAAGAGTTTTTGCTTAGAGAAACACAATCATCTTAAATGTATAGACAAGATAAAGATGATGCGATATAATAGTATTGAGGTGTCATGATCCCTATGAATCCATTCACATTTAACCAACATCCCAAACATCATCTTGTTTTAGATCCTGATTATCTTCCGATTGTTTTGGCTTTTCGGGCTTTTGAACATGCGGTAAAAGAAGAAGCATCTCCCATCAAAGTCGGTATCGCATTAGAGCGTAGTCAAGGGCAGATAGCTACATACGAAACACAAATTTTCTCTAGTGAAAAATATCAACATGAGAATATTCTTTATATCGAGCGTTTAGTCAAAACTCTCCTTTGGCTTAAAGGCGGCTTTCGAGTCTTTATTGGTGGACCAGAGTATCTTGGTCAAGCGATTCAAGATATCTATTCAAAAGACGGTCAAAGATCATTTGATCAAGCGTTTATGAGTCGAGTCTATGAACACCCATTTAAAGTGATCATCACGACATATGATAGTCTTCCTCAAACGAATGAAACATCTAAACCCATAGGAAGACATTTAAATGGATATCGCATTGGTTTTGATGCAGGTGGTTCGGACCGCAAGGTCTCTGCTGTTATCGATGGGAACCCCATTTATTCTGAAGAAATCGTTTGGTATCCTAAACTTCATCATGATCCAAACTATCATATTGAAGGAGTGAAAGATTCATTATTAAGAGCTGCTTCAAAAATGCCTAGAGTGGATGCGATTGGTGTCTCTGCAGCAGGGATATATATCGATAATAAGACCATGGTCGGATCCCTTTACATTCAAGTGAATGATCAAGATTTTCATGATAAAATTAAGGATATGTATCTAGATATCGCTAAAGAGATGGGTGATATTCCCATTGAAGTTGCCAATGATGGTGACGTCACCGCTTTAGCAGGAGCGATGAGTTTAGGAAAGCATCAAGTTTTAGGTATCGCCATGGGAACATCTGAAGCAGCGGGTTATGTAGATGAATTTGGTAACATTACTGGATGGCTCAATGAACTTGCCTTTGTACCTTTAGATTTGAATCCGAACGCTGAAGTAGACCCTTGGTCTGGGGATTTAGGTGTTGGAGTTGAGTATTTTTCACAAGAAGCGATTATAAAACTCGCGAAAGCAGCCAAGATTGAACTTGAAGATGATCTTTCTCCAGCAAGTAAATTAAAGATGATTCAGAGTATGATGGCTTATGGAGATCCAAAAGCAGAAGAGATATATCAAACCATGGGAGCTTATTTAGCCTACGGTTTAGCCTACTATAGCCTATTCTATAAAATCCAGGTCGTAATGATTTTAGGTCGTGTCACTTCTGGAAAAGGTGGCGAGATTATGCTTGATGTCGCTAAAGACATCTTGGCAGATGAATTTCCAGAGTTAGCCTCTACCATCGAGATTGTATTACCCGATGAAAACAACAGAAGAGTTGGTCAGTCGATTGCTGCTGCCAGCCTTCCAGAAATAAAGAAGTGAGGGAGACTATGAAACTAAATAAACCCCAAGCATCATGGTATATACCTGATAATAAAGAGCTTAGTGAAGCGATTAAACGCACAACTCACATGTCGATTGCTGCTCATCAAGATGATATTGAGATCATGGCATATGATGGTATATTGCAATGTTTAGGACATGATGATCAATGGTTTTTAGGTGTGGTCGTAACCAACGGTAGTGGCTCTGCAAGAGAGGGTATCTACAAAGATTATACCGATGAAGATATGATTGAAGTTAGACGAATCGAACAAAAAAAAGCTGCGACGATTGGTGAATTTGGAGCTCTTGCACTCCTTGAATATTCGAGTAAAGAAACTAAGGATCCTAACAATAAGTTTGTTGTTGATGATCTTGAAAGAATCCTTTTAGCTGCAAGACCAGAGATTCTATATACGCATAATCTTGCGGATAAACACGACACCCATATCGGCGTGACGACCAAAGTGATTCAAGCATTAAGACGATTACCCAAAGAAGTGCGTCCTAAGAAAGTGTATGGATGTGAAGTATGGCGTGATTTAGACTGGATGCTGGATGAAGAAAAGATTCAGTTCAATGTTTCAGGCCATCCCGATTTAGCACAAGCCTTAGTCGAAGTGTTTGATTCCCAAATTGCGGGTGGAAAACGTTATGATGTGGCAACCATCGGTCGACGTGCTGCCAATGCAACCTATGCCATTGCTCATAAGGTGGATCGTGCGGATCAAATCATCAACGCGATGGATTTAACACCACTTATTGAAGATGATACACTCGATATCGTTACGTATGTAACCTCCTACATCGAACGATTCAAAAAAGATGTTTTTAATCGCATAAAGAAAATGATGGATTAAGAGCCACCTCTGTGGCTTTTTTCTTATAGCTACGAACATATTTTCCTAAACTTGAAAAAATAATGTGCAAATGATGGAAAGGCTATTCAAGTTAAGTTATCTATGATAAGTTTATAGTGAGACATCCTTTATGTTAGAGGTTTATTCATGAAAATAATTACCTGCATCAAGCAAGTTCCTGCATCGTCCAATGTCCAAGTAGATCCCAAAACCGGTGTGCTCATCAGAGATGGAAACAACGTTAAAATGAATCCTTTTGATCTTTTTGCACTTGAGGCATCTTTTGAACTTAAAGAACGTTCAAAGGATGCATGTGTTCACGCGATTTCCATGGGACCACCTGCAGCAAGTCAAGTTCTTTATGAGGCCATCTATATGGGTGCTGATCAAGGGACACTGATCAGCGATCGCCGTTTTGCTGGAGCGGATGTTTTAGCAACCTCATACACGCTAAGTCAACTGATTGAACATATCGGTCCTTATGACGTCGTTATCTGTGGTAAACAGACCACCGATGGTGATACCGCACAAGTGGGACCTGAGATTGCAGAATTTTTAGGTATCCCTCATACTCCTTATGTCAAAGAAATTATCGAGATCAAAGAACATTCACTCATCGTACGCTCAGCTTACGATGAATATGAAGAACTTATTGAAATTGATTTCCCTTGTCTTTTAACGATAGATAAAGGCATGAATACACCAAGACTTCCTTCTTATCTTAGAAAAAGAAAGATGAAAGATACCTTGGTCAAGATCGTTTCTCTCAAGGATCTTGATGATCAAAATCCGGATCATTATGGTCTATCCGGATCACCGACACAAGTCGATGAAATTTTTCCACCGCAAAAAAGAACCGAAACAAAGATGATTAAAGGCAAGAAGAGCGATCTTGCAAAAGCATTTTTCGATGTCTTAAAAGACAATCGATATCTTTAGGTGAAATGATGGCATATATTAAAGTCCACAATGATAAAGTAACCCCTGAGGCTGCTAAGAAATTGATTGATCTTTGTCCATTTAACGCATTTGAGTATCAAGATGCGTATCTTTCTATTAATGCATCATGCAAGATTTGTAAGTTATGTGTGAAAAAAGGACCCGAAGGCATTTGTGAGCTCGTTGAAACTGTGAAACCTTCCGTGAATAAATCATTATTTAAAGGCATCACGGTCTATATCGAACATCATCACCAAGCAGTACATCATGTCTCGTGGGAACTTATCGGAAAAGCAAAAGAACTCGCCAAGAAAACCCAGGAACCCGTGTTTGCACTACTTATTGGATATAACGTAGCAAAGATGGCAGAAGAAGCATTGGAATATGGTGTAGACCGTGTCTTTGTCTATGATCATATCGCGTTAGAAACATTCAATGTTGAACGCTATGCTCGCGTTGTAGAATCCTTTTACTTACACTATAAGAACAATGTTATCTTATTAGGGTCAACCCCTTTTGGAAGATCGTTTGCGCCAAGAATTGCCGCTCGATTAAAAACAGGACTAACCGCTGATTGTACGATGCTCGATATCAAAGAAGATGGTGATTTGTTACAGATTAGACCAGCTTTTGGTGGTAACATCATGGCAAAGATCAATACCCCCAATCATCGTCCACAACTAGCGACCATCAGGTATAAGATGTTTAAACTACCTGAAAAAGAAACACCTCATGGTATCATCTCACATGAATCCATTGAAGGTATTGAACTTCCTGATCGAATTCATTTAATCAGTCGCTTAGATAAACCTCAAGTCAAAGATATTTCTGATGCCGATGTCATTATCGCGGTAGGTCGAGCTTTCAAAAAAGAAAAAGATCTTGCACTTATCGAACCTTTAGTGAAAAAACTCGATGCACAAGTGGCGTGTACTCGTCCGCTCATTGAGAATGGATGGTTTGATGCGAAACACCAAATCGGACTTTCGGGACGTACGGTCAAACCTAAATTGATTATCAATCTTGGGATTAGTGGTGCCGTCCAATATATTGAAGGTATGAAAGAAGCGGATTTAATTATTACCGTCAATCAGGATGAACACAATAAACTCTTTGACATCAGTCATTACAGTATCGTGGGAGATCTATATGAAGTCTTACCTGAACTGAACAAACTGATTGATCAAATATGGCAGGTGAAATGATGAACTACCATAAAATTGAAACGAAAGATCTTGAATTCTTAGCAAACATTGTCGGTAAAGACCATCTCTTTTCTGGTGACCAGATCGAACAAGATTATGCCCATGATGAACTTCAAACCATCAAACATATGCCTGAAGTTCATGTGAAAGTTAAAGATAAATACGAAGTATCCAAAATCATGACTTATGCCTATGAACAGACCATTCCTGTCACAGTCCGTGGGAGTGGAACAGGATTAGTCGGTGCGTGTGTTCCTATTTTGGGTGGTATTCTACTTGATGTATCCGGCATGAACCAAATCATTGAACTCGATAAAACGAACCTAACCCTACGCGTTGAACCGGGTGTTCTTTTGATGGATATTTATGAACATGTCGAAAAAGAAAACCTCTTTTACGCACCTGATCCAGGAGAAAAATCAGCAACCATTGGTGGAAACATTTCGACCAATGCTGGAGGTATGCGAGCAATTAAATACGGAGTTACACGTGACTGGGTGCGTGGACTAGAAGTGGTTCTCCCCAATGGAGAAATTGTCAAATTTGGTGGAAAAGTTGTCAAGAATTCCACAGGATATGGCCTAAAGGACCTGATTATAGGTAGCGAAGGCACATTGGGAATCATCGTTGAAGCGACATTAAAGCTCATTCCAAAACCAAAGAAAACGGTAAGCTTGCTCGTTCCTTTCGCTTCAAGAGAAGATGCGATCGCTGCAGCACCTCAACTGATTATGGATCATGTGTTACCCACAGCTCTCGAGTTTTTAGAAAAACAATCTTTGCAATATTCTGAGGAATTCTTAGGGAAGAAGATCCCTCACAATAACTATGAAGCTTATCTACTCATCAGTTATGATGGCAATAATGAAAAAGCCATTGATGAAGATATTGAAGTTGCAAGTGCACTTTGTATCGATAAGTACCATGCGCTTGATGTATTTTTAGTGGATACCGAAGAGCGAAGAAAAAGCGTTTGGACGGTGCGTGGTGGTTTCCTTGAAGCGATCAAAGCATCAACATCTGAGATTGATGAATGTGATGTGGTATTACCACGATCGAATATCGCTAACTTCTTGAACTATGTCAGAGAAATATCTAATCAGCTAGAGATTAGAATTCCTTATTTTGGCCATGTTGGAGACGGTAATCTTCATATCTACTTCTGTAAGGATGGACTTGATGATGCCACATGGCATGAAAAACTTGATGTAGGTTTTCATGCACTTTATGAAAAGGCATTTTCATATGGTGGACTTGTTTCTGGTGAACATGGTATCGGTTATGCAAAAAGAGAGTATATGAAAAAACAACTCGGCGAAACGCAACTTACAATAATGCGTGGAATCAAAGCATCCTTTGATCCAAAACACATTTTAAATCCTGGAAAAGTCATCTAAAGGACCTTCATTTTTTTCCTTTCAAATGGATGGGAACCCCCATCCAAGAGATGGCAAGCACAGCGCTTGCCATCTTTTGTTAAAAGAAGTAAAGCGCATACATTTACTCTAGGTAATATTGATCAAAAAATGATATAATAGTCTTGCAAGATTTCGTTGGTGAGGTGATTTCATGAGCGTCATGCTTAATATGCTTAAGTACAAAGAAGAACTTAGCATGGCAGAACGTGTTGTTTTAGATTATCTGATTGAAAACAAAGAAACCATTAAAGATTTTAGTGTGGAAAAAATAGCTGAAGCCGCCTATACCTCCCCTGCATCCGTAGTTCGGATGTGTAAAAAATTAGGGTACAAAGGATTCAAGGATTTTAAAATTGATTTTATTTTAGCGAACGCTAAGGTAGAAATACCTGAAAATAAAGAATATGTCGATGTGATTTTAGGTCGAGATGAACATTGCGGTCGAAGCGCGATTGAAAATAATATTCGCGTGTTAGAAGACACCTTAAAACTTTACGATGAAGACATCACCAAGCAAGCTGCAGAACTGATCATGAGCGCACGAAAGATTCTCATTTTTGGTAAAGGATCTTCCTATCTTGTCTGTAAGGATTTAGAGATGAAATTAAGACGTATCAACAAGTTTTGTATCGCTCAAGGAGAATCCCATGAGCAGCTCGTAGATGCTTCATTTATCAATCAAAAAGATGTGATTATCTTTATCTCAAACTCAGGTAAAACAAAAGAAATTGTCAGTGCTGCATTGCTAGCCAGAGAAAATAAAGCGAAGATTATTTCTATTACTAAACTAGGATCTTCGATCTTAGCGGACCTCTCAGATATCGTTTTATATACCTCATCACTCGAAGGTGAATTCCGTAGTGGGGCGATGACCTCACGTATCTCTCAAATGTGTGTCGTGGATGCACTCTTTGCTCACTGTGCCTATACCGATATCGACCGTTCAGTAAGAACACTAGAAATGACGTATAAGACATTTAAAAAATTTAAACGTTAACATAAAGCGCATGATTGTTCATGCGTTTTTTCATGAATCAGGTGTTTTTTCTCATAATTGAAAAAAACAACCATAACGATGGGGAAAACTTACAGCAAACCTACGGTTGTTTTATAATAGAGTTAGATCGAGGTGGTTGTCATGAAGGACATGGCAGTTGGCATCATGAGTGGCACCTCATTGGATGGGATCGATGTAGTGATTGCATCAATCGATGGCATGGGTAAGTCAACACGAGTTGATTTAGTTGCTTTCGAGACCTTTCCATTTGACCCCCTTTTGAAGAAAAGAATCATTCAAGCATTAAATCCAATCTCTTGTAGCCTAGAATTAATCACCAGTCTGAATATGGAATTAGGCTACGCTTTTGGTTTTGCTGCGAAACGATTATGCGAAAAGAATCATATTCCAATTGATCATATTGCATTTGTCAGTTCACATGGACAAACCATATGGCATATTAACGAAGACGATAAAACCCATGTGCGATCTTCACTACAACTCGGTGATGGTTCAGCGATTGCTTCCATCATGAAGACAACTGTCATCACTAATTTTAGAAATGCAGATATTGCAGAAGGTGGAGTTGGAGCACCTTTAGTCCCTTATATGGATTATATCCTTTATAGAGACGAAGAAAAAACGCGCGTACTACATAACATCGGAGGAATTTCCAATGTCACTGTATTACCCAAGCAAGCCACAGAAGATGATGTTTATGCATTTGATACAGGACCGGGAAATATGATGATTGATGAAGCGATGTATCTGTTTTATCAACGTTCTTATGATGAAGATGGAAACATTGCATCTTCAGGAAAGATGATCGATTCACTCATGAATGAGCTTATGAATCATCCATATCTCTTGATGGAACCTCCCAAATCAACCGGTCGTGAAATCTTTGGAAGATTATATACACATGCCCTGCTCAACACATACCAACAAGAAAAACCTGAAGACATCATTCATACATTATCCATGTTTACCGTAAACTCCATCATTCATCAATTCAAGCATTTCATCTTGCCCAAGCACAGGGTTGATGAAGTCATTATCTCGGGTGGAGGTATGCACAACCAGTTTATTCTTGGTGAATTAGAAAAGAGACTTCCTGAAATCACTTGGTTAACTATCAATCAGATTGGTGGCCATGGTGATGCAAAAGAAGCTCTAGCTTTTCTCATTCTTGGTCATGAGACACTTCACAAGCAACCAAGTAATGTATTAAAAGCCACTGGGGCAAAAAGAAAAACTATCTTAGGTCAAGTGACCTATTATCACAAAGAAGAAGGTATATCATGATATTAGCCATTGATGGTGGAGGAACAAAAACAGATCTTGGTATTTTTGATCTAGAGGGTCATATCCTTTATCGCACCATAGGTCCAGGTTGTTCCCATCAATCCTTAGGCATTCATACCTATGAAGAAGTCGTCAAAATGCTTCTTGAGGAAGCATTAAATGCTCTTCATATATCACTTAGCGATCTCTCCTATGCACACTTAGGACTTACAGGTGCAGACACGGTCGATGATTTTGATAAACTAAATCGTGCCACTAAACATCTATTGGGTCAAATTCCCTTCTCGTTAGAAAACGATGCATGGTTGATTTTAAGAAGTGGTTTAAAAGAGCCTCATGGCGCAGTTTGTATCTCCGGGACTGGAACGAATGCCGCAGCGATTCATAAGAATGGCAAACAGGCAATCTTACGAAGTTTAGGCTTCATTCTAGGTATTTATGGGGGCGGACTTGACATCGCTAGAGAAGCACTACACTTCGCCTTTCGTGATAATGAAATGACCTATATACCGACAAAATTAAGTCAAGAAATTCCTAAACTCTTTCACTTAGATTCCATGGAAAAACTGATTCCACTTCTCTATCCTAAAAATGTACTTTCAAGAGAACAACTAGGTATGATTACTGGATTAGTCTTTGCTTTATCTGATCAAGGCGATCAAGTTTGTCAAGAAATCATTGACAAGATGGCGGTTTATTTAGGGCATCAAACCGCAGGTGTGATCAAACAAATTCAAGCAGAAGATGAAGCATTTCCTGTTGTGATTGGGGGACGTGTCTTCAAAGATGGGAATCAAAGACTTAAAGATAAGATGCTTGATGTTCTAAAACAGGAAGTCCCTAAAGCGTATTTGATTCAACCAAAATATTCTCCGATGGTAGGCGCGTATTTAAGAGCACTTGATCATCTCAAGATCGAACAAACCAAGACGATTGATCACAATCTCAAGGAGAGTGGCGCACTATGACAGAACACGGTTTAAAAATAGTCACAATTGGTGGTGGTTCATCCTACACCCCAGAACTTATCGAAGGATTTATCAAGCGGTATAACGAATTACCACTTGCTGAAATTTGGCTTGTTGACATCGACGAAGGTAAAGAAAAGCTAGAGATTGTCGGTCAATTAGCGAAACGCATGGTCGAAAAAGCAAATCTTCCCATCAAGGTCTATTTAACACTTGATCGAAGAGAAGCACTTCCTAATGCAGATTTTGTAACGACACAATTTCGTGTAGGTCTTTTAGAAGCAAGAATTAAAGATGAACGCATTCCTGCGAAATACAACATGCTTGGTCAAGAAACCAATGGTGCAGGCGGTGTCTTCAAAGCGCTTCGTACAGTCCCCATCATCTTTGATATCATCAAGGATATGAAAGAACTTTGTGAACACGCATGGCTCATTAATTTCACCAATCCAGCAGGAGTCGTATCCGAAGCAGTCTTCCGTTACGCTGAATTTGATCGCTATATTGGTGTTTGTAATGTCCCTATCAATATGACGATGCATTTTTCGGATGTACTCGATGTTAAACCCGATAAACTTGTTCCTATCTTTGCAGGGTTAAATCATCTATCTTTTGTTTTAAATGTCTTCCATAACAAGAAAGATCGTTTACCGGAAATTATTGATAAGATCAAAGAAAAACAGATGACCATGAATAACATCGATCCACTTGCATGGAGTTATGCCTTCATGAAGGAATTGGGCTGTTATCCATCACCCTATTTAAAATATTATTATTTCTATGAGGAAATGTTTAAAAAGTTTTTAGAATCCTATGCAAAGAACGAGACGCGAGCTGAACTCGTCAAAGCTATTGAAGACCGACTTTTCGAACAATATCGCGATCCAAACTTAAAAGAAAAGCCAAAAGAACTCGAAAAACGCGGTGGAGCCTATTACTCAGATGTGGCATGTAGTGTAATCTCATCGATAGTGAATGACAAAAGAGACTATCAGGTGGTCAATACAGTCAATAACGGACATATTAAAGACTTACCTGATGGATGCGCGATAGAGATTACCTGCCGTATCACCAAAGATGGTCCTATTCCGGTTCATATCGGTGAACTTCCTGTGCAAATCAGAGGGTTAATTCAACAGGTTAAAGCTTATGAAGAACTTCTCGTCGATGCCATTTATGAAAAGAACCTAGGTAAAGCGAGACTTGCGTTACAGATGCATCCAATGACCCACTCGATCGTTCAAGCACAAAAAGCATTTGATGAGTTGTTGGTTGCCCATGCACCTTATTTGACCTATTACAAGGAGAAAAATTAATGCCTATTTATCATCCTGATGGACATCGCATCAATCATTTTGGCACAGATCATCCAGTGAATATCCCAGAAAACTATCATGAAAAACCATTTCGTGCTTTTTGGGTTTCCAACGTCGTCAATATCGATCTACCAACCGTAGAAGATATCAAAACATATGAAGAGAAAGTCATTCGTATGCTGGATACAGCCAAAGAGTACAACATGACGGCAATTCTATTTCAAGTAAGAACGACAAACGATGCCTTTTATCGATCGGAGTTAAATCCCTATAGTCGCTACTTCACAGGTACTGAAGGTAAAGAACCGCCTTATGATATTTTAAAATGGATCATTGAGGAAACCAAAACGCGTGGTTTAGAATTTCATGCGTGGTGTAACCCCTATCGCATCTCTTTAAATGGAAACATACCCAAAGATGAGTATCTAAACACATGTGATGACAAAAATTTTGCAAAACGTCATCCTGAACTCATCGTGAAAGATAAAAAAGGGCAGATTATTTTAAATCCAGCAAGAGAAGAAGTTAAACAATTTTTAGTGGATTCCATGTTGGAACTTGTCACAAACTATGATGTCGATGGCATTCATTTTGATGACTATTTTTATCCCTATGCAGGATTAGATGACGTGGAAAATGATTTAAAAGATTACGAGTATCGCGAAAATCTTGATTGGTCACTAGGCGATTTTAGACGACATCACGTCACGGATGCCATGGAAAAAATCTATCATGCTCTCAAAGAGAAAAATCCAAAATTGCGTTTTGGACTGTCACCTTTTGGTATCTGGAAAACCAAATACAGTGATCCGCAAGGTGCCAATGTCGATCCACACTGTGGTGAATGCTATTATGGTCAATATGCAGATGCGTATGACTGGGTTAAAAAAGGTATTATCGATTATATCGTCCCACAAATTTATTTTGACTTCGGTCACAAGTTAGCTCCATTTGCTGATATCGTCGATTGGTGGCAAGACTTGTGTAAAGACTCACCTGTCGATTTATATATTGGACATGGTGCGTACCGACTCGGTACTGATGGGCGCTATTTGAATTCAGCGGAAGTCGTTGATCAAGTCAAATATGCCAATCAATATGAAAGTGTTAAAGGCAATGTTTTCTTTACGTATAAAACATTCATTGATACCGAAAAAGCAAAAGAAGGCATGGATCAATTAAAAGCATTATTTGTAGGAAGGAAGTCTGAATGAACAAAATCAAATATGGAGTACTTTCCATTCTCATCATGTTTATGTTATTTTTGAGTGTTAGCTTCTTCAGTGAAGCAGCATCACTCATTGTTTTAACACGCTCTGGCATCACGGTCACGCACTATAACACAACCGATCCCGTGATGATTCCAGATAGTTATAGCGAAAGTCAAACTGAGTTTCGTGGTGTCTGGGTAGCCACTGTCTATAATTTAAACATGCCACTTCACACCAGTGAAACACAATATAAAACGGCATATCAAGCGTTAATCGCGAAAGTTAAAGCGAAAAACATGAATGCAATCCTTTTCCAAGTACGTCCAAATAACGACGCCTTTTATCAATCATCATATGCTCCTTGGAGCCGCTGGCTCACGGGGACAGAAGGAACGAGTCCGGGTTGGGATGTCATGCAGTACATGATTGATTATGCACATTCACAAGGCATTGAGTTTCACGCATGGATGAATCCTTACCGTGTTCAAAACTCATCAGCAAGCAAAACATCCATGCTTTCAGCACTTCACTCAACCAATTTTGCACGCATTAACCCCAATTTAGTGATCGCAGGTAATCCAAACTCTGAAGGTGTATATCCTTATATCTTAAATCCAGGGGAACCTGCAGTTAAAACATATATTCGTAATGTCGTGACTGAACTCATCACTTTATATAATGTCGATGGCGTTCATTTTGACGACTATTTCTATCCTTATTCAGGACTATCCAGCGATTCAGCCACCTATGATACCTATAAACTTGCTGGTCAAACCTTAGGTGATTGGAGAAGAGAAAATGTCAATGATGTTGTCCGTGGTGTGATGGAGGATGTCGTCGGATATAATACCACTAACGACACAGATATACGCTTTGGGATTTCTCCTTTTGGTATTTGGCAGTCCCAAGGAGAAGGGTCCAATACGTCGACTGGAACTTCTGAATCCTATTACGATCAATATGCGGACAGTAAACGTTGGGTAGAAGAGGGATGGCTCCATTACATTATGCCTCAAGTCTATTGGAGTTTTGAGCATGCGACCGCACCTTATGCTGATGTCGTGGATTGGTGGGCATCGGTGGTTAGAGGAACCGATGTGGATTTAATCATCGGACATGGGGCTCACAATACAAGTTGGGCAACCGATGAACTTCAAGTTCAACTCAGATACAATCAAAAACATCCAGAAATTAAGGGATCTTCAATGTATTCTGCAGCGTATCTTGAAAGTTCACAAATGACCTTGGTGGGCAATACCTACTGGACAGAAACGCCTTTGAATATGTGGGCAGAAAGCAATATCCCCAATCCAGAAGTCACCCTTAACGGAACTATGTTAGGCAATCTTTATACAAGCAATGTCACTGCAACCATGACATCACCTCATGATATTTTTATAAGCATTGATGGTGGAGCATGGACACTTTATACAGAACCTCTGATCTTTGATCAAGAAAAAACCTATAGCCTGCATGTCAAAGCTATTTCAGATACGCTCGAAGAATCACTGATCTCTGGATATACGATTACCATCGATAAACAAAATAATGATATCCCTGTCATCAGTATTACCGGGGATATGATTAGCACCAGTTATGTACTGGGTTCTATGGTATCGATTACTTCAACCAGTGAAACCATATGGGTTGCAATCAATCACGGTAGTGTGGGAGAGTGGAATCTATACACCGGTCCAATCACCTTAGATGATACAGGGAATTATTATATTCGTACCAAGACGATTAACGGTGAAGGCGTTGAATCCATCGAAGTCAATCGTTTAATTACCGTGGTTCAAGCATGCTATCCAGAACCAGAGATTGAACTGTTGGGGACTGGAACGGATCCTTATTACCGTGAAGCAACACTATCCATAAACGGACAAACAAGCCTTCTTTACCGGATCAATGGGGGAGAGTGGACAACGTACACAGATGATCTTTACTTTGGAACTGAAGGCGAATATACCGTTGAATACAAAAATGATGATGCGTGTGGCACCATCCAAAGCATCACTTTTACCATTGATTTAACGGCACCTTTAGATCCAACGATCACCATTGATGGTCCCTATGATGGCAGATATTATACCGGAGAAACTACAGTCACTTTAGCACCGAGTGCTTTAGGAGATATAGTCTATTTTAGACTTCACAATGGTAGTCTTTGGACACCGTGGGCTTTGTTTAGTGAAGCACTGATCTTAAATCTCAACGTGACCTATACCTTAGAGTATTATGCAGAAGATTTAGCGGGTAATACCTCAGATGTTTTAGAGGAACGCCTTAGAATGGATATTCCACCGGATGAAAACAATGAATATGTCATCCGCGATGGAACGGTGGTGACGTATTACAATTCAACCATTCCCATTCAACTTCCGATTGAATATATTGAAAACGAAGCCGAAGTGCGTGCGGTATGGGTAGCAACCGTGAATAACATCGATATCCCCCTTCACACTTCAGAAGCTCAATATAAAGCAGAAATTACTGAAATTTTAGATACCCTCGTCACGTATCATTTCAATACGGTTTTCTTGCAAGTTCGACCCATGAATGATGCCTTCTATCCATCCGAGTACGCACCTTTCTCTCGTTATTTAACGGGGATTGAAGGACAAGATCCCGGATGGGATGTCTTGGAGTTCTGGATTGAAGAGGGACACAAGCGCGGTATTGAGATTCATGCCTGGCTGAACCCTTATCGGGTATCTACAGGAACAGGATCTAAAGAAAGTCAATTAGCGCTTCTTCATGACGATAATTTTGCCAAACTACATCCCGATCTTGTTTTACAAGATTTATCAGGACGACTTATTTTGAATCCTGGTGAAAATCAAGTGAGAGCATACATCAAAAACATTGTTCAAGAACTCATGTCAGAATACAATATCGATGGTATTCATTTCGATGACTATTTTTACTCATATAACGGGATGGATAATGCAGAGGATGCAGCCACCTATGAAAGAACCAAAGAAATCGATCAATCCTTAGCGGATTGGCGGAGAGAAAACGTCAATATCTTAGTCTCTGATCTCTTTTCGATTGTTGAGAGTTATAATGTAAGTGAAAGCGAAACCGTTAAGTTTGGAATTTCTCCCTTTGGCATTTGGCAATCTCAAGGTTTAGAGGGATCCAATACATCACCTTATACACTAGAAAGCTATCATGATCAATATGCAGATACCAAGAAATGGGTGGAAGAAGGTTGGCTGCATTATATCATGCCCCAGTTTTACTGGGAATTTGATCATAGTTCAGCACCTTATGCAGATTTAGTCGATTGGTGGGCTGAACTCTGCAGTGAAAATGAGGTTGATCTCATCATCGGACATGGTTTCTACCGGTTTGCTGATGGTTCATGGGAAGCAGAAAACGAACTCATGGAACAACTCAGATACAATCAAAAGTATGACATTATCAAAGGAAGTTCATTCTTTAGCTATAAAACCTTAAATAGTACAAATACACTGGTCGTTCAATCCTTAGAACGATTGATGGAGAGTTATTGGACAGAGTATGTCACCTTTCCATGGCCCAGTGATGTGGAACCTGAAATACCTGTGATTTGTGAGCCTGATGAAACGCTTGTGGATGGTATTTGTGTTCCCAATCCTCCGGTCTGTGAACCTGATGAAACATTGATTGATGGCATATGTGTGCCCAATCCACCTATTTGTGAGCCTGATGAAGAACTCATTGATGGCGTATGTGTGCCCATCACAGATCCTGAAGAACCTAACGTCAATCAAACAGTCGTCACCATCGCCATTGTCGGTGGATCGGTATCGGGGCTCGCAGTAGCCATTTATTTGGTTCGGAAATTCGTCTTAAAACTATGAAAGCTATTGATGATATTTTAAATGGTGTGATTAAAGAAGGCTCCTTAGCAGGGGCCTCCTACGCCATTGTTCATGTAAGCGGATACATGGAAATAAAAACATTAGGTTATTTTCAAACCCACCCTAAAAAGATCAAAAACAAGTCAAGTGTCATCTATGATGTCGCTTCATTGACCAAAGTGATATCAACCACCACTATGATCATGTCTTTGATTGAAGGGGGAAGATTAAGCCTTAAATCAAAGATCAAGGATATCCTAGATCGTTTTATTCATCCTGAAATTACCATCTACCATTTAATGACCCATACATCAGGATTACCGGCAGATATCCCTCGGGCAAAAACATTAAAGTCAAAAGATGAAGTCTTGGATAAAGTCTTTTCAGCACCACTCATTTCCCCAGTAGGCGAAACGATCGTGTATTCAGATATAGGGTATATCCTTCTTGGACTGATCATTGAAAAGATCACCGGTCGAAGTCTTGATGAGGTTTCTCAAGAACTCATTTTTAAACCTCTTGGCATGAAACATACAGGCTATCATCCCAAAGCATCCACATGTGCTCCGACCGAATATCGAAACGATGACGTCTATCAAGGCTATCTTCAAGGACTTGTCCATGATGAAAAAGCGTTTGCTATGGGTGGTGAAGCGGGTCATGCTGGATTATTTTCAACGACTAAAGATATCGCACGTTTCATGCTAGCCATACTAAGAAAAGAATTTGTACTTTCCAATCACACACTCGATATGCTCTTTATGGCTCAGGAAAAAAGAGTATTACCCAATGAAAACGTGTTGATCCGTGCACTCGGTTGGGATAAACCTACGATGATGTCATCTGCTGGAAGTATGGTATCCTTTGATGATACGATTTTGCATACTGGATTTACAGGATGTAATATGTTTATGGATCGAAAAGCAGGTGTTGGATTTGTTCTATTATCGAACGATGTTCATCCATCTCGTGAAACCAAGAGCATTTTAAAACTAAGACATGAAATAGCAAATCTCGTGATGTCGAAGAGGGAGGAATACGATGAAAAATAAAGGAATATTGAGTTTACTTATAGGAATCTTCTTGGTATTTTTAGCGGGATGTCAAGAGATCACACTGGCAAGTGAACTTTCATCGATTACAATCAAAGAAGGAGAAACACTCGAAATACCGATTGATACCAATGATGGGAAGTTTGTTTCATTTAGCTCATCGAATGAAGATATCGTCACAATTGATGAAGAAGGGATCCTGACAGGAGAAAGTGTGGGAACTGCCATCATTACCGTCACATCTATTTCAAACCCAGACGTCTTCATCACGATTGGAGTGACGGTCAATAAACTTGTGACCTTAACCACCACAAACCCTGATCTTCAAGTCACCGTAGGATTGACTGCATCACTCTTATATGAAACCAATGATCCAGTGACCTTTAGTTCATCCGATCCAAGTATCGCAACCGTCAATGACGAAGGCGTGGTTACAGGCGTGACTGAAGGAAGTGCCACCATCACCATCACATCAGTCACCGACAATACTGTTAGTATCACTGTGACGGTTCATGTGAGAAAAGTTATTGAATTAAGCATCACCAATTATCAATCCGAACTTGTGATAGGTGATGTTGGACAAATAATGGTAAGTAGTAACGATCAGTATACGTTTACTTCATCCAATGAAGCGATATTAACCGTCAATGAAAATGGGTTTGTGACAGGTGTTGCCGCAGGAGAAGCTAACATCATTGTTCGCTCAACCTATGACGATAGCGTATCTCAAACGATTAGCATTAAAGTCTATCCATCACCGACAGATCTTACCATTGATCTAGGTGATCAAATCAACGTGACCTTTAGCGGTGTTATTCCCGTCATACTCACACCCATTGATGCTTATCCCTATCTTCAATATGAATCTTCAGATACCTCTATTCTAAGTTTTGATAATGAAGGCATAGCCACCGTTCACAAAGCAGGAACTGTTACTGTGACAATTATCTCTGAAGGCGATGTGAGTATCGTCATCAACCAAACATTCACCATCGTCAATTACATTCTTGTGGTCCCTGGGTTGATAGAAAGCAGTTATCTTTATAACGCGATGACATTTACCAAAGACATCGATGTTTTTGATACTGTAGAAGATGCATTACCTCACGTTAGTGAAGGAACGACACTTATCTTAGCTGAAGGTTCATACACAACAGATTTTACTTTAGCAGAAAATGGAGTCACCTTAACGGGATTACCTGGTGCAGTGATTGAATCAATAGTGACTGTAGCTGCACATAACATCTCCATCTTAGATCTTGTCTTTGATCGAAATGGTCAAATCATGAATAGTGATCCTATTGAAAATCTCACGATTCAAGGTGTTCAAACTGGACCTGCAAAATCAGGTAGTTTTATGACACTCACCTTAGTTGACGGTCTTACGATCACAAATAACGTGATTGAATATTTCTCGGGTCATGCGATTTCAGTGACTAACTATCGCGGTGGGATAATCGAAATCAGTAAAAATCAGATCAATCGCGTTTATCAAGGCATCATCATTACCCCTGATACGACCTATGAATCCACCACTGAAATTAAAGTTGAACGCAATGTTCTCTATGAAATGGTGGATGGTATCGTGATTGAAACAGGTAGTGTGGATATTCATGCTTATGCAAGATTTAACAGTGTGACGGATGTCAGTAGGTATCTTGCTGGATCCAATTTAGATAATTCAGTCGAGTTCACACTGAATCACTGGGGCATGGACCCTCTTGATATGGCCTATTTCAATAACATTGAGCCCAAGATGCTTCTAGGACATTATGTAAGTGAAACGGATATTCTGACAGAAACAGAATATATTAAAACTTTACCAGCCAAAATCATCGTAGAGAATCCCATCACAGAAATCATGATGGGTGATACATATACCATCAATTATCTTGTATTACCTTTTGATCTTGTAACCACAAGCATTCGCTGGATCACATCAAATCCTGATGTCATGCTGATCACAAGAGAAGGCTTATTAACTCCAATTCGAAGTGGTGAGGTGACCCTAACTGTGCGTTCAACCATCGATACATCCATCAATACATCCATTACAATCACAGTCACGACAACACCTGGTATTGAACTAACTCCATCGGTAATTGAAAACATTCACACACCATCTACAACATTCACCTTAGAAGCTACACCGTTTCCTGCATCCATCAGTGATGCAGAAGTGAATTTTGTATCAAGTGATCCTTTAGTTGCATCTGTTGATCCCTATGGTATTATAACCAACCATACACCTGGCATCGTCACCATTACAGCATCGCTTGTTGATGATCCCGATGTTCAAGCAGAGTATACCTTTGAAGTCTATTCTTCACTCGATGAAAATAGTCTTCTCGATCTATTGACGATGAACATGGTGACCTATACCACCCCTCATCATTGGACAGCAGTAGGGGTAGGATTCAATTATGATGACTTTAAATATGAATCAGTGTCAAGATTCTATTTTGATGAAATCGTGGTGAACCAAAGTAAAATTGTTCCTGTTTCGACAGGTATTCGTCCAGGTGAAGGATTTGATCCTCATCCCGAAGGAATAACCCAATATAATCCCTATAACGTGTATTGGGTCGTGGTACATGACACCGCAAATACGAATCCAGGAGCTGGAGCTTTAGCGCATGCAAATTACTTATATAGTAATGCCATGGCGGGTACAGAGCTTTGGGTATCATGGCATTTTACGATGGATGATAAAGAAGTCTATCAACATCTTCCTGAAATTGAACGTGGCTATCACGCTGGTGATGGATCCACCTTACCCGGTCAAGGAACGTATGCTGGTGGAGGTAACCGTAACGGTATCGGTATTGAAATGGGTGTCAATCAGGATGCGGATGTCTATAGAATTTGGCAACGCACTGCAAAACTAGCCAATCAACTTTTAGTGAAATATAATTTACCGAGTGATCATATGAAATATCATGTGGATTTCTCGGGTAAGAATTGTCCACAAACCTTACGGAATGCAGGACTTATTCCACTCTTTGAGAAGATGGCTGATGTTGAGTATAAAGTTGCTCAAGATTTTAGTGATGCCACAATTACGTTTGTTTCTGATCATCCAGAATACCTAGATAATACGGGTCGAATCATTAAGATGCCTGATCATAGCATGACGGTAAGTTTCACCGTGAGTGTCATGATTGAAGGAATTACCACAACAAGAACCTTCTATAGTTATCTTCCTGGCACGATTCGCTGAAATTGGTATCACTGAAAAAAATTATCAAAATATGTAATAAAGACCTCAATAAAGAGAAACATATCGAAATGAAATTGACAGCGCTTTCACTTCAAGTGTAAAATACACTTAGTATAGAACGAAAAAATAGGAGGAAAAAATGAAAAAAGTAGTCGCATTTTTATTGCTCGGCTT
This sequence comes from Acholeplasma sp., assembly GCA_003605085.1. Classification (GTDB taxonomy): domain Bacteria; phylum Bacillota_I; class Bacilli_A; order Acholeplasmatales; family Acholeplasmataceae; genus Peloplasma. The sequence goes on along the minus strand of QZKD01000037.1, from coordinate 23,883 downwards.
GTTTATAGCTTTTGGCTATTCAGTCAAGACTCAAGCTGCCGATGGCGATTTGATTGATCTTTATCCTTATGATCAAATTGCATGTTTAGAAGGAACCAATGCTTGTACTCAAACCAAATTAGGAAGTTCTTTTTGGACATTTGAGTATGCGGGTTATCGCTATCATTTTGTTAGAGGTGCCGCTCGTTTTGCAAGTGAATTCAATGATGGAAACTCAGATGGATTTATTGCATCTAACGAAATGGGAACTCTCTCATGGAATGCTTTTGCTGGTGTATTCTTCAATAACACAGATGAAGAAGTAGTATTATCCACAGCAACAGCACGTACCGATTTAACATCAGTCGTTCATCGTATTTATGCATATTTTGATGAAAATGGTGATTTAGCAATGGTCGAAGACCATTTCTTCAGCCAATACATCAAGAACGAAGGTACAACTGAAGCGCCAGATTGGCGTTTAGCTACCGCTGAAGAAAAAACTGCATATGATGCAGCAGATCCAAAACCTGCAGATATGCTTGTTACTCCAGTTAGAATGATTGTTGATGATGTCGATGATGAAGGTTATGTATTGGAACCCCTAGTTTACCTTGCATGGAGAATGTATGGTACAGCTGCAGATGCTCCAATCGAAGACCGCTCATTACTCATTGATGGAAATCCAGACTATGTGACGATTCCAGCAGATTGGACAGTCGTTACCTTTGGTACTCACGATAGAGGCGCATATACATCGACCAATTTCGTGAAAATGTTACCTGGTTTATTAGCAGATGATACTGTAGAACCTATTGAGTTTAACTATGTAACACAAGCTCCAGTATTCGATAACGCACTAGGTGCAATGGATGATGATCCAACAACAGCAGGCATTAACGTCGTTGTTGACTATAATGGCGCTTTCGATCTCCCTAATGATATTTCCGTTACATGGATCGATATGTTTGACGATACGACAGGCGCAATCATCAACAATACGGAAAAGATTGACTATGAAGTCGAAATTTCTCAAGATGAAACCGTCCTTGAAACCATTACGTTCACCTATGATGAAATTGCTAATGCCTACACTCCATCTGGAGCAGTTACCGTTATCGATTCATCTGCATTTGGTGATGGTTACAAAGCGATTTATCGTGCAACCAATCCAGAATCTTTAGTGACTGAAAGAGAAGTTGATATTGTTATTGGTGTTATGCCTCCAAGATTTGCAGGCGTCATGAATCGTTATGTTGATGAAGATCTTTATGTCGACTTAATGGAAGGTATTACTGCGGATGATGGTTATGGTAATGATATTACTGATACCATTGATGTAACATTCCCAGCAGATTTCAACACTTACTTCCCACAACCTGGTCAATATCAAATTGACTTAGAATTCACACATCACGTTCATTTTGATGGCGTACTTCCTGTAGTCACCATGAATGGTACAACTTATGCTTACCAAGCATTTAACCCAACAGCAACCACAACGAACGATTATAACGTTCATATTTATACAAACGTAGCTACTGTTAAAGCGATGACCTTAAGCTGGACATCTGCCATTGCAGTCTTCGGTGCTGATGGAAAACTTGATCAAGTATTATCAAGAGCAAACAATAAGGTTATGAATGAAGCTAACCCACTTCCAACCACCGATGCATTAAATACGAACGTCGTTGATCCAGCCGTATGGCAAGCAGCTTTAACACTCGAAGATGGCGGATTCATCGTTGTTGTTAAGGGTACTTCATCGATTCCAGAAAACGCATTTGTTAAGGGTCTTCCTTATGATGTCGTTGGTTCATATGTATTAGAAGTTCCTGATTTCGATTATGATATCGTGAAGACTGCTTCTTACATGCTAACTGTTGATGATACAACCGCACCAATCGCGTTAGTGGTTGATGATAATTACACCATTGAAACTGGTCAATACACGAACCGTGATGCAGCTATTTTAGCAAACGTTGTTGTCTTTGATTACTTTGATTCTGTTGATGATCTTGCAGTCTATGTTTCCAATAATGGCAATTTAAACTTAAATGCAGGTGGAACATATGCTGTTGAAGTCACCGTTGAAGACTTAGCAGGTAATGTCACTGTTGTGACCTTTGACGTGCATGTCGTACTCAATGAAGAAATTGCTGATCTACTTGCTCAACTCGAAGCAGCTGAACAAGCATTAGCTGATCTTGAAGACCAATTTGGTGACGATGAAGCAGCATTAGCAGCAGCGATCGCACGCATTGTTGCACTTGAAACTGCTCTTGAAGAAGCTCAAGAAGCTATTGAAGCACTCCAAGTTGTTCCAGAAACAGGTTGTGGCTCTGCAATCAATGGTTCTAGCGCATTGTTTATCACATTCAGCATCATCATGGTTGCTGGACTCATTGTCTTTCTTAAGAAAAGAAGTTAAATCTTAAACTTTAATTGAAGCTTCCGAAGTACCCGAACCTTTCGGGTACTTTGTGTTAGCCAACACGCGCGCACGTGCGAGAAATAAGCAGTTTGTGAAAATAATTTTTTAATGTTGAAAAAGCATGAAGATGACATTATTTTTTATCATGTCATCCGTTATAATGGAATCAAACAACTTACGCACTACGCAAACGAATGGCGTAGTTTCAAGAAGAAAAATACGTAAAGAAACGAGGTTTATACAGTGAAAAAAATACTTGGTTTTTTCCTTATGCTCACTGTCTTATTGGGGCTTGTTGCTTGTGGCGGAGATGAAGGGGAACCGACACCTGTTCCAACCGATACGCCAACAGCATCCATTTCAGGTGTTTCAGAAGTGACCTTAAATGCAGGGGATACCTTCGATCCACTTGAAGGTGTAACAGCAACCGATAGCGTCACAGGAAACATCACATCATCCATCGTTGTCGAAGGTGTAGCCAATCTTAATCTTTCGACCGCTGGAAATTACACCTTAACCTATAAAGTGACGGGTAGTGATGGCAAAGAAGTGACAGTGACTAGACTTATTGTTGTTTTAACTGCATCAGGATGTGGCGTTCATCAAGAATTAGTGAATGGAATATGTGTGGATATTCCAGCAACTGTGATACGCATTATGCATGGTGCACCCTATGAAGTGGATCCATTTGATGCCAATTATAGTGGAACTGAACAATTAGCAAAACAAGAAAGACAAACACAAGTGGAAGAACAGTTTAATGTCGACATTCAATATCTTCCCTATCCAGCGAATGCACCTTGGGGTCCTGATCGCGTGAATGCGATTATTCAATCCTCGATTTCAGGCGATCATTTATCTGAAATTTATTGGTCAGTCTCTGACTGGATTCAACAACTTGTTTTAGGTGAAGCGATTGTTTCAGTCGATCAATACATGTCCACCATTGGTGAGAATATCGATCCAAGTTATCAAGAAATTGGTTCATATCGTGATTCGGTTTACGGTTTTGAAGTAGGTAAACTCACCGTTGATGCTGGTTTATATTACAATGCTGACTTAGTTGCTAGCCTTGGTGTTGATAATCCAACCGAACTTTTCTTAGATGGTAACTGGACATGGTCAACCTTTGAAACATGGGCAACCGCAGTTCAAACTGCTTTAAATTCATTAGGTCCAGATCGTTATGCATTAGGTGGTATGCCCTCCTATTATGCTGAAAATATGGTACCCCTTAATGGTGGTAGTTTGATCAACAAAGATACAGGACGGGTAGCTTTTGCTCAAAATCCTGCGCTTGCAACCTATGACTTCATCAATTCTCTTTATGTCAAAGGTTTATTTGAGCCAACACCTCAATACGATGCAGGTTCACCCACTTGGATGGCAGGTCAAGTTGCGTTGCATCCAGGTCAATTATGGTTTGTGACCGCAGACAATCGTTGGGGTGGTCTACCTTTTGAATTAGGCTTTGTACCCTATCCTCAATCGGATACATATGTAGGAGATTATGTATCACCAATTTCTGGTGTTGCGCTTTATCATATTGCAAGTGGTATGACACCTGAAAAAGAAGAACTCGTCTTTGAAGTATGGAATGCATTACAACTTTGGAAGACCGATCAACAATATGCCGATGAATTTGAACTCACATTGATGACAAAATTCGATCAAGAATCCTATGTAGAAGCATATTTGGCAATCTATGACAAGATTTATTTAGATTTAATCAATGCTGTGGGCATCGGTGCTTACGGTGAAAACGGATGGCGGAGAAATATTAATCTCGGTATTCGTGAAGGAACATCACGTACGCTCATGGATCAAATCAAACCGATTTATGATGCTGCGCTTGAAGACTATTTAGGAAATTAATCAGTAGATAATCCCCCCTTTCGAAAAGGCAAAGGGGGGATTCTCCAAAGGAGTGTTTTTGTGAAAAAGTTTGTCATCGTCTTATTATCCTTAGGAATTCTTCTTTTGATCTACATTGTAGCTGATGTGGTTATTTCAGCATCAAAAATCGATACGCTCAGTTTTAATCAAAGAGAAGAATCTTTAGATATTTCCGATCTTGCTTACTATCAAAACTCACCTTATTATCAATATCAGGTAAGTCGACCACAACTTTTTCCGCAAATACCAACCATCACCATTTTAGGTCACAACTATGTGGATGCGACTGAAGGTGTTGATATTCTAGGCACATATTCAGGAAAAGATGATGTGCTTTTAACGTATGAAACAGGAAAAACAACATGGGAAGTTGAGATTCCCGAAACAGGATTCTATCAAATCGTCATTCATTATTATCCCTATCCTGGGAAGAGCTCATCGATTGAACGCGCACTCTACATCAATGATGTCATTCCTTTTGATGGGGCACAAAATCTAACATTTCCTAGAATTTGGGGTAACAAAAACGATGTCATTCAGGATATCTATGGAAATGATATACGACCAAGTCAAGTCGAGCAACCACGCTGGACAAAAAGCTTTATTAAAGATTCTATTGGATATGTCCAAGAACCTTATGCATTTTATTTCGAAGAAGGTTTAAATGCATTATCTTTAGAATCTATCAGAGAACCTTTGATGATAGAAAAAATTGAAATAGTTTCTGTGATCGAGCGAAAGACGTATCAAGAAATTGAAGCAGAATATAACATAAACAATTATCCAAAGATGGATGATGAAATTGAAATCATCGAAGCAGAAGATGCCGCTTATACGACATCACCTACGCTTTACCCATTAAATGATCGTACCTCACCCCTCTCGAGTTCTACCTCGCCATCAAAGATCAAGCTCAATACCATTGGTGGTAACAACTGGGGTGTAACAGGAGATCAAATTACCTGGCACTTTCAAGTTCCAGAAACAGGTCTTTATCAAATAAGTCTACGCGTCAAACAAAAACAAGCTTCAGGGATGAATGCAGGACGCAATATCTATATCGATGGAGACATCCCTTTTCAAGAACTTGAAAGCTATCCCTTTAAACATGACAATAACTGGCGATTACAGACCTTAGGCACACAAGATGAACCCTTTTGGTTCTATTTGGAAGAAGGCAACCATACGTTATCTATGGAAGTCTCTTTAGGTGAATATGGACCTTTGATCGCACAGATACAAAGTTCGATTGATGAACTGAATAAACTCTACCGTGAAATCTTAGTCTACACCGGACCTGAACCTGATCAATATCGCGATTATCAATTAACAGAACGCATCGATAATCTGGTGGGTCGCTTGCAGACAGAAAGAAACAATCTAACCGATGTAAGACAAGCCTTGATTGATATCTCTGGATCTAAGAGTGAAAAAACAGGGATTTTAGATACTATCTTACTTCAACTCGATGATTTTATTGAAAAACCAAGAGAAATTCATCGTAATTTATCCAACTACAATGCCAATGTCTCAGCTTTAGGTACACTTATTATCTTACTCAATGCACACCCTCTAGAAATCGATTATGTCATCGTTTCAGGTGAAGATGCTACTCTTCCTCGTTCACGAGCGAATATATTAGAAAAAACATGGTTCAATTTCAGAGCATTCTTCTCGACATTCACCACGGATTATTCATCGATTGGTAGTACAACAACTACAGAAGGCGAAGCGATTGAAGTATGGTTATCGATTGGGAAAGACCAAGCAAATGTCTTAAGAAAACTGATTGATGAATCATTTACACCGTCTACGGGAATTAAAGTCGATTTAAAACTTGTCAATGGTGCAGTTTTGCTACCGGCTACCTTATCAGGTGTCGGTCCTGATGTCGCAATGGGTCAAGGACACAGTGTGCCTGTCAATTATGCCATGCGTAATGCCGCATATGATTTAACGAATTTTACCGATTATGAAGTCATTAGCGAGCGCTTTATGGACAGTGCCATCGTTCCTTATCAATATGAATCTGGTGTCTATGCACTTCCTGAACAACAAATTTTCTTAATGCTTTTCTATCGCACCGATATCTTCCAAGATTTGGGGCTAAACCCACCGGATACGTGGGATGATGTCATTTCACTCATTCCTGATTTACAAAAACACAATCTTGAATTCTATTTACCCGTACCACAAACCCAAGGTAGTGTCATCGAACTTCCACCTAACCCCATATTCTCTACGATGTTTTACCAAAATGATGGTGAATTTTATCTAGATGGTGGTAGAGAAAGTGGATTTAACGAAGGACTCGGTCCCATGGTTTTCGAACGTTGGACCCAGTTTTACACCGACTATTCTTTCCCGGTAGAAGCCAACTTTGTCAATCGATTCAGAAGTGGACAAATGCCTATTGGGATTACCTACTATAATACCTACAACACCCTTTCTGTGTTCGCTCCAGAAATTAGAGGAAAATGGAATTTTATTTCGGTTCCAGGAACTGAATATGAGGATGAATTTGGGATCACTCAGATTCGTCGCGAGACAGTATCCACAGGAACAGGGATTATGATTCTCAATCAATCCGATAAGAAAGACGATGCGTGGGAATATTTGAAATGGTGGACAAGCACAGAAATTCAAGTCCAATATGGACGTGAAATGGAAGGCATCTTAGGTGCAGCTGCCCGTTATCCAACCGCAAACATCGAAGCGCTTGGTCAACTTCCTTGGAAAGTTATTGAATATCAAAAACTCTATGAACAATGGCAATGGGTCAAAGGTATTCCTGAAGTTCCAGGTGGATATATGACAGGACGCCATTTAGACAATGCCTTCCGTTTAGTCTATGAAGAATCATCGAATCCAAGAGAAACGATCTACGATTACGTTCAGATTATTAATGCTGAGCTCTTGAAAAAACGCCGCGAGTTTGGGCTTAACTAGGAGGATCACATGACACATGAATTAACTCAACCTGTGATATCCAAAAAGACCAAACGCGAACTTATGTGGCGTGAGGTCAAGAAACATAAACATAGCTATATCTTAATGGCTCCTTATGTCATTCTTTTCATGACGTTCACAGTCATTCCCGTCTTCATGTCTTTAGGAATTAGTTTTACCTCATATGATTTACTTCAAGCACCAAGATTTATTGGACTCGATAACTATATCAAATTATTGCTCGATGATGATGTCTTTATCATCGCCTTGAAAAATACACTCATCTTAGCTGTGGTCACAGGACCTGTCAGTTATTTACTCGCCTTTGTTTTTGCATGGTTAATCAACGAACTCCCTCCCAAATTAAGAGCATTCATGACACTTATCTTTTATGCACCTTCCATTTCAGGGAATGCATTTTTGATGTGGCTTATTATCTTCTCTGGGGATATTCATGGCTATCTTAACGCATTTTTGATCAATTTTGGAATCATCGATAATCCTATTCTTTGGTTGAAAGATACGGATTATATTATGACAGTGATCATTATCGTTCAGTTATGGCTCTCATTAGGTGTATCTTTCCTCGCGTTTATTGCTGGACTACAAAGTGTTGATAAAACGCTTTTTGAAGCGGGTGCCATTGATGGAGTGAAGAACCGTTGGCAAGAACTCTGGTATATCACCCTTCCATCGATGAAACCACAACTTCTGTTTGGTGCGGTCATGCAGATTACGACCTCTTTAGCAATTGCAGAAGTGTCGATGCAGCTCGTTGGATTCCCTTCGGTTCAGTATGCAGGACATACCATCGTCACGCATTTGATCGATTATGGTTCCACTCGTTTTGAATTAGGGTATGCCTCTGCGATAGCGACATTACTGTTTTTCATTATGATGTCTGCGAACTTAATTGTTCGAAGCATCTTAAGAAAGGTCGGTGAATAAGATGACTTTAGAAATGAAGTTAAAATCGGCCTTAAACTTTAGAAAACGTCGTAAATTAAACCGATCGAAAGTTGGAGATATTGCCTTATTTGCCCTACTTTTAATCTTTGGTACGTTCTCTGCTTATCCACTTGTGATGACGGTATCCAATGCCTTTAAATCTTTGGATGAACTTTTCTTATTCCCACCAAGATTATTTCCCAGAAACCTAACATTGGATAACTTTAGAGACTTATCTGAACTGATTGGAAACTCTTGGATTCCCTTTTCGCGTTACTTCTTTAACACAATTTTGATTACGTTGACAGGAACGCTTGGACATGTTTTAATCGCTTCGATGTGTGCTTATCCACTTGCCAAATACAAGTTTCCTGGACGCAATTTAATCTTCACTTTAGTTGTTTACTCCTTAATGTTTGCTCCTCAAGTCACAGCAACCCCAAACTATATAATCATTTCACAAATCGGGTTAATTGATACACCACTCGCCATCATTTTACCGGCAATTGCATCGTCACTAGGTCTTTATTTGATGAAGCAGTTTATGCAACAAATTCCTGATGAACTCATTGAATCAGCGAAGATTGATGGTGCCTCAGAATATCGTATTTTCTTCCAAATCGTGATGCCTTTAGTCAAACCGGCATGGTTAACGCTTGTCATCTTATTGTTCCAACGTCTATGGACAACCGATGGTGGATCCTTTATTTTCAGTGAAGAATTAAAACCAGTATCGTATGCATTAAGACAAATTGCCCAAGGATCGATCGAACGTGCCGGAACGATTGCTGCTGTATCCTTTATCATGATGATTGTTCCAGTCACCTTCTTTATCATTTCGCAATCTAGGATTGTGGAAACATTTAGTCACTCTGGTATGAAGTAAGAGGTAATGCTATGATCAAATTAATGACGATCTTCACTCTCATCTTTACTCTACCCATTCAGCTTGTTTCACTGCGCTATAATTATTCATATTATGGCGATGTGGTCCACTCAGCACCCGGGATGACCTATGCTGCTTATTTTAATGCGCAAACTTTAAGGACACAACTCACCTCACCTGAAGACTTTGTTATCTATGATGACATGATCTATATGATTGATTCTGTTGAGAACAAACTAATTACGATTAGTACATCCTTTGAACTCGAAGGAGAATACACATCCTTTGTACTCTCTGATGCCTACATTGCTCAGTTGACGGAAGAAGGAGTCACGGATTTCAGTGATTTAACCATCAACGGAGCGTTAGGTCTTGATGTCAAAGATTCAGGCATTTACATAAGTGATACCGGCAATAATCGCATTGTTAAGCTCAATCATCAATTTGAAGTAATCAATGTTTTTTCTGGAATGGATGATCCCACATTTGATGAACTTGCATTTGAACCCAAAAATATTACCGTTGACAATACTGAACGTATGTACGTCGTCGCAAAAAACGTCTATGAAGGGATCATTGAAGTCAATAACGATGGATCATTTAATCGTTTTACTGGGGTGAATCCAGTCTCTCTCACACCACTTGAAATTTTTAGACGATCTTTAATGACTGAAGCACAACTCGCTCAACTCCAACTTTATCTGCCCACAGAATATACATCGGTTCAAATCAATGAACAAAGCTTTATCTATGCCACCTCAAAACCTTCGGATAATAACGCTGAAAACACCATTCAGCTTATCAATCCTAAAGGCGTGGATGTCATTAAGAAGAATGGATATCATCCACCCATGGGAGATATTCATTATATTGATGGTATGAATAATTACGTGGTTTCAGGACCTTCACTTTTAGTGGACATCGCCGCAACAAAAGATGGAATCTATACTGTTCTTGACCAAAAGCGTTCGAGATTATTTACCTATGATAGCGAAGGAAATCTTCTTTATATCAATGGTGATGAAGGTTCACAATCCGATAAGTTCACCGAAGGTGTAGCGATCGGTTATTTAGGAGATGATCTATTAGTCTTAGATCGAAAATCAAGAACAGTCATCGTCTATCGGCTCACCGAGTTCGGTCGTGCTGTCAATCAAGCGATCGGTTATCATATCAATGGTCAGTTTGATGAAGCGGCAGAAATATGGCAAGATGTGCTTAAACTGAATACCAACTACGAAATTGCGTATAACGGAATAGGGAAATACTTACTCAGAGAAGGTCGTTTCGAAGAAGCGATGGATTACTTCAATCTTGGCCATGATCAGTATTACTATTCAAAAGCATTCAAAGAATATCGAAATGCAATCATTAAAGAAAACTTTGGTTATATCGTCCTTGTGGTGGTTCTTTTAGGAGGCACTTGGATCGGACTCAAGATAAGAAAGACGTATCGGAAGGGAGGCTCGATCTTGTATGAAGACTAAAATGAAACAGTTCATCAACGATTATTTTAAGTTTCCCAAAACGTTACTTTTACATCCCTTTGATGGATTTGAAGAATTTAAGCGTTATAAGAAGGGCAAACTCTCTGTAGCTATCGTCTTTATCTTATTGTTTGCTTTCTTCAGAATTTTCCAATTTCAATATGAAGGAGTTCTCATTAACCCAAACAATCCATTAGAACTCAACTCACTCCAAGAAATCTTTTCTGTCGCCTTGCTGATCTTCCTTTTTACCGTGGGTAACTGGTCGGTGACAACATTGATGGAAGGTAAAGGAAAATATGTTGAAATACTGATGGTCACAGGGTATGCGTTGTTCCCGCTCATCGTGATTGGGTATCCTGCGGTCATATTATCCAACTTTTTAACGCTAGAAGAAATGGCATTTTATCAACTACTTATGGGCATTGCTTACGCTCTTACAGGATGGATGCTTTTCATGGGTGTTTTAAATATTCATCAATATGGTTTAGGAAAAACCATCTTAGCATTTATCGCAACCGTCTTATCGATGAGTGTCATGATGTTTTTAGGTTTGTTGTTCTTTGATTTAATTCAGCAGTTTATCTCGTTCATAGCCTCGATCTATGAAGAGCTAAACTTGCGTTATTAGGAGGGGTCGATATGAAAAAAATCATTATCCTCTCTTTGATCGTTATCTTGCTTCTTGGTTATGTCTTCCTCTTTAATCTCAAAGCATCCACCATACCACTAGGAGACGTTCAATCCTTTGAAAAAACAGGATTCATGGACGCTGAAACATTATCTAATGTCGATAGATGGGTTGCTGAAAACGATGATTTTGCATTATACCTTGATGAAACAACCTCATATTTCCGTGTTTTAGACAAACGAAGTGGCACCATTTGGCGCTCTAACCCCAATGATCGTGATCCTTGGGAAACCACTCCAGGTAAGAATATTACCGTCACCGCGATTGAAAAACAAAAATCAACCTTAGAAATTACCTATTTCGATAAAGCAGGGGCATCAACCACGATTAATAACTACAAACTTGCCATTTCACATCCAGCAAGTGTTTTAAATGATGCTGGTGCGAGAACTTATGATATTAAATATCTATCCAATGGTTTCCAAGTGCTTTATCGCATCGAAGATTTAGAAATTGACTATCTCTTCTTCCCCAAATATCTTCCCAAAGATGTGATGGAGACACTAGAAGATCGTTCCATTCTTGAAAGCATTGCCTATAAAGGATTTAATGAAGAAACTGGACTTTATGAAATTACAGCCTACGAAAGCATGTCACGGTTGGTAAAAAATCGGTTATATGAAATATTTTATGAGAAACTAGGTTATACCCGTGAAAGAGCCATTGAAGAAAATGCACTTTATGGTTATTTTGAGTTTTATGAAAAAGTATCCTTTGAAGTTGCTGTCGAAGTCTTGTTAACAGAAGAAGGGATTAAGACGACCATCTTAAGAGACTCCATCGTCGAACCCGACAATGTGAAAATTGCCAATATCATTTTATATCCACTCTTTGGTACGGCAGTATCTGAAGTGGCTGATGTTGAAACAGAAGGATACATCGTTTTACCCGATGGGAACGGTGCTGTAATCGATTTTAATAATGGAAAATCCTATCAAAATCCTTATCGTAAACATCTTTATGGTCAAGATTTATCCTTACTACCCTATAAGATGGAAGAAGAGCAACAAAAGATTAATATACCTCTTTATGGCATGGTCAAGGAAGATGGAGGTTATGCAGCGATCATTAGTCAAGGTGATGCCATGGCCAATATCCATGCCGATGTCAGTGGACGTATTGATTCCTATAACAAAGTCTTCACTTCCTTTGATATGAGAGAAACCGAACGCGTCATGTTAGGATCTGGGTTCAATCAATATGGTGTGAATCTATGGACTAAGGCTATTGTAAATACTGACTTTTCTGTGGATTATCATTTCTTAACAGGCACAGATAACTCCTACGTAGGTATTGCTAATGCGTATCGCACTTATCTTTTAAACCAAGGGCTTACCGATAAAGACCAAACTGAAGACACCATTTTAAATCTGTCCTTTATTGGAGCATATGACAAAAAAGAGTTTGTTTTAGGTGTTCCTTACTATACCACACGATCTATGACCACCTTTAAACAAGCTGAATCCATTATCTCAGAGATGATTGATCTAGGTCTTACTTCATTATCGATTAATTATTTAGGTTTAATGAATGGTGGCTTATCCTCTGATCTTCACACGAAAGCCGATATTGAACGAATACTAGGTGGGAAGCGTGGATATAACCATTTGGAAAATACGTTAGATGAATTAGGAATTCCTCTTTATGCAAATATCGATCTATCCACTGCAAGCGATTATCATAAACTTTTTGATCGCTACCGCTATACGGCAAGTCGAATTGATGGCTCATTATCCTTAGCATTTACGTACCATTACCCTTCAAGACTTCCTTATTCTGAAACTCAGTATCAACATTCCGCAGATGATTTTGTGATTAATCCAGTCTATTATCAAGCGATCTATGATCGGTTTACCAAGGATTACGATGGAAATTATTTATCCTTAGGTTACATGGGGTCTATTCTTTCAGGACATTATACGAAATCGGATGTGATCTATAGACAGGATGCGCTTCGCATTCAAGAAATGGTTCTTGCTGGAATGACTGAGACGATTATGCTTGAGAATCCGCTTGGTTTTGCTATACCTTATGCGGATGTCATCACCGATCTTCCGACAGAAGCGACTCTTTATTCCATCATCGATGATCAAATCCCTCTCGTACAACTCGCTTTATCAGGACTAATTGATTACTCGACACAGAGTATCAATGTCAATAACTCACGCAGTGTCGATTACAATTTCTTAAAAGTTTTAGAAACAGGATCAAACCTTAAGTATACCCTCTCTTATGATGATTCAAGAGAACTTTTAGCTACGGAATATAACTATTACATGTCGACTCAATATACCAATTGGGTAGATTTGATTGAATTGCAGGTCAATACCATGGATGATCTTGGAATCCACGAAGGATATCTAATCAACCATGAACGAATTGGACTGAATGTCTATCAAGTGACGTATTCCCATGGATTAACGCTATGGATTAACTATAATCTAAGTCCAGTTACTATAGGTGTAACAACCATAGATGCTTTAGATTATGTCGTTGTGGGAGGTTAGAACAATGCAAAAATTATTCACAAAACGTCCCTATAACGAAAACGCGAAGAAAAAGTTTGAAATTTCATATAAAAATCAAAAGCGCATTTGGGCAGCCATTTTCTTAGCACCGTGGATCTTGGGATTCATCTTACTGTTTTTAGTACCCCTAATAGAATCTTTCATGTATAGTTTTTATCAGTTAACACCACGTGTGGGTGAAATCACACGAGAATTCATCGGTTTTGATAACTATATCTACGCATTTAACACACACGTCACTCAAACCTCATCATTTAAAGTAGAACTGATTAATACGACTGTGGATTCACTGATTAATTTACCTGTACTCTTAATCTTTAGTCTATTTATCGCAGTGCTTTTAAATATGAAGTTTAGAGGAAGAGCAGTCATTCGAGCAATCTTCTTTATTCCTGTCATTTTAAACTCCGCAGCAGTAGCAACTGCACTTGGTGGAGGCGAAGCGATTGCTCAAATTTTAGAACAATCAGGAATTGATCAAATCTTTGATTTGGAATTCTATTTGATTCAAACAGGACTTACCCCAATTCTCGTGACATTTATCGTAGGATTGATCGACCGAATCTATGATATCCTCGCTTTAGCAGGCGTTCCTATTTTACTTTTCCTAGCAAGCATTCAGTCAGTGCCTAAACACTTATATGAAGCAGCGAAAATTGAAGGAGCGACAGGGTATGAAATGTTTTGGTTAATCACATTACCCAATGTTTCACCACACATCGTGACTGTCACTGTCTATGCTCTTGTCGATACTTTCTTGACATCCCCTGTCTCAACGATTATCTCAGATGAACTCAATCAACAAAACTGGGGACTTAGCTCAGCGATGGCATGGGTGTATGTAGCAACCATCGTGGTGATGTTGGGATCACTTGCTGTGATCGCTAAAGGATTAAAGATTGGAGGTTCGCACTATGAAAACTAACATCTTTGATCAGGTTAGAACCCAGATTACAGGATATGTGGAAAAGATGAGAGAACCTCATGTGGTCTTTAAGCGTAACCGTAAGATTAAAGAGATCACGAGTCAAGTCGTTCGTTATGTTTTCTTAATTGGATTATGCTTTGTCATCTTATTTCCCACGATTCAGCAGATATTAATGGCGCTTCGAGCACCTGAAGATGTCAACAATCCTGCAGTTGTATGGATTCCAGAAGTATGGTCTACCTTAAATATTAAATTATCGATTATGGTTTTAGATTATTGGGATGCACTTCTCAATACGTTTAAGCTTTCCTTCTTCGCGATGATTTTGCAGATGGCATCGACTGCTTTAGCAGGATATGCATTCTCAAGACTACGCTTTAGAGGAAGCAATATCCTCTTCGTCTTAGTCATCTTAACGATTGTGATTCCACCTCAAGCATTATCGCTGGCGCAATATCTTTATTTTAGAGATTTACAGCTCATTGGTAAGGAAGGTGCGATTTACCTTATGTCTGGTTTAGGCATGGGGATTCGTTCAGGAATCTTTATTTATATCTTTAGACAGTTCTTTAGAGGACTTCCCAAAGAATTAGAAGAATCAGCCATGATTGATGGTGCTTCGGTATTCCGCACATTCTGGAATGTCATGTTACCTAATGCACGTGGCGCGATGGTCACGGTGGGATTATTCGCCTTTGTATGGCAATGGAATGATGCTTATTTCGTTAAGATATTTGAAGTATCAAAAGCTGATTTCCCGCTACTTACCATGCGTTTACTGAACGCAGCTGAAAATGTGTATGCAGCACTTTTCTATGCGGGAGCACTTGACCTTGTGGGTCAAGATATATGGGAAAACCCATTGTTCTTAGCCCTCATTTCGAATGTATCGGCATTACTTATGATGCTTCCACTTCTCATCATGTATTTATTTGTCCAAAAAGGATTTGTGGAATCCATTGAACGGACAGGTATTGTTGGTTAATCGGAGGATTTTATGAACTACGAGTCATCCATCTATCAAAAAATAAATCGCATCGCAGACTGGGTGATTCGAATCATCATGATCAACGTTTTGATGATTTTAACGTCAATTCCTTTAATCACTTTGTTTCCCTCGCTTGCAGCTGGGTATAAACTCTTTTATGAGTATACCCACAAAAATGAAGTTCGCTTATTTTCAAGTTATTTTGCCTTTTTCAAAGCGGATTTCATGCGCAAACTTCAAATCGGATTGATCTTGATCATTGTTCTTTTATTAGGCTATTATAATGTGACCTATTACGTCAACGTACTTTCTAGCCATGAAACGTTGTTTTATCAAATCGGATATTACATCGCGTTTGCTTTCTTGTTTGTAGTCTTTGTGGTGACATTATATACACTGCCCATTGTGACGACGTATCCGAGATTAAAACTAGGTTTGATGATGAAACTAGCGTTTGCACTATCGGGAAAATATTTTCTTAGAACGATTTTACTGATGTTGATACATCTCATTCCCTTCGCACTTATGTTGACACAAGTGACGATGTTGTTTGCTATATTTGGAGGCTTATCCATTCCCATGGTTCTTGCTGTTTTCGTTCACGAAAAAGCGACGAACTATATCATATCCCTAGGAGAACGTCATGATTAAAGTTGGTTTAGAAAACATAAGTGAATACATGCACTTATTCGAAGGAAAACGTGTTGGCTTAATCACCAATCCTACGGGGGTTGATGATCATTTCCGCTCAACCATTGATATATTAAGTGAAAAGGTGAATTTAGTAGCTTTATTCTCACCTGAGCATGGGATTCGTGGGAATGTACAAGCAGGTGTTGAGCTTGAACCTTATGTCGACGAAAAGACGAAAGCATATGTCTATTCTCTCTACGGGAAAACACGTCGTCCCACCAAAGAAATGCTCGATATCCTTGATGTACTCTTTTTTGATATCCAAGATGTGGGTACACGCTATTACACCTATTTATATACGATGGCTTATGCGATGAGCGCATGTGCTGAATATAACAAACATTTTGTAGTCCTTGATAGACCTAATCCGGTTGATGGCATTCATGTGGAAGGGAATATCCTGAATCTTGATTACCGTTCCTTTGTCGGATATTATCCCATTTTACAACGTTATGGGTTAACGATAGGCGAACTGGCGATGCTCTTTAATGAAGAATATGGAATTAAGTGCCAACTGGATATTGTCAAAATGCAAGGTTGGACACGCAAGATGGATTTCTTAGCCACGGGGCGTCATTTTGTACAACCCTCTCCTAATATTCCCACTTTAGAAACGATGTATCATTATTTAGCAACATGTCTATTTGAAGGCACGAATATGTCGGAAGGTCGAGGAACCACGAAACCATTCTCTTTGATTGGTGCACCTTGGCTGAAGGCAGAAGAAGTGATAGAAGCATTAAATGCATATAATCTTAAAGGTGTTGCCTTTCGAAGTCAATACTTTACACCGATGTTTTCTAAGCATCAGGGCATTCTCTGCCACGGTATAGAACTCTATCTTATAGATAAAGATCTATATGAACCCGTCTATACGGGCTATGTGCTTTTAGATGTGATCAGACATATGCATAAAGAATTTGAAATCCTCAATCCTTACTCAGGTGGACGAGCCCCATTTATCAGTTTATTAACGGGTGATCGTTTTGCCAGTGAAGATGGATTAACTCTAGAAGAAATTAAAAAGAAACTAAAGCAGGACAAAGCAGCTTTTACAAAAATCAAGGAGCGCTATCACATCTATGAACTATGACATAAGTCGATTGACCATTGAAGAGAAAATTGGACAACTGTTGATGTTTGGTATCGAAGGGGTAGATATCACTGATCATGCCATTCATCTGATTAAAGAACTCAAGGTGGGTAACATCATCCTTTTTGCGCGCAACGCAAAAGATCCAAAACAACTCTTCACACTCAATCAAAGCTTACAAAAATTAGCGCATGAAACCTTAGGCATCCCCATGTTTATTTCTATTGACCAAGAAGGTGGGATGGTGACCCGGATTTTCCATGGAGCAACATTCTTCCCTGGAGCGATGACATTATCTGCAGCAGGGAGCTTAGACGATGCATATAAAATGGGAGATTTCATGGGAGAAGAGTTGCTTGCTCTAGGAGTGAACATGAATTTAGCTCCAGTGCTCGATGTCAACAACAATCCTAAAAATCCGGTCATTGGTGTCAGAAGTTATAGTGATGATCCTATCCGTGTGGCTGATTATGGTATCCAATATATCAAAGGATTACAAAATCATATTTTTGCAACAGGGAAACACTTTCCAGGTCATGGAGATACTCATTTAGATTCACATCTTGCACTTCCATCTGTGGATTATCCATTGGAACGTCTTGAAGCCATTGAACTTGTGCCCTTTAAACGTGCCATTAAAGAAGGTATTGGAGCACTTATGAGCTCCCATATTAATTTTCCAGCATTCACCGAAGAGGGAAGACCTACCACACTTTCAAAAAAATGCTTAACTGGATTTTTAAGAGAGACTTTAGGATTCGAAGGTTTAATCGTCACCGACGGAATGGAAATGAAAGCGATCCAAGATCACTATGGAACCGTTGAAGCATCGCTTATGTCGATTCAAGCAGGGGCAAATCTCGTCTGTATCTGTCACTCAGAACCCTTACAGATCGAGGCCATCCAAAGAATTAAACACGCCATAGAAACCAACGAACTTCCACTAGATGTTTTAGATGAACGTGTCAAACGTGTGCTTGACACAAAATCTAAGCTCAAACCTATAGATTTAGAAAAGCCTTATGAAGCCATTAAACACCATGTTGAAAATAAAGAACACCAAGCCTTTAGTTATCATATTGTCAAAAAAGCATTGACTCTTGTCAAGGGAGAACCTTTAAAACTTAAGGCGTCTGCACTATTTATTGGCATGCTTCCAAAAGCGACGACACAAGCAGATGATACCGATGGTTTATATGATATTGTGGCTCATATTCATAAGGAACTTCCCAAATTAAAGACACAACGTGTGCCTATTATACCTTCAGAGGATGATATATCTTTTGTGATTGAACAAGCAAAAGATGTCGATCAAATCATTATGACTTCCTATAATGCTAATATCTATCCATCACAGATTAAACTGATTGATGAACTATCAAAACTAGGAAAAGATCTCCATGTCATCGCGATGCGTAATCCCTTTGATCTTTACTATACTGAACATATCCAAAACTATGTTTGTCTATATGAATATACCCCAAACTCGATTCGTGTACTTTTAGGGTATCTCAAAGGCGATCTACGTTTAGAAGGGAGGATTCCAGTCCATTATGAACCGCTACATTCTAGGCATTGATGGTGGGGGAACAACCACATTAGGTGTACTCTTTGATGAACAGGGGAACGAAATTGAACGTGCTGAATTTGGGTTTTCTAACTTCACCATTCAAGAATCACTCGCCAAGGAAAATATTCATAAGACCATTCACGCACTTTTAAGTCGTAGGAAAGACTCTGATCGTATTCATATTGTTATGGGCATTTCAGGAGCTACCAATATTCACGATAAAGAAGCATTCTTATCCTCGATTGAAAATACGTATCACGCGACTGTAGAACTCATTACGGATGCTGAGCTTGCCTTATACTCCATCCAAAGACAAAAAGATCAAGGAGTCATCATGGTGATCAGTGGTACAGGTAGTGCACTGATGATTGATGATGGGAAGAAACAACAGATTATCGGTGGCTATGGTTATCTTTTAGGTGATGAAGGCTCTGCGTATCATCTTGTGATCTCAGCACTCAAGGGATTAACAAAGATGTTTGATTTAGGAGCTAAACCAACGAGATTTCAAAAGAAATTCATGGAAGAGTTGCATATTGAAACTCGCAAAGATCTCGTTCAACATGTCTATCAAAAGACAAAAACAGAATTGTCTCTTTATGCAAAGACGATTTCTGAACTTGCACTCCAATATAAAGAAGCGTATCACCTCTTGGCCAAAGAGGGTTATGGTATCGGTATTCAGGTTGTTAGAGCAGCCACACATCTTCATCAAAATGAGAAAATCAAGATTGCGCTTCGCGGTGGATTTATTCAAAATGCACCCTTTGTCAAAGAAGCGCTTGAACAATATCTAAAAAGACATCTCAAAGACTATGAGATGGAAGAACGCCCCCTTGAATCTGTGATGGGTGCTTACTGGCACGGATTAGGGACGATAAACGAGGTGAAATCATGGTAGACATCAGTAAAATCAGCACAGAAAAACGCAATGAAAACACGAAGAATATCGATATTGCAAGTACTAAAGACATGCTTAAAATGATCAATGAAGAAGACAAAAAAGTACCACTTGCCGTAGAAAAAGCGATTGATCAAATCGCTTTAGTCGTCGATCATGTCACCGAAGCCTTTTTTCATGGGGGAAGACTTATCTATATTGGTGCGGGCACAAGTGGAAGACTTGGTGTACTTGATGCCTCTGAATGCCCACCGACGTTTGGTGTCGGTAACGATATGGTGATTGGACTTATTGCTGGCGGCGATGAAGCACTTCGGTATGCCATCGAAGGTGTGGAAGATTCCAAATGGCAAGCTCATCAAGACTTAAAAGCGATCCATCTGACCAACAAAGATATCGTTTTAGGAATTGCGGCTTCAGGTAGAACACCTTATGTGATCGGTGCAGTTGAGTATGCCAAAGAAGTGGGTGCGAAAACGGCGTGTATTACCACAGCAGAACGCTCTGAACTTGCCAAAGTGGCAGATTATCCCATCGAAGCCATTACTGGTGCTGAACCGCTGACAGGATCTACACGTATGAAATCGGGGACCGCCCAAAAACTGATCCTAAACATGATTACTACTGCATCGATGGTCAAAATTGGGAAAGTCTATGAAAATTTAATGATCGATGTCCAAATGTCAAATAACAAATTGGTCTCTCGAGCAACCAATATTGTGATGGAAATTACGGGTTGCACCGAAGAGGTTGCTGAAACATATCTTGCCAAGTATAATTCGGTCAAATATGCCATTTTTGGTATCATCTCCCACATTGAAGAACCTGAAAAGATTAAAGAGTTACTGGAACAACATAACGGAAACATCCGCGAGTCATTAAAAGCTATTTTTTAGGAGACCCCATGAATATCATTATCTGTCGTGATTACAGCGAGATATCGGATCAAGCAGCACAAAAAGTGATCACGCTATTAAAGTCAAATCCATATGCGAAACTTGGGTTAGCCACAGGATCATCACCGATTGGTCTTTACGAACGTTTAGTGAAAGCTTATCGTTTAAAAGAAATCTCATTTAAAGATGTGATGACGTTTAATTTAGACGAATATGTAGGCATCCCTCGGTCACACTCACAAAGTTACTACTCATTTATGAATGAGCATCTTTTTAAACATATCGATATCCAACTAGCAAATATTCACATTCCAGATAACGACATCGAAAGAATCGATGAGATTGCTAAAGAATACAATCGACTGCTAAAAAAGAACCCGCTTGATTTGCAAGTTTTAGGTATCGGGTCTAATGGTCATATCGGATTTAACGAACCTGGGACACCCCTAGGAAATGAAACTTTCGTTGTAACATTAGATGAACGAACACGAAAAGATAACTCACGCTTTTTTGGCTCACTGGATGATGTACCAAAATATGCCATCACCATGGGCATAAAAAACATCATGCGAGCTAAAGAGTTATTGCTCATTGCTTCAGGTATTGAAAAAGCTGAAGCGGTCCATCAAATGATCTATGGTGATGTAACATCCCAGCTACCTGCATCCATCTTACAACTCCATCCGAACTGCACAATTATCTTAGATGAACCCGCAGCTTCCAAATTAAAAGAAAAATGAGCATATTATGCTTATTTTTTTGTAAGAGGTCGGATATAATTGACAAAATGATGAAATCATTATAAGATTATCTCGAGGGATAAATTAGACGTATAAAAAAGCTACTTTTTGGCTCACATACGCCTACGAATCACCAAACAAATCTAAAAAGGAAAGAAACTAATTTTGTGAAAACCTACAAAGAGAGCAGTAAAAAATCTTATCACGAACTCATGGATGAAAGAGACGATAAAAAAGGATTTAAGCGTTCGGATTTGCCACGCACCAACAAGAGGGAAGTGGCTGTTAAAGATGACGAACCCATGATTTCAATGGCGAAGAGCGAAGCATACAGCAAGCGTCCCTTTGAAGAAAGAAAACCTTACGATCCATCTAAACCAAGAGAGTTTAAAAAGCCTTATACACCACGTGAAGGCCAAGAGGGAAGAAAACCCTTCACACCTCGCGAAGGTCAAGAAGGCAGAAAACCTTATACACCACGTGAAGGTCAAGATAATAGAAAACCATATACTCCACGTGAAGGTCAAGAAGGCAGACCCCCATACACACCAAGAGAAGGTCAAGAATTCCGCAAACCCTACACACCAAAAGAAGGCCAAGAAGGCAGAAAGCCTTATACCCCAAGAGAAGGTCAAGGACAAAATCGTCCCTATCAAAAACCTTTTGAAAAGAAACCCTATGAAAAGAAAAATGAGGATCGTTAGATCCTTTTTTTATATTACACTTGCACATTGAGTGATATCGATGTATACTGAAGGCGTATTCCCCATAGATAAATGTTTTCGTTTGAAATGTTACATTTAGTTTTTAGGGATTCAAATTAAGTGTTTTACGTTTTTCATTCTCGCAATAAATTTATACGTTTTCGTTTTTAACTGATTGATTTCTTGTAGTATTATCTATGGGGAATACCTTATATGAAAACACCGGTTGGTGTTTTTTCTTTTCCCATAATCAAGTATAATAAAATTGAAAGAGGTGAATGTCATGTCGTTTATGGAAAATTATTCTGATCAAGAAAAAATAGCGATTATCGTATTTCTAAATATGATTGTGACATCTGATCTTGATGTTAAACTTGAAGAACTTAATTTGATTTGGATGTTTGCTCAAAGTATGAATATCGATTTAAAAGCAATCGATCGTTTATCCGATGAAGAGATCAAAGATATCTTATCCGTCATTGGCGATAAGAAATTGCTTGAGGTACTCCGCATGGGGTATACGATGATGTCTGTCGATAAAAAACTTAAGCATCAAGAATTATCACTGATTGATTACATGGCATCTCTTCATGGATTTGATATGAATCACTATAAAGACTTTTATAAGAGCTTTAATCTAATGAGCGAACTCACGCCACTTGATCAAATTGTATTAGTGATTTTGGCTCATTACATGGTTGAAGCAGATGGCATCATTACACCACAAGAAGTACAAATGCTCATCGTCTTATGCAGTATGATAGGCTTGGATCCAGAAAAAATTATGGCATATAAAATACCAATTGATGCTTTATATAAAGCAGTTAAAGCGATGAGTCCTATCGCTGTACGTCGTGTGGTGGAAGAATTGTTGTTAATTTCGATTGCTGATTTCAAGATTGAACAAGCTGAATATGATTTAATCTTTCCTATCTTAAGTTATTTTCATCTTGATTTTGAGGATGTTCTAAGAACAGCACAAGAACGACTTGATGAACATAAAGAATACTATGAGTTATTTAGAACGGAATCTGAGGTAAATTAAACATGAAAAAATTAGGTATTTTATGCACGTTATTCGTCATGAGTTTTATGCTTACTGCATGCAATTTTTCTGAACATGGAGAATTATTTGACAATGATGAGAAAATGCTGGCAACAGGAGATACGTATTCATTTTTAGGTATGGTTGAACGGAATGATTCGATTGAGTTTAATCGCTTTTCAGGAATTTATACCTTGAGATCATTTGATCACGATGGAGAATTGACGATTGTTGTTTCCACAGATATTTCTAGTGGACGTTTTAAGGTGATCATTGTTAGCGATCTTGATGGAATCATTGAACTTCAAGAAGGAACTAATCAATTGATATTACAAGACAATAGAGCACGTCTACGCGTTGTAGGAGACGATGCCAAGGGATCGATGTCATATAGCTTTTAGTTACAAAAATAAAAAAGGAGCATTCATGCTCCTTTTTCATCTTAATTAAGCATTAAACTTCGATAATCGCGTCTGTTGGGCAAACTTCTTGGCATGCACCACAGTCAATGCAAATATCTTCATCGA
>QZKD01000028.1 GCA_003605085.1 Acholeplasma sp. | reverse complement strand
TACTCCGATAAACGGCGATGAATGGTCTCAGGTTCTTTAATAAATGCAGCTAGTTGAAGTGCAACTTTATCCAAAATCACCGTATGTGTTGAGGATTCACCAGTCATCTGAAAAAGATTATCAGAAATTTTCTCTAACGTTTCTTGTGTCTCTGCAAAGGTTGGTAACATATCCGGAAGACGATTCACAAGAAGATAATCACGATATAAATCGGGTTGTGCCGTGGTAATCATAATGATGTCACGATAAACCTTATTGAGTGTATTGATTACTTCAGATATTTCACGTATGGACTCATTAAAATCACCTAGAACGACTTCAAAACTTATTTCATGTCGACCAGGAGTAAGATAAAATTCATAAGCATCTTCTTCACCAACCGTGTAAACATTCCAATTCCCAGAATAGACAAAGGGAATTTCCGAAGCTTCAGCAAAAGGTACTTGGTCATCAATTCTCATCCGTCTTGTCACATAGGCACCACGGATATACGATTGTTTTGCACGAAGGCTTATGTGATAAAAACCTGCATTTTCAACATCAAACTCATAGGTGATCCAATCACCTACAATACGCCAATTATACCCTCCACCCGTGTTTGCACGGAGTGCATAACTGCTTTGAGGAGTGGATATTGCTGATGTCCGGTCCGCGATAGGATATAACGTAGGTGATGATTTTTCAAGCATGTCTTGTCCTTGAATAAGTATCATCTCTTCCCCTAAGAGTGTATCGGTTGCATTAGTTAGATTCTGTTTGTAACTTAGGTAAGGATTGACATCCATTTCTTGGAAGATGAAAAAAGAGTCGATTAATATTGGTTCTTTGAGTGCCGTAAAATCAATGGTATTTGCTCCACTTTCGAAGTAGAATAGTAGGGATTCTGTGATTAAACCCTCTGAGTCTGTTAATGTCGTTTCCACCCAGCGTGGAGCTTCGATTTGACGTGGAATGATATCATTCCCGTTTTGATCTTGAACAAACGTACTGGTTTCACTGATCCAAATCCGTGCAAAAGAAAGTTTTTCTGCCGCACGATAAGGAAGCTCACCATTTATCATGAGGGATCGTTCAATCCGACTACTTTTACCTTCGATGGGATAATAGTGTAATTGAATATTGTAGTAACCGGCATCGATGATGTTAAACAGTAAATGAATGGATGAACTGTCATCTGCCATGATTAGGTTCCCAGTTTTTTCATATGCATCGCCAGCAATAATTTCATAGCCATAACTCAAAGAAGGATCCATGTGATCCGAAGTTAAACGATAACTTTCTTCAGGTCTAATCATCTCATTTTGATTAAGGTATGCTTCATACTCGCTATCTTCAAAATCAGCAAGTTCAAGATCCTTTTTGAATCCATGGGTCAGCATCGCTTCTTCATTCTGAAAAAAGCTTGCAACAATCAAGCTAATTATGATCAAGCCTAATGTGAGGAGAATTCCCTTCTTTATTGTCACGCATCACACCTCATTTGCTCAAAAATGATAAAAAGACGTAAGGTTGTCTATATAAGTATTATAACCGTTTTTTTTGAAGATTACAAGAATTTTTTCGACATTTAAGAAATTAAACTAATTTCTTACGCACAAAAGAAAAAGCGGAATGTAAACATCCCGCTTTATTCGATTATTTTTTTATTGACTATTCAACAAATTCGAATTGATCGAAAATGTCAACAAACAAGAACTTACGATAACCTGCTGCTAGCATGTCATCTTCAGTAATAACTTGAACACCCCAAACCCAGTTATCAATTGCATAGAAATAGTCTGCTGCAATACGACGGTTGTGGGTATCTGAAGCATAGTCGACACCATTGTTTGCCCAGAATGCTAAGAATTGATCACGAGCAATAGCCATATTCTTACCAGAATCTCCACCAGCTAAAGTTACTTGTGCAGCATTCTTAGTCTTAATAGAACCACCAATACCATCATAGACACGATAAATTTCATATTCATTTTGAAGAATAAGTTCTCTATCTTCTTCTTGAACTTGAATAATCTGAGTCTTTTCAGCTTCAGGACTCATAACTGCGGCTAAAGTATAACCCTGACCTGTATTGATCGCTGTACCACCAAATGCATCAAAGTATGCTGCAGTAAAGAGTAATGGATATGCACCAATAACATTCGATCCATCTGCCGCAGGAGCAAGTTCATCAGAAGTTATTGATAAGCTTTGGAAGAATGCAAAGTTGGAGGTTGTCATAGCTGTAGTTGCATAATCTACCCACATCTTCCAAGGAGCTGGATTAATGTATTCAAAGGGAAGAGTTACATCAACGAAACCTCTCCAGAACACACCACCGGTGAGTTGGATACCTGTAGCATCAAGTGTTAAGCCTTCCATGGTCAATGTCTTACCAAGAGCAGCTGTATTGACACCGAGCACATTACGACCGAATTCACGACCATTTAATGTATTACCAATCGATGCAGCTGAGTTGTGGAACACAACGACATAACCGTTTTCAGGAATAGGAATGTTTGTAAGATACGTTGTACCTGCTGCAAGTGCGATTCCTGCTGGATTTTCAGCATTGAATATCTTCTTACCAATACCATCATAAATAGTGTCAATAACGCCATCAACAATAGTAAACGCAACACCCCAGTCACTACCTGCAACCACACCAAGATTGTTCACTGCTAGTGGCACTTGAGTACCTTCAAAAGCTGGTGTATAGACCATTGGATATGGTGAACTAATCAAAATGTTTTCAGCATTGACATTGCTATAAGGAATGTAAATTTCATATCCTTCTTGAGTGACGAGTTTGAAGGTAAGTGGAGCACCCATAGTCGCATTGACATTAGCGGCTTGGAATGGACCAGATGCGAGCATACCATATTGTTTATATGGCATCTTTTCAACAGTGACAGTCTTCTTATACATCTGGAAGACTTTACCTGCAGAAACGTAAGCTGTTAATACAACAGTTGCATTGGATTGGTCAAAATGAGGACGTAATACTTGACCAGTTGCGCTGAAATAAGATGGACTTGTTGTTTCCCATTGAATATTTGCGCCATTTGCCATTGTTGGAAGATCAACTGATTCGTTGATAATGTCTTCTTCCAAGATGTCACCGATAGAGTTGATAGCACCAGCAACTTTTTCCTGATCTGATTCAGGAAGTGCAGGAACTGTTAATGTGAAGTTCTTTGCAGTCACTTGACCATCTTTAAATAATAAAGCGGTTAAAATAACTTCGACATCCCCCGTTGTAAAGCTGGGTTGATTGACTTTACCAGTTGCATTGACATATTCTGGATGGCTGGATTGCCATACGATAACGATGTCAGATAATGTTGGTAAAACGATGTCTGATGTGACAGTTGAAGCAGGTAAAGAAAGTTTTCTTGCTTCATCTTCCAAATAATCACTTAGCACAGGTGTGTAAGGTACATATTCATCGCGTGGAAGAAAATCATCGAGTGAGTCTTGAATTCCATCAAGAGAATCTTGGATGCCACCGATTTGATCTGTAAACTCATCCACTGGTAAGTATGCAATTTCTTCACCACAAGCGGCTAGCGAAACAGCTAATACGACGAGTAACAATAAACTAAAGAGTTTTTTCATTGCATTCACTTTTCCTTTCAAATTTTAAGACGTAAGTTGACTATGCATGTAACTTGTCTCTACAAGTATAATAACACACAATAAAAGCGGTTTCAATACCCAATTCAATGAAAATCACTTTTTCTTACGCGCATGATTTTTAATAAAAAAACGCTTACTTAGCGGTAAAACAAAGATTTTTGCGTTTTTCGAAGAAAATTATTTATTTTTTTCATTATTGAAATAAATTGACTATACATGTTTATCGTGCTATAATAACCGTTGAAATGAGGTGCAAATAATGCCAAAAAAACTATACATGATGTTGTCTATTTTGCTCATTACATTTGGATTGTTCGCTTGTGATGAAACTCCTAATGTTCCCACAGATCAAGAAGTTGTTGAATCCGTTATTGTTGATTTAGCGATTGGGTTTGCCACAGATGATAACTCAAGCCAAGTAACACAAAATATTACGTTAACTGATTCTATCGAAGATGTTGACATCTCTTGGGAATCATCCCACCCTTTGATTATTTCCACCTCGGGTGTTGTTATCAGACCAACAGAAGATACTACTGTAACGCTCACAGCTACATTATCTTATCAGTCATATTCAACGGATAAAGTTTTCCTGCTCGTAGTAAAAGCTATGGAAGTGGTGATAGATCCACTTGCTTTGGCAATTGATCAAACAAACCAAGCGAATAGTTATCAGATGAACATAGTGTTCACTTCAGATGAGGAGTCCTATTCTGTTATTGTTAAAATGGATGAAGATGCTGCTAGAGTGGATGCACTTGATGAAACTATTTATTATGAAACAGCGAGTGATGTCTGCTATATCTATGAACTCATTGGAATTGAATGGCAAAAATCTGAAATTACATGTAGTGAAAAAGGAACTGCTGAACTCAGTTTCATAAATAATTTTAACAAAGACTATTTTGTCGAACAAACGGAAGGTTCATCTACATATTATATATTAATGACTGAATATTATAGTTCTCTTGAATCATTTTTGGGCGGTGCGATTACTTCTAACTTTAGAATGACCATTCAAGACGATTTTATCCATACCATAAGTTTCACGATGGTTGATGATCTAATTACATTTGATATAGTGATTACATTATCCGGATTCAATACTACATCTGTTACCTTACCGACCTTATCCTAATGATACTATCCTTTGATATTGGTGGTACTGCCATCAAGTTCGGCATCATTAACAATCAGGGCAAATTAACTGAAAAGTATTCGATGGCTACCGACGCACATCTCGGTGGACCATCGATTCTTTTACGTATCATCGATACGATCCATGACTTTAAGCATACACATGAAATATCAGGAATTGCTATCAGTTCTGCAGGAGTTATCGATCCTATTCATGGCATTGTTTTAGCAACAACGGATACGATGAAAGACTATGCAGGAATCCATCTCAAAGAAGAAATTGAAAAAAATACTGGTATATTTACAACAGTTGAAAATGATGTCAATTGTGCTGCACTAGCAGAATCTGTTTTTGGTAATCCCCCTTTGCAAGATTTCCTAGCTATGACGATTGGTACTGGTATTGGTGGCGCAATTGTTGTTAATGGAAAAATAGTTCATGGAAATTCATACAGTGCTGGGGAATGGGGAAGAATGCTGATTCATGGCATACCTTATGAAAAGTTAGCATCATTATCATCCTTACTTTTGTATGCGAGAGAACTTGGTCTTCAGGTTAATCATACCCATGAAGTCTTCGAAAAATATGATCAAAAAGATCCTATAGCAGTGAAGGTCATTGACCGATTTTATCAGTATTTAGCAGATGGTATCGTCAATCTAATCTACACTTTCAATCCCTCTCATCTTGTCATTGGTGGAGGTATCTCCAATCGAGGTGATCAATTTATTTTAGAATTGAGATCCGTGCTTAAGCAAAAAATTGAACCCTATTTCATTGACTCGTTTGACATTCAACTAGCAACATTAAAGAATGATTCTGGTATGCTAGGTGCGTTTATTCATCATCAATTTCAACAAAGAAAAAAGTGATTTCCATCACTCTTTAATTGACAAGACAATGGGTTAAACCTTGTCTTTTTTTATGGTAAGTATTTAACGTCTACACCAACTTCAAACATGCGTTTCCAGGGCATCCAAACGTGTTGGATTTTAATATGTTTTTCTATGGGTTCTAGATAGGTATGAATGAATGACTTGAGTTCATTATGAACCATAGTCTCAATCATAAAAAGATCTTTGCTAACATCGAAATAATTCATCCCTAAGTCCTTGAGTCTACCAATGACTAAACCCCTTACTAAGGCCATATACCCGTAATCTTCAACATATCTACTGACCAAGAAATCATAATGTTCTTGAGACGTACCTCGTGCCCAAGTTTGGATAGCGTGCGGGATAGTAGTGCCCAAAGTATTTGAAGATGTATTCCAACCTGCATAAGCCCCTAATTTCAGGAGAAGATTCTTTTGTTTTAATAACTGCATCAGCTCATGATCTGAGCCATTTAAAGTAGCGACATCAGCCAAGGCAACAACCTTATTTTCTTGATGTATAACTTCATCCATTAACTCAACAAAATCCACCAAATTTCTTAGTGTTCTTAATCCTTCATCACGCTTATGATGTATCTGAGATGAGGATGCCATCTTGGTTCCTGATGCATTGACAAACAGAACAATATCTGCCTCATTTATCGATGTAACTATCCTTCCACCTGCTGCTCTAATTTGATAACGAACGGTCACATCCAAATAACGATCTTCAAGAAGGGGAATACTTTGAGCAGCTGAAGGGGTGGGATAATGAATGTAGAATTTTGGTTTCTTTTGATTCACTGCTAGATACATTCGGCTTAAAAGCGTATTAGCCACTTCGTCTGCTCCAGGATACATATAAATCTTCTGGGCGAGTTCCAATCGATCGATATCTTCTTTAATAACTTCTTGGTTTTTAGCTGTATATCCATATTGAGCTGCATCATCTTGTGGGATGATCAGAAAGTCAATGATCTGCTCCTTGACGAGTTCAATCGTTTTTCTGTTCATCTCAAGATTTATCTGTCTTCTTGATAAATAATCATCTATAGACTCTTTAGGTATGTTCAACGATGCATGATAGTTCTTTTCTTCTTCAGTCGCGAGGCCAAGTTCAATCTTATGACCAATAAATCCTGATTTAAAGATTTCAAGTCCACATTGACCATAGTAATCAGGTTCTTCATCACTTGAACTGTACTGGGGACAACGCATGATTAAATCAAATGCAAAAATTTTGAGAGCAGGATATTTTTTCTTGATGCTATATAAAATTTCAAATCTTGACAAAAGAGTCTCTTTTGATAAATGATGTAAGCGTGAAGGGACGAGTCCACCATAAAGGAGCATATCCATGGAAACAACAAGACCCATGGCATCCCTGGATTCCTGTTCAATAAAAAGATCCAAAGATTTTAGATCCGCTGGAGTCTTCTTTCGTCCTAAAACAGATGGGTGGGGAGTAACGATTTGAAATGAATCGGTATGAAAAATCTGTTTCGGATAAATCAGGTTACAAGGTCTTTCATCTAGAGGGAGTAAAACGATTTTTGACATAAGATTTCCTCCATTATTTCATCTACTTAATTATACCACGATTAAATGTATAGTCAACTTATCGCAATCAATATTCCCATGTCACTATGTATCCATATTTCCCATGAATTCCCATAGTATTTTATTTTATTAAAAAATAAACAATGGTATTCATTTCTCATAGAAAACAAAAAAACTTGGTGTATAATGAGTATAGAAAACGCTTTTAGGAGATAACCATGAAAACCACATCATTACATGATAAACATCTTGGGTTACATGCGAAAATGATTGAGTATGCTGGATTTCACATGCCAGTATCTTATACCGGTATTACTGAAGAACACTTAGCGGTCCGAACAGGTATGGGAATTTTCGATGTATCCCACATGGGTGAATTTTTAATCGAGGGTGCAGATGCACTCTCCTATGTGAATCATCTCGTTACTAATCTTATCACACCTGACACAACGAAAGTCACCTATTCGTTAATGTGTGATGAAAAAGGATTTGTCGTGGATGACCTTTTGGTCTACGTGATCAAAGAAGATCAAATATTACTTGTCGTCAACGCTGGAAACATCGATAAGGATTTCGCTTGGGTCAGTGAACAAGCCAAAGCATTTCATGTGACCACTCGAAACCTATCCGATCAATATGGACAAGTCGCGATTCAAGGCCCACTCGTTTCAGCCAATGTAAAAACCATGCTTGGACTCGATGGCAGCGATCTAAGTTTTATGACGTATAAAGTTGTTCCTTATCAAGATGGATATGTCATCTTCTCACGTACCGGATATACCGGTGAAGATGGATTTGAGATTTACGGAAAGCCTCACTTAATCGATGATGTTTGGGATAAAGCGATTGCTTACGGTGTCACACCTTGTGGTCTTGGAGCTAGAGATACCTTAAGATTTGAAGCCAATCTTCCTCTTTACGGTCATGAGATCAGTGAATCGATCAACCCTGTAGAAGCTGGTCTAAATTTCGCCGTTAAACTTGATAAATCCTTTATTGGAAGAGATGCTATCGTAGCGTATAAAGAAGCGCCTAAACGGAAAATCGTGGGCTTAGAACTTCTAGAAAGAAATATTCCAAGACACGGATACAAAGTCTTTATAGGTGAAAAGGAAATTGGTAGTGTCACCACAGGATATCTACTTCCCACACTTGAAACACCTATCGCCAATGCCTTAGTCGATATCGAGTTTAGTTCATTAGGAACTGATGTATCTGTTCAAATAAGAAATAACTTTGTTCCTGCTCGCGTTAGAAATCGTAAATTTTATACAAAGAAATACAATAAATAGGAGGAATTTTCCATGCTAGTCAAAGAAGGTTTACTTTACAGTGAAAGTCATGAATGGGTGAAGCAAGAAGGAAATATCGCATGGATCGGTATTTCAGATCATGCACAACATGCGCTTGGTTCTGTAGTCTTCATCGAGTTACCCAAAGTGGGTAAAAACATTAAAAAAGGTGAATCATTAGGTGCTGTTGAGTCTGTAAAAGCCGCATCCGATGTGTATGCACCTATATCTTGCAAAGTTCTAGAAGTTAATGAAGCACTTTTAGATGCTCCTGAACTTCTCAATGATGATCCCTATGGAAGTTGGATTGCCAAAGTCGAACTGACCAAACCTGAAGAATTAACATCTTTATTAAATAGCGTACAATACGAACCCCTATGTGAGGAGTAATCCAATGCACAAATACCTGCCGCATACACGTCAGGACATTGAGGACATGCTGAAGATCACCGGGGCTAACACCTTGGATGATCTCTTTTCTTCCATCCCCAAGTCACTTAGACTGACCAAACCGTATGCCATCCCCTCTCAGTTTTCAGATCATATACTCTCAGAACACATGAAGAGCCTTGCCAATCAAAATAAGGAACTTGTCATATTCCGTGGCGCTGGTGCGTATGATCACTATACTCCATCTATTGTCAAAGCCTTGATTTCTCGTCAAGAATTTTTAACCTCATACACACCTTATCAACCCGAAGTTGCTCAAGGAACTCTACAATATATCTTTGAGTATCAGACGATGGTCTGTGAACTCACTGGGATGGATGTTTCGAATGCTTCGATGTATGATGGTGCGACAGCCACTGCGGAAGCGATGTTTATGGCTTACGCTCAAACAGGAAAAAACAAAATTTTAGTCTCTGAAACCGTCCATCCAAGAACAATTGACGTGATAAAGACCTATGCTCATTATCGTCATATCCAGGTTCAAGTCGTTCCAGCACATCACGGAGAAACCCATCTAGATTCTTTGAAGGATCATCTTCAAGATAGCATGGGGTTCATTGCTCAAAATCCTAATTACTATGGCATTATCGAAG
The DNA here is from genome assembly GCA_003605085.1 of Acholeplasma sp. Classification (GTDB taxonomy): domain Bacteria; phylum Bacillota_I; class Bacilli_A; order Acholeplasmatales; family Acholeplasmataceae; genus Peloplasma. The sequence continues at coordinate 99,806 of QZKD01000028.1, read as the reverse complement.
ACCTAGATGGTGTAGCTGATCTCGTTCATCAAGCTGGTGGTTTATTCATCCTTAATAGTGAAGGTCAAGCCTTAAGCATTATCAAGTCCCAAGCTGAACAAGGTGCTGATATCGCAGTAGGTGATCTTCAATCCTTAGGCTTACCACTGTCATTTGGTGGTGCTTATTTGGGTTATCTTGCGACAAAAATGGCCTATGTGAGAAAGATGCCCGGTAGAATTTGTGGAATCACAACTGATGTCGATGGAAAGCGTGCATTCGTTCTTACGCTTCAAGCTAGAGAACAACACATCCGTCGTGCTAAAGCAAATTCGAATATTTGTTCGAACCAATCCTTAATGGCACTTGCTGTTACCATTTATCTTTCAGCCATGGGAAAAGAAGGTTTAGTCCATGTGGCCAATGAATCCATGAAAGGTGCGCATTACCTCTATCAAAGACTACTAGAAACAGGTAAGTTTGACATCGTCTATGACAAGCCTTTCTATAAAGAGTTTGTACTTAGATCCAAAATAGATGCAGAGATACTTGAAAAAGCATTGCTTGATAAAGGTATTTTAGGACCCCTACATATCGGTAATCAACACTTGCTTTTTGCTGTCACAGAAAAGCGAAGTCTTGCTGATATCGATGCTTTATTGGAAACGGTGGTGAATCTCTGATGAAATACTACAATACACTCATTTTTGAAATGTCTAAAGAAGGGCGTCAAGGGTACAATCTAGAGACAAAACCTATCCCTCAAGTAGAACTTCCCAAACATCTCTTAAGAGAAAAGAAAGCCGATTTACCTGAAGTATCTGAATTTGATGTTGTCAGACATTATACCAATGTCAGCCAAAAAAACTTTGGCGTTGAAAATGGATTTTATCCACTAGGTTCTTGTACGATGAAGTATAATCCTAAAATCAACGATGAACTTGCAACACTTCCAGGATTTGCTAACATTCACCCCTTACAACCCGATAAAACAGTTCAGGGGCTCTTAAAGATCTATTATGATCTTCAAGCCATGCTTTCTGAAATTTCTGGTTTAAAAGCCTATTCTCTCAATCCATTTGCCGGTGCGCATGGCGAACTTGCTGGTCTGATGATCATCAAAGCTTATCATGAAAAACATGGAGATACCAAACGAAATAAAATTATCATTCCCGATTCAGCGCATGGGACAAACCCTGCATCTGCGACCGTTTGTGGTTTTGAAACGGTTGAAATCAAATCCAATTCTGACGGAACGGTGAATCTACAAGCTCTAAAGGATGTCTTGAGTGATGAAATCGCAGGGTTAATGCTCACAAACCCGAATACAGCAGGCGTCTTTGAAAAAGATATTTTAGAGATTTCTCGATTGGTTCATGAAGCAGGCGGACTTCTTTATTATGATGGTGCGAATTTAAATGCACTGGTCGGTAAAGCAAAACCTGGTGATATGGGATTCGATATTACGCATATTAACCTTCATAAGACATTCTCGACCCCACATGGTGGTGGAGGTCCTGGATCTGGTCCTGTAGGTGTCTGTGAAAAACTCGTCGATTTTTTACCCAATCCAATCGTTCGAAAAGTACAAGACATTTATGTTTTTGATCAGGCGAAAGATTCGATAGGGGCATTAGGCCTTTTCTATGGAAATGCTTCTGTCTACATTCGTGCCTATGTCTATATCTTGTCCTTTGGCAAAGAGCATCTTTCAGATATTGGACCTATGGCTACGCTCAATGCGAACTATGTCAAAGATTCCTTAAAGGATCTCTTTAACCTACCTATCGATGGACATTGTTTACATGAATTCGTTTTTGATGGAATGAAAGATGAGTCTACAGGTGTGAAAACATTAGACATCGCGAAGCGTTTACTCGATTATGGTTTCCATGCTCCAACGATTTATTTCCCACTCATTTTTAGTCAATCCATGATGATTGAACCCACTGAAGTTGAATCCAAAGATACACTGGATGCGTTTATCGCTGTGATGCGTCAAATTGTCAAAGAATCCATTGAAACACCTGAACTTGTAAAAACAGCTCCACACTCGACAATAGTTAGACGACTCGATGAAGCGAAGGCTGCACGTCAACCGATTGTTAAATTTAAAGATATTAAATAAGGCACATGTTTGTGCCTTATTTTTTGACTATCTTCTTATTTTTTCATATAATGCAGGTAAAGGAGACGAATACTATGTCTATTATTCCCTATGTAAATTTTAATGGTAACGCCAAAGATGCCTTACATTTTTATCAAGAAGTATTTCAAAGTGAACCCGCAAAAATCATGACCTATCATGAGATGCCCAAAGCAGATGAACTCCCTGACTATATGCAATCTATGGTTCTCCATGCAGAACTTCATCTTGATGGATCGATCCTTTATGTAGCAGATACCCCCAATGATGGAACACATCCCTATCTGATTGGCAATCAAGTGACCTTATCTATTCAAGCGAAGACGGTTGAATACGCCAAAAAAATCTATGATCAACTATCTCTTGGTGGGATAACTCATACCCCTTTAGGACCAACGTTTTTCAGTCCCGCATATGCAGAATTTTCTGATAAATTCCATCTCCGATGGATGATTATCACAGAATAAAAAAAGAGACTGAAGTCTCTTTTATTTTTACATTGGGAAAATGTTTTTTCCGTATTCTTCATTTAAAACCTGGGCAACTGCGCTATAGAATGCGGATGCACCACAGAAAATACCAACGATACCTGCGATAGTGGTGATTGTTTCAATACCGGTGAAATCACCTAAAGCAAGCAGGTAGAACAGTAAAGCCAAGGATCCAAACACGATGCGTGTAATCATATTATGCTTTAAAGTACCAATGAACATAAATGTCGTGAAGATTCCCCAAACAAGAAGGTAATAACCCATTGAAATTTTATCTGCTTCAAGTCCAGCTTTAGGAAAATACCAAATGATAACTAAACTTAACCAGAAGAATCCATACGCCGTAAACGCGGTTCCCCCAAATGTTTTTCCTTGTTTTAATTCTTGTAAACCAGCAACGATTTGAGTGAGTCCCCCTAAAGCGACACCCATTCCGATAATCATCATCGAAAGAGGGATAAGGCCAGCATTGTGTAGGTTCAATAGAATCGTTGTCATGCCAAATCCGAGTAAGCCCAGAGGTGCTGGATTTGCGTTTTTCATGTGTGTTTTTGTCTCCTATATTCGTTTTTATGTGCAGACGCTATACTCCATTGAAAATGGGGAGATAAAGCCATCAGTCACATCCTAAAGCATGATAACATGACCCAAGATTTTTGTCAATAAGAAAAGGCGCAGATTTGCGCCTTTATGATTAGATAAAGAGGTTGTGGTTTGCAGATTCAGTATCGGCAAGATACGTAGCTACGCCACCAATTTCGATACCATCGATGAGTTCTTCTTGCTTAATACCCATGATGTCCATCGACATCGCACACGCAACGATCTTGATTCCCATCGCTTGTGCATTACTCATGAGTGCTTCAAGGGAATCCACGTTCTTTTTCTTCATGACGGACTTGATCATCTTAGGTCCCATGCCCATCATATTCATATTTGAAATCGGGAGTTTCTTCGTTCCTCTTGGCATCATTTTACCAAACATCGCTTCGATCAATGATTTCTTCACTCTGACTTTCTTCGCTTTTCTTAAGATATTTAAACCCCAGAAAGTAAAGAATAATGAAACATCTTTACCGAGTGTTTTCGCACCCGAAGCGATAATGAACGCAGCGATAGCTTTATCCAAATCTTGACTAAAGACAACGATCGTTGATCCTTTAGGCGATTGTTTGACTTCATACCCCTGCTTAATCGATGTATCTGAACCCTTCTTGATATATGCGGTAATGACTTTGCCATCTTTTTCAATATTGAGAAGCGTATTGCCTGTTTTATCAGCCCACGCTTGAATATCTCGCATAAAGCCCGGATCGGTTGCTCTGACTTCGAGTACTTCGTGATCATCCATATCCTGCATCGTTTGATAGACCTTAACAATCGGACCTGGACATTGCAAACCACATGCATCCACAGAAATCTTAATCTTTTTATCTTCAACGACTGGAATCGCTTCTTCGAGTTTCTTATGATCCACAACGGGAATGCCTAATTCATCGATGAGTGTGAAACAAACTTCACTACCATCGTGATCATAGACGCATGAATATGACTTGAATCCACCATCTAGGTTTCTGACATTGAATCCATGTTGTGATAGGATGCGAGATGCGGTATAACCTCTGGTTCCAACATGACAATAGACATAAACAGGCTGATCTTTAGGTATTTCATTTAAATGTTCTCTAAGTTCTGATAAGGGAATATTGACAGAACCAGGTAAATATTCAAGCATGTATTCAGGACGTTCACGAACATCAAGCACGTAAGATCCCTTCGCTGCAAATTCATGCATTTCATTCCATGTAATGGTCTGTACTAATCCTTTTTGAATGTTTTCAGCGACAAAACCTACCATATTGACAGGGTCCTTTGCACTTGAAAAGGGAGGTGCATATGCCAGATCTAGGTTTTTTAATGCAGTGACTTTAAGCTTTGCATAAATCGCTGTAGCTAAAACGTCAATGCGTTTATCCACACCACCACCACCGACGGCTTGTGCACCATAGATTGCTTCAGTGTCTGGATTAAAGAGAACTTTTAATGCCATAGGTTCAGCATTAGGATAATAACTTGCATGGGATGTGGGGTGAATATGAATAGCCTTATACGGTAGACCTAATGTCTTTAAATTCTTTTCTGATAATCCAGTGGATGCAACCGTGAGTTCAAGAATTTTCGCAGCACTTGTCGCAAGTGTACCTTCATACGCATCTTCAATACCAAAAATATGGTTAGCAACATAGCGTCCTTGTTTATTTGCAGGTCCTGCAAGTGCAGCAAGCATGTACTGCTTAGAGACGAGATGTGGAACTTCTACAACGTCACCTATTGCATAAATATCTGGATCAGAAGTAAGCATGTGCTCATCGACTTTAATCGCTCCGCGTTCGGTTAAGGCTAGTCCTGCATCCTTAGCAAGTTTATTATCAGGTCTTACACCAATCGCAAAGATTACAAGATCAGCCATGACTTTGGTGCCACTTTGGAGTGTAATCTGTTTTCCTTCTTGATCAAACGATTTCACACCATCGCTTAAGATGAGTGAGATTCCCTGTTCAATCATGTGTTGATGAATGATTTGAGCCATCTCAAAATCAAACATTCCCATGACTTGGTTTGCCATTTCAATCAATGTCACTTTCATGCCTAAATGATGAAGGTTTTCCATCATTTCTACCCCGATATAACCACCACCAATGACAGCAGCTCGCTTAGGTTTGTTTTCATGAATGAATGCTTTGATCTGATCCATATCAGGAATGTTTCTTAAAGTGAAAAGGTTCTTCGCTTCATTGATTCCTGGAATCGGTGGTTTTACAGGCTGTGAACCGGTTGAGATGATAAGTTTATCATAAGTCTCAACATAGGTCTTTTTTTCTTTGTGGTTAAATACAGTCACCGTCTTCTTTTGACGGTCAATTTCGGTGACTTCATTCCAAATTCTGACGTCGACATTGAATTTCTTATGCATATCTTCTGCAGATTGCACAACGAGCGCATCGCGAGATGAAATCACTCCACCGATGTGATAAGGTAAACCACAATTGGCAAAACTAATAAACTCACCACGTTCAAATAAAATGATTTCTGCAAATTCATTGACACGTCTAAGACGTGCTGCCGTGGTTGCACCACCGGCGACTCCGCCGATGATTAAAATTTTCTTTTTCATACGAATCGTACCTCCAACACGTTCAATTTTAGACTTTTTTGAATAATTGTCAATCAAAGATACCCATGAAAACGTACCCATTAATCATGATACAATATCTATTTAAAAACATCGTAAATAATCTCTATTTCGATGGGATATTGTGGGATTAAATAAAAAGAAAAAAGCACCGAAGTGCTTTTTAATTGTTAAGTTTATAACTCTAATTCTTTGATGACATCAAGTGCCAATTGATCATAGGCTTTTCCTTGAATCTCTTGACCTTTGAAGATATATCCACCTTTTTCAGGTTGTCCAAGCGGAATCTGACTTAAAAGTGGAACACCAAGTTTTTTCGCGACGACATCTCCGCCACCTTGACCAAAGAGAAATTCTCTTTTTTGATTACATGTATTTAAATAATAACTCATGTTCTCAACGACACCAATCACTTCATGACCGATATTTTGAGCCCCAATACCTGCTTTGACCGCGACATGCGATGCATTGGGATGAGGTGTTGTTACAACGAGTATTTTACTCTTTGGAACATAGGTCTTTACATCTAAAGCCACATCACCAGTCCCCGGAGGTAAATCGATCAATATAATATCGACTTCATCTTGCCATTTAACACCACTGAAAAAATGGATAAGCATTTTCCCTAACATAGGACCACGCCACATGAGTGGTTTATCGGGTGGCATAAAAAATTCGGTCGAGATAACTTCAATGCCTTCTTTACTTAAAGGAATCATTTTTTCATCTTCTGTTGCGTTCAAAGGCTTAATTGGTAAATCTAGAATATTTGGAATGGATGCGCCATACACATCGGCATCAATAATTCCAACCTTTTTACCTTTTCTGATGAGTGCAGCAGCTAAATTAGCGGTGACTGTTGATTTCCCCACACCACCTTTACCTGATGCAATCGCTAAATACTTAATGGGTTTTTCTCCTTCAGGCACGAACTCTGATTCAAAAAAATCAATTTTGATACCAGGAAACCCAAGTTCGATTTTAACAAGCTTAATAATTAGTAAACGAACGGCTTGCTCATTCTTTTGTTTGTCTTTTAGATTGACCTCAAGTTCAACAACACCAGTGGGTCCAATCACGAGTTTTTTTATCCCGGCAACAGTTTTAAATGGTTGGTTAAACCCAGGATCAACGATCTCTTCAAGACGTTTTCTTAAATCATCATAGGATGTCATGTTTTCACCTCGAAACCATTATAGCACTCATTGATGAGAAATCAAAAGAAAACGAGAAAACAAAACATACCTAAAAGGGATGTCAAACTTTCCCATTTTCATTCGCATGAAAGAGGCTTTTATGATACAATGTCATTGACAAACTAGTCCTTACATTAAGATAAACTCAAATTAAAGGAGTGTCTTATCTATGGAAAAATCGTTTCAACTTATCTCTGAAACTGGACTTCATTCTCGTCCAGCCACCAACTTTGTGCGGTATATCTCATCACTACCGATTGATGTGTTCTTAATTTATAAAGACTTTGTTGCTGATGCAAAATCCATTATGGCTATCATGAGTCTAGGTTTATCCAAAGACGATACATTCATCCTTCGCGTTTCAGATGACGATAGCCAGTATTTAAAAGAGATTGAATCCTACATGAAAGAGCATCAACTGATATGAAAAGGATGGTCGGCTGACCATCCTTTTTTTATTTCTTTTTATTGTGAAAAGCTTTCTTAAAATTATCTTTGATACGTTTAAAGAATTTCGTTTGGTCATAGTTTAGGATGGCGACCTTATAGACTGGAGCAACCAGGTAGATCGCTAAGAGCATAAAGATGGTCATGACCACAATCGCTACAATCCCTTCCCAAATAGCAATATAGCCACCAGCTAAAGCTACAGGAGCAACAATCGGTGTAAAGATGGGAATAAAGCTCATGACTTTCATGAAGCCATCACCACCTGCCATAGGTGCAAATATGCCAATATAGAAACCAGCGAGTAACATAAGCATTAAAGGTGATTGAAATTGTTGATAATCTTCTTGTGTGACGGCCATGGATGCGAATAAAGCTGCGATCACCAAATAAAACAACGTCCCTATGATGATGAAGAGTCCTGTCATTAATAGTAAGACTGGCCAGTTGGGTAGTATATCAGCTAAATAGTCGAGGAGTGAAGCTTGACCCACGGGTAAATTCAGTTCTGGATTACTCGAAAATGCTCTTGCAACGAGTGTTGCAATAAAACTATAGAAGAGAATGAGTACCCCCTGAATGCCCACAAAAAAGATGGCAGAAACAATTTTTGATAAGAAATGGGTATTGGCTGGAACACTTGCGATAATGGTTTCAATCGCTTTGGTTGATTTTTCTTCGATAATATCAACACCGACAAACTGAGTTGCCATAGTCACTAAAATAAACAACGGTAAGATCAATAAACTAGAAATCGATCCAATAATTGCACCTTGTTCAGGGTCCTCATAATCAGGAGCTAAGATGGTATCAAACACGGGTCTTTCGTATGTTCCACCCAATTGATAATTGATAATGAGTAACTCGATTTGATTCATGAATCCCCCATTCCATTCGGGGAACTTACTGTAGATATCGATATTAGGACGATCGATATCACCACTAAAGACAAAGACGATATCAACTTCAGGATCTTGCCAAAATGTATCTGCATCAAAACTTGCTTGGTTGATTTCTGTCACATAATAAAGTGTTGTAGGTAAACCGGCATTAAAAATGAGTTCTAGATCATCACTCAGTTCAACTTGGGTAGTTTCATTGACGAGTTGAATTTGAATATCTGTGATCTCTTCATCGTTACCGAATAATGCAATGATGGAGGGTAAATTGATGATCGCAATAAGCAAAATCGCGATAATGATATTTGCAATCATGAAACTCTTTCTTCCAACGCGTTTAAGCAAGCCATATTTCACTAAGAATTTAAACTTTTTCATGGTTTTGACCTACTTTCGCGATAAAAATTTCAGATAGAGATGCACGTCCAACATCATATTTTGTGATATTTTTACAGGTTTTAACGTAATCAAAGACACGTGATGAAACATCTTCACTTTCAATTTTAACAATCACTTGATCTGCATTCTCGATCACTTGATAAACGCCAGGGATATTTTTGAGTGTCTCAACATTGACATCCCCAATAATCTTGATACTCATTTTTTTAAAATCTTTTTTTACTTGATCAATTCGCCCTTCGATGATGACTTTTCCTTTTTCTAAGACGATCAATTCTTCACAAAACGATTCCACATGATCGAGTTGATGGGATGAAAAGACAACCATCGCTCCTTGTTTCTGGAAGTCTCTGATGACGTTCACAAAAAGTTCAGTGTTGATGGGATCAAGCCCACTGAATGGTTCATCTAAAACGAGTAGTTTTGGATTATTAATAATCGCGGAAATAAACTGAATTTTCTGTTGATTTCCCTTGGAAAGTTCTTTGATCTTCTTGTTCTTGTATTCAGGTATACCAAAGCGATCTAGCCAATAATCTAAGCGTTCCAAAATCACTTTGGGCTGCATATCTTTAAGCTGACCAAAATAGAGCATGAGCTCCCTAACGGTAATCTTCGTAAGAAGTGAGCGCTCTTCAATCATATAGCCAATCTCATTGACATTGTGATATCCAACGTGTTCACCGTGATAAAGAACTTCTCCTTCAGTGGGTTCTAAAAGCCCCATAATCATACGAAATGTGGTTGTTTTTCCTGCCCCATTGGTTCCAAGTAAACCAAAAATATCTCCCGGTCTAATCGTGAAACTCAAATGGTCAACAGCCACCAAATCGCCATATAACATGCGTGCATTTTTTACTTCTAACATAGATAATCCTTTCCATAGATAACTCTATAAATAATGTCATGCGATAAAAAATAATGATGCTGTTTCATACATACTTAGGTATATCCCTCTTATGATTACTCCAACACCATTATTATATCATATTATTTTAAATTATTTTTTATTTTCTTGACGAATTTTTGCTAAAAATTCAGAAAATGGTACAGTGATTTGTTCTTGTGACCCGTATGGGCGATAAGTAACTTGAGAAAACTCTTTTTCTTTATCACCAATAACCAATGAATAAGGAATCTTCATCGTTTGTGCTTCTCTAATCTTATAGCCTAATTTTTCTTCTCTTAGATCACTTTCGACACGGAAGCCTTCAGCTTTTAATGTTTCATGAATCTTGATGACATAATCGCTATGATGAGTTACATTGACAGGTAATACTTTGACCTGAACAGGAGCTAACCAGAAGGGGAATGCGCCTTTATACTCTTCAATGAGGTAAGCAACAAAACGTTCCATGGTCGAGACAATACCACGATGAATAACTACGGGACGATAAATGTTTTTGCCATCTTCACCGACATAGGTAAGTTCAAAACGTTGTGGAAGTAAGAAATCGATCTGAATTGTCGAAAGTGTTTCTGCATTTCCTAAAGCTGTTTTGACCTGAACATCAAGTTTAGGACCATAGAATGCAGCTTCACCAATCGCCTCATAATAGTTAGCACCTATTTCATCCATCGCTTCTTTTAACATGGCTTCAGCCTTAATCCACATCTCATCATCAGGGAAGTATTTATGGGTATCTTGTGGGTCACGATAACTGAGTCTAAATTGATAGTCAGTAATATTAAAGTCTTTATAAACGGCGAGCATAAGTTCAACTGTTCGTTTAAACTCATCTTTAATCTGATCAGGGCGAACAAAAATATGGGCATCGTTTAAGGTCATTTCTCTGACGCGCTGCAATCCAGAAAGTGCGCCGCTCTTTTCATAGCGATGCATCATCCCAAGTTCTGCAATGCGTAAGGGGAGTTCTCGATAACTGTGGACATCGTTTTTATACATAATCATATGATGAGGACAGTTCATGGGACGAATCACGAGCATTTCACCTTCCCCCATATCCATCGGTGGGAACATGGAATCTTGATAGTGATCCCAATGACCTGAGGTCTTATAAAGATCAACATTGGCTAAAATTGGCGTATACACATGGAAATAACCCAAACTGATTTCTTTATCCGTGATATAGCGTTCAATCACACGACGCACGGTTGCTCCTTTAGGTAACCAGAAAGGAAGACCTGCACCGACTTCTTTGGAGATTAAGAACAAATCGAGTTCTTTTCCTAATTTACGATGATCTCGTTGTTTGCGTTCTTCAAGAAGATTTAAGTACGCATCTAAGTCTTTTTTACTTAAAAAAGAAGTTCCATACACTCTCACGAGCATTTTATTATCGGAATTCCCTCTCCAGTAAGCACCTGCTAAATTGAGCAGCTTAAAATGCTTGAGGATCTTGGTCGATGCCACATGTCCACCACGACATAAATCCGTAAACTCACCTTGTGAATAGACAGTTAAGCCATCGTTTTTGAATTCCTCGATCAATTCGAGTTTATAGGGATCATGAGCAAAGATTTTCTTTGCTTCCTCATAACTCACTTCATGGCGCACGATGGGATGGTTTTCTTCCGAAAGTTCATGCATGATTTTTTCGATCTTGACTAAATCTTCATCAGTCACTTTTTCATCATCGCCAAAATCAACATCATAATAAAAACCTTCTTCAATGGCAGGACCCACACCAAAATTCGCCTTTGGATAAAGACGCTTAATAGCTTGAGCTAAAAGATGTGCCGTGCTGTGATTGACAACATCTAGCACACGCTTATCTTTTTCTGTCAAGAGTTCTAATTTTCCATCTTCAAAAAGCTTTCGAGATAATTCGACATAGTGACCATTATAAATGCCAGCAATCGCTGCTTTGGCAAGACTCATCGAAAGACTTTCAGCCACATCCTTAACACTCATTCCTTCGCGAAATGATTTGATACTACCATCTGGAAATTGAATATTCATGAATAACACCCCTTCTTTAAATAAAAAAACGCCCTATGCTAAGGACGTGATTGACGTGGTACCACCTTAGTTCTAGCAAGCTAGCACTTATCTTATCGATAACGGAACGACCCGGGCACATCTTTCGAGGCCAACTCAGAGGGAGTAACTTGATCTTTTCGCAGCTTTCACCATCCTGCGTCGCTAAAAGTGAACAAATCATGTCCTCATCATCGTTGATAGTATTATTATAGCATGTTCTTACGCTTTTTCAAGACTTAACCTTGTTTGTATTGATCACTTGACAATTTCACATAAGTCATTAAGTCTTTGAGCCTTTGGATAAGTCTGGCAGCTTTCACTCGGTTCATTTCATCTTTGGTGACTGTTAATGCATCGACGAGTTGCACAAACTCAAAATTAGATGTCATAAATACGGGAAGTTTCGCAGAGAGTCGGTATTGCATGATGGGAACTAAGACTTCATCACGAAACCAGGGTGTCATGTTTTCTCCACCCATGTCATCCATCATTAAGACATCTGCTTGTTTTAACTGGTTAATTCTCTCTTCAAGATTTCCCTCGTTCATGCCCTGTCTGATCGAACGGACGAGATCAGGCATATAAACATAAAGAACATTGATGTTTCGTTGGGCTAATTCTTCAGCAATAGCGGAGACTAAATAACTTTTACCCGTTGCATACTTCCCATAAATATAAAGCCCTTTCATGTAGTGATCGCGCTTATATTGGTCTAAGAATTCTTGAGCCAGACGAAAAGCCTTTTCTCTTTCGTCATTGAACACATCAAATTCTGCCAAGGTCGCATTTTGAATGTAGATCTCACTATCATAGAATTTTAAATGCTTTTTAATCTTTAAGCGTCGCATTTCTTCTTCTTTTTCTTTCGTGGGTTCATAAACGATTTCAATGTATGGATCCGTCTTAAGGACAGGCTTGTAGCCATCTTTGATCAATTGCTGATCACGGTCTTGCAAGTAGATAAATACCTTGTAGACATCCACATCAGGAATACGTAAATGTTTCGTTTCAGGATCGTTATAAACGACTTTCTTCATTTCATCTAGGGTCATCATTATCCCTCCATTTTTGCTAAATCTGAAATATAATCATCCATCCAATCGGGTTCAGCGACGCTGACGCGTTGGACTTTTTTCTTCTGTTCATATTCGGTTTCAAGACTCGATGAAAACTTAATAGCATCTTCTGTAGTCTGAACACCTTTATTCAACCAGTCATGAAGGACTTTTTCCATATAGTTTATATTGGGAAGTGTCCCTTGTTTGTGCTTAAGCACCAACATTAAGATGACATTGATGATACCAGGCTCTACGGCATTTCTCTCTAAAAGTTGTGTTGCGGTTTGTAAAGCAAGCCCTTGCTGATCGGTTTTTGCATATTTTTGAATGATCACTTGTGGTGCAACTTGATCAATTAGGGTAGGCATCGGAAGATCTTTTCTCTTGACGGTCAAAAGTTGATGTTTTTCTTCATAATGTTGTTTAGCCTTTAAATTGAGTTGAGCAAAACTCACCATTTTATTGCCACGAGAAGCGGATTCATAAATGGCAACCATATCTGCGACATCAAATTGATACACAAAGGCAATCTTATTGATTTGATCTTTAAATTTATCGGTTAAGAGTTGTGAGGTTTTCAAGCGTTCTGATAAATGATCGACAAAGGATTCATAATTGAATTGATAATGGAGATGGGATCCACCGTTCGTGGTTCGTCCCTGAAGAGGATGATTGACAGATAAGAGATTGAGACTCTTGAATTCATAGAGCTCATCGAATGACTTGGTAATATTTTCAAACCCTTCGATATCAATCATATCCATTTTAAATAAATCCGTGAGCATGATGACATTCTTTTCACCAATTTCAGATTGTAAATAGCTCCCAAAAATCGTATCAACTAAAAAACTTTTAGCGGTTAACGGTGCTTTCATTTGGTAGATATAATCATCTTCTTTTTTGTAGACCACCAAGAGATTCAATGCCTCTAGTTTTTGTCTTATCTTTAAAAAATCAGTTTGCTTAAGGTTGATTAAATCTAAAAGTTCATTATGCTGATAAGACTTTCGCGATGTTTTATTCACGAGTTGATAAAGTGTTGTGTATAAAGCATGCGCTTCAAGTCCCATTAAGGGTTGATAAAGAAGTGCCAACACTTTAAAGTCTGCAGCGGATAAATCGGTATGAGATTGAATGTAAAACATACTGCTATTCTTCATTATTTAATCCTCTGATGTAACTATCGATCTGTTCTTCTAAATCTTGAATTGAGAGCTGATTATCAAAGATGACATCGGCAAGTGCTTTCTTCTTTTCAATGGACCATTGACTGTTGATACGCTTTGTCGCATCCACTTCGTTCAATTGATCACGAAACATCAATCTTTGAAGTTGGATTTTTGGCTCTACATACACTAAGCACACTTCATCACATTGATCTTCATACCCCACTTCAAAGAGTAAGGGCATATCGATCACGATGATAGGTTCATTAGCAAGGCGTTTTTTTTCCTCTTCGATTTTTCCAAAAACATAAGGATGAACAATCGCATTGAGTTCAAGCCTTTTGGTTTCATCATTAAAGATGATTTTGGCTAGTTTTTTTCTTCCATCACCACTGATTTGAAATCCAAAATGATCCTCAACTTTTTTAACCATTTCTCGATGATGTTCCCAAAGATCATGGACAATTTGATCATTATCAATGACAGGAATTTGATGTGCCTTAAAAATTGTAGAGGCTGTGGATTTGCCAGATGCAATCCCTCCGGTAAGACCAATAATGATAGGTTTAGCGTTGACAGATTGGACAGACACAGGTTCCACGTCCTTTGACCTTAGTTTTTATGATAGGAGTTCCACAGATGGGACAAGGCTTATTCTCTTTCGTATGGACCATGAGTTCATTTTGAAATCTTCCATGAACACCATCCATCGCTTCAAATGTTCGAATGGTCGTTCCACCGAGCATAATGGCTTTGTGTAAAACCGCTTTTGCAGCATCTAAAATTTTTTCAACTTCAAGATCGGTGATATGTATTCCTAATCTAGTTGGATGAATACCTGCTCGAAAGAGCGTTTCATCGACATAAATATTCCCTAACCCACTGACCACTTTCTGATCGAGTAGAATAGCTTTAATCTCTGTTTTTCTTTTTTGAATGCTTCTTTTAAATTCGTTAATCTCTATATCATCGGGTTCTTTTGCAAGATCTGCTAAAGGACCCTTCTTTAAGTAATCCTCTTGATCAAAAAGATGCATGGTTCCAAATTTTCTCACATCATGATAGGTGAGTTGCATCCCATCAGACAAATGAAAACAAAGATGGTCGTGCTTGGTTAAACGTGTCCCTAAAGCATGATAGAAAAATCTTCCTTCCATCCGAAGATGGATAATTAAGATATCTTGATCCAAGTGAAATATGAGGTGCTTTCCCATACGATCGATTCTATGAACTGTTTGTCCAATCAAACGTTTGGCAAAGTCATGTTCATCCATTTGGATAATCTTGGGATAGATTACCTCAATGTCTTGAATGGTTTTACCTAAAATAAGTCTTTCTAGCGTACGACGAACTGTTTCTACTTCTGGAAGCTCTGGCATAGAGGTAACCTACTTAAGTTCATACCAATCATGTCCGATATCACATGAGGTTTTGAGTTCAACATTTAATGCCATCGCTTTAGACATCATCTTGGGAACAATCGTTTTCATTTCTTCGAGTTCATCTTCAGGTACCTCAAGGATCAGTTCATCGTGAACTTGAAGTAAAATTCTAGATAGTTTCTTGTGTTTCTTCAAATAGCGATAAAGATCGACCATCGCTTTTTTTAAGATATCTGCAGCACTGCCTTGGATCGGAGCGTTAAGTGCAGTCCGTTCACCAAAAGCACGCTGCATGAAGACAGGAGATTTAAGTTCAGGAATGTAGCGTCTACGATGCATCAAAGTTTCTACATATTCATGGTCCTTAGCAAACTTGACGATATCTTCCATATATTTTTTGATTTCGGGATAGATGGATAAATAACGATCAATAAACGCTTGGGCTTCTTTGGGGGTCACTTTGATATCTTCAGAAAGACTCCATGCACCAATGCCATAGATGATTCCAAAGTTGACTGCTTTAGCAGCACGTCTTTGATCAGGTGTGACATCTTCAACATGAAATACATCTTGAGCAGTTTTTGTATGAATGTCTTGATTTTGATTAAAAGCTTCGATCAGTGACTTAACGTCTGCCATATGGGCGAGAACTCTAAGTTCGATTTGCGAGTAGTCAGCACCAAGAAAGGTATGTCCCTTTTCTGGGATAAATAATTTTCTTATCTTACGCCCTTCTTCGGTACGTATCGGGATATTTTGTAAATTGGGATCAAGAGAGGATAAACGTCCCGTCGTGGTGAGTGCTTGCATATAAATAGTATGCACTTTTCCATCTTCAAAAATATTTTGTTTGATTCCTTCAATATAAGTAGAGTAAAGTTTAGTCAATTGACGATAATCTAATATCTTTTCGATGATAGGATGATAAGATTTGAGTTCATTTAAGACCTCAGCTCCTGTTGAATACCCTGTTTTCGTCTTTTTACCATTGGGAAGGTTGAGCTTATCAAATAAGATTTCACCTAATTGTTTAGGTGATCCAACATTAAACTCTTCTCCTGCTAAATCGATGATTTCTGTTTCTATGGCTTTAATGCGTGAAGATAAATCATCTGCTTGACGTTGGAGTTCTTCCATGTCAACATTGAGTCCTTGATATTCCATCTCTGCGAGAACTTCAGATAAAGGAATTTCTAGATCATTTAATAAGGATAACTGTTCTTGATTCTTGAGTGTCTCGATTTGGGATTCTCTTAACTCATAAATGGCTTTAGCTTTGGAAGCGATATGTCTAAAGTAAATATCTTCTTCGGGTAACGCTTTTTTCGCACCTTTACCATAGACGACATCATCATACAAAATATCCTCATAAGAAAACGCAGAGACAATGCGTTTAAATTCTTCTTTACCTAAATGAGAATTGATGAGATATGCTGATAACAACAAGTCAAAAATAACGCCTTGTATCTCTTTTTGCTGCCATAATAGAAAGACTTTAACCGCTTTAAAATCATAGGTAAGCTTGGGTAAGTTTTCATCTTTTAGATAGTTTTCAAACACGTGTGAACCAAGGGCGAATTGAGCAGGTAAGACATAGTAAGATACCCCATCTGTAAGTCCTACACTCCAAAGCAAAGCTTTGTGGTAATTGTAGTCAGAAAACTCAAAATGAAGTGCCATATTGGGTTTTAATACCCTTGATAATACCTGATCATCTTGGATCACTTGATGTTGCCAATCCGCTTTCACTTCAGTCTTTGTTTCCATTTTTTTGACAAAGACATGAAGATCAAGTCCTTGAAAGAAACTCATTAATTTTTCTTTTTTTACCGGTAGTTTTTTTAGATCCTCTAATGAAATATCTATTTCAGCATCCACATCAATCGTCACAAGTTCTTTGCTCATCTTCGCTAAGGCTTCATGTTCGCGAATGTTTTCACCAAGTTTTCCTTTGATGTGATCTTTATGCTCTAGAATATTGTCAAGTGTCTGATATTCTTGTAAAAGTTTGATCGCTGTTTTTTCTCCAACCCCAGGAATCCCTGGAATATTATCGGATGGATCTCCCATTAAACTCTTTAAATCAATCATTTGTTCATGTGTGAGTTGATAGGTTTCATAAAGAGTTTTAGGATTAAAAGAGGCGACTTCAGTCATACCTTTTTTCAGAAGATTGACTGTAATCTTGTCATCGACGAGTTGCAATAAATCGCGATCGGATGAATAGACATCGACAAGATATCCATCATGAGCTGCTCTTTTCGCCATCGTTCCGATGATATCATCGGCTTCATAGCCTGCTTTTGCATAAAGCTTGACGCCTTGTAAAGTGATATATTCATTGACTAAAGGGATTTGCTGAGCAAGCTCTTCAGGCATTTTTTGACGTCCTGCTTTATACCCATCATACGATAGATGCCTTTTGGTAGGTTCTTTCGTGTCAAATGCCACTAAAACTTCTGTAACATCATCCGTCACGATTTTTTCAAACATCCCTACAAACGCAAAAACAGCATTCGTGTAAATGCCAGAAGCGGTCTGCATGATTTTAGCCCCAGGATATGCGGTGGCGTAGTAAGCACGGAACAGGATGGAATTGCCATCGATCAAGACTAATTTCTTCATACGTACACTCCTTTTACTCTATTATAACATTCGATTTTTTCAAACTTTTCCACAAACTTTGTGGAGAAAAAAAGGGTCATTTAAATCGAAATTGACCCTTCCCTTTGCCTTTACCTTTTTTAACGGATGGAGTTGGCATCATCCGCGATGGATTCTTCTGTAAACCTTCAAGTTCCTTTTCATCCATATTCATCATTTTCTTCATCATTTTCTTTTGTGTCTCGAGTGCTTGTCTTAGACGATTGAGATCTGCAACACTCATGCCAGACCCTTTGGCAACACGTTCTCTTCTTCTAGAAGAGGTATCGATTAATTTAGGATCTTTTCGCTCAGCGTCAGTCATCGATGAAATCAAGGCACTCATCTTATCAAACTGACGGTCATCCACTTGCGACATCGCTTGTTTCATCTGACCTGCTCCGGGCAAAAAGCCAAGAATTTTTGAGATAGATCCCATGCGTTTAATCATTTTAAACTGTTTCATTAAATCATTATAATTAAACGAATCGCTCATCAGCTTTTCCATCATATTTTGTGCTTCATCTTCATCGATGGATTCGGTCGCTTTTTCAATCAAGGATAAGACATCTCCCATACCGAGAATGCGCGATGCCATTCTCTCGGGATGGAACACTTCGAAGGCATCCATTTTTTCGCCTGATGAAGCGAATTTAATAGGAATGCCAGAGACTTCTTTAATCGAGAGTGCAGCTCCTCCTCGGGTATCTCCATCGAGCTTCGTGAGGATTGCTCCTGTCGCTTGTAATTGTTCATGAAACGACTTACAGATGTTGGCTGCATCTTGACCAGTCATCGCATCGACGGTAAGTAAGATCTCATCAGGTTTCGCTAACGCTTTAACATCAATGAGTTCTTGCATCATCTTTTCATCAATATGAAGACGACCTGCGGTATCGATAATCACAACGTCGAATTTTTTCTCTTTGGCGTAGGCTAAACCGTCTTTGACAATCGTTCTAGCATCGATTAAGCCTTTTTGAAATACCTCAATACCCACTTGTTTACCAATGGTCTCAAGCTGTTCGATCGCTGCAGGACGATAGACGTCAGCAGCGATAAAAAGTACATTCTTTTTGTCTGTCTTTCTGATGTAAACCCCAAGTTTACCAATCGCTGTGGTTTTCCCAGAGCCTTGTAAACCAATGGTCATAATCGTTGTCAGCCCCGAAAGATTGTAACGCAACCCTTCGGCATCATTTCCCATGACACGTTTGAGTTCATCATGGACAATCTTGACCACTTGTTGGCCTGGATTGAGGCCTTTAAGTATTTTTTCACCGACGGCTTGTTCTTTGATATTTTGAATAAATTGTTTAACCACTTTGAAATTGACATCGGCTTCAAGCAAAGAAAGGCGCACTTCACGCATCATTTCATCAATATCAGTTTCAGTTAAATATCCGCGGCCTGTCAAACGGCGCATCGCCATTTGTAAGCGTGAGGATAAAGAATTTTCAGCCATTATTCATCCAACTTTCTTAAAGCATCGATCCATTTAGCATCGATTTTATCTTCGAGTATATGATAAAGTTCTTCTCTTTTTTTATTCTTTTCTTTCAGTTTTAGATGGGTTTCATAGAAGACCAAATGATCTTCTGCTTTTTTTAAGTGATCATAGACCGCATTACGCGTCACATGAAAAACATCCGCAATTTCTTGAAGCGAATAGTCTTCACGGTAGTAATACTCAAAATAGGCTTGTTGCTTATCGGTGAGTAGTGCTCCGTAATAATCATACAGTTCATTTAACCATTCTTTTTTCTCAAGTGATTCCATAAGACTCCTTAGAAGAAATCACGGAATAATCCGTAGATATATTGTTCGATATCAAACATGACAAGGTCATCAATCTTTTCACCTAAACCCACATATTTGATCGGTAAATGATATTGATGACGAATGGCAAGAACAATCCCGCCTTTCGCTGTGCCGTCCAATTTGGTCAAAACAATTCCACTGACTTCGGTTGCTTCATTGAAAACTTCTGCTTGACGCATCCCATTTTGACCTGTTGTCGCATCGATGACAAGCAGTGTTTCTTGCGGTGCATCAGGAAGAGTTTTTTGAATAACCCTTTTCATTTTGGAGAGTTCATTCATCAAATTAACTTTCGTTTGAAGTCTTCCCGCAGTATCCACTAAGACGACATCATAATGTTCTTTCTTAGCGATTTCTAATGCATCAAAGATGACAGAGGACGGATCACTTCCTGCAGGTTTAGTATAGACAAAGGTTTGACTGCGTCTTCCCCATTCCACCAGTTGATCAATGGCTCCAGCTCTAAAGGTATCACCTGCAACCATCATGACTTTACGTCCTTGATCTTTAAGTTGCTTGGCAAGTTTTCCAATTGTCGTTGTTTTACCCACTCCGTTGACACCAACAAATAAATACACGTTGGTTTCACCCTCGTCATAACGAAGATCCGTTTGAACAAGTTCCCCTTGGAGATAGATTTCAAACATCTTATCGACGATAATTTCTGAAAGATCCTTAGGATCTGTGATAGTTTTAACATTCACTTCTTTTTTGAGTTCATCGATAAAGTAGATGACAGTATCGACTCCGATATCTGCTTGAATAAAGAGTTCTTCAAGTGTATCATATAAATCTTCATCAATGGTTTTAGATTGTGCTAAAATGGCTTTTAAATTACCAAAATTCTCTTTGGTTTTATGAAGACCAAGCGCATAGCGTTCATTCTTATTCTTTTTTCCAAAAAGCTTCTGAAATAATCCCATCATTTCACTCCAATCCTGAGATATTATACCATAGGTGAAAAGAAAACCGAAAGTTATTCTTTCGGCAATTTTTTGACAAAACTGATGAGTTCATCGAACTTTAAATGCTGACTCATTTCATCCACATATTCTAAATAGATGATGCGTCTTTGTTCATCTAGAACAAACACTGAGCGCGCTTGTAAGCGGAGTTCTTTGATGTTTGTCCCATATTTTGCAGCAAAATCAAGATCCAAATAATCAGAAAGTGTGATGACATTCTCTAAACCTGCATTCCCACACCAACGTGCTTGTGCAAAAGGTAAATCATTACTTATGGTTATGACGATGACATCATCGCGTTCAGTAAGTTCACTATTGACTGTTCGAGTTTGTCTATCGCATACGTTTGTATCTAAAGAAGGAACGACACTGATCACAATGTATTTCGACTTGTAGTCACTGAGACTTTTAACTTCGCTTTTTGTATTTAATGCATGAAAATCTGGGGCTAGGTCTCCAACCTTTTTTGTTTCTCCAAGAAGTGTAATAGGTTTTCCTTTAAATGTTTTCATCTCATCCATCCTTTGTTCTAGCGTACATTATCATTATAGCATAATCTTCGTAAAGTAAATAAAAATGCGGTCCCCCTAAACCAGGGGGACCTAAAGGGGATGGATTGTGTTAGATAGGTACACAATCCTTGGGGATAAGTAACATCCTTCTCGGATGTAAAATTATCATATCATCTTTAAATCGTTTTGTAAAGCCCTAGTTCATGTCAATCTTTTTTGATGTACTTACACGATGGAAAGCCTGAACATGCTGTAAATTCACCATATTTCGAGGTTCTGATGACGAGTGGCTTGCCACAGACCGGACAGAGTTCACCGGTTTTTTGAGGTTGAACCTTTTTCATATCTTTTTGTGCAATTTCGACTAAGGGAGTAAAACTATGATAGAATCTTGAAATCAAATGAGACCCCTTTTGTTTACCATCTGCGATTTCATCTAAAATAGTTTCCATCTTAGAGGTATATTCAACATTAATGATTTTGTCGAAGAATAGATCGAGTTGTTCTACGGTTAACCGCCCTTGTTTGGTTGGCTTAAATCGTTTTTCTTCAATCTCAACATAATCTCTATTTTTCAAGGTTTGAATGATTTGAGCATACGTTGAAGGTCTGCCAATACCTAAGGATTCAAGTTCTTTAATTAGGGTTGCTTCAGAATAACGTGTTTTGGGTTGCGTCACTTTTTCAATGGATAGGACATCTTTTGCATTCAACTCTTGACCAAGATTAAGATGAGGTAAAACCTTATCTTTCGTCTTTTGATCATTATAGACTTTTAAATGTCCATCAAAGCGTTCGATAGAACCTTCAACCATGTAGTCATGCTGATGTGAACTTAAAGTGATTTTTGTGATATCAAATATAGCAGGAGCCATGAGTGATGCTAACGTGCGATAGTAAATTCGTTTGTAGAGACGATACTCATCTTTAGATAGATAGGGTTCCATATTATCAGGACTACGATCGATTGAGGTAGGGCGAATCGCTTCATGCGCATCTTGTGCATTCGCTTTGGTGGAAACACTGTATTTTCCTAAATATTTAGATCCAAAATGATCTTTGATGTAACTTTGTGCCTCATGA
Organism: Acholeplasma sp.; assembly: GCA_003605085.1. Classification (GTDB taxonomy): domain Bacteria; phylum Bacillota_I; class Bacilli_A; order Acholeplasmatales; family Acholeplasmataceae; genus Peloplasma. The sequence continues at coordinate 77,482 of QZKD01000028.1, read as the reverse complement.
ATAAAGGGGTCTGCCAAACGATTAGAGTCAGTACGCATATAGGTGATTAGTCCCACACGCTCACCTTCAATATCGATTCCTTCATATAAGGATTGTGCGACCATCATGGTCCGTGTAGCACTCATGCCAAGTTGACTGATCGCATCCTGCTGTAATGTTGAAGTAATAAAGGGAGCCTTTGCGTTTCGTTTGGATTCTTTGGTTTGAATATCTTTAACGACAAAGGGATTCACCGATTCTTTGACAATCGTATCGGCTTCTTCTTTGGTTAATCTTTTCTTTTCGGGGATCATGTAATCCGCTTTTATATGAGGAAAATGCGCTTCAATTTCATAATAAGTTTCAGGGATAAAAGCTTCGATTTCCTTTTCTAGATCAACGATGAGTTTTAATGCGACGGATTGTACACGACCTGCTGATTTTGACTTGATCTTTGCCTGTAGTAATTTAGATAGTTTAAATCCAATAATTCGATCAAGAATCCGTCTAGCTTCTTGAGAATAGACTAAATGTTGATCGATGGGTCTGGGATGATTGAGTGCTTCAAGGACGGCAGGTTTTGTGATTTCACGGAAAACAATACGGTTGCTGTCTTCTGCATTTAAACCCAATAGTTCAGATAAATGCCAAGCGATCGCTTCACCTTCACGATCGGGGTCGGTTGCGATCAGCACATCTCTTCCTTTCGCTTTTTGAATTAAATCTTTGACAAGTGGTTGCTTACCACTGATCACGATATAATTAGGTTTAAAGTGATTTTGGATATCCAAACCAAGACCTTCTGGACCTGAAGTGGCTAGATCGCGAACATGTCCTTTGGATGACAAAACAAGTACATCGTTTCCGACATAACTCGCAATGGTTTTTGATTTAGATGGTGATTCAACGATGATGAGTTTCTTTGCCACGCTATCACTCCTATTTCCATATCAATTATAGTGTAAGGATTTCATTTGTCAAGTCAAAAGTTTGAGGTTTCTTCCTATATATATTAAAGAATATATATCTTTTTTTCAGCTTTATATTATGGTATTTTTGCCATAATTACTCCATGCAAAATGAAAAAGAAATGTCACTGTGACATCTCTTCATCGTCAAAATTCATGGATAATTGCTCACCTCTGAGCATCGATTTGATCGGTTCATACGTCTTTCTATGGATAGGTGTGATTCCATAGGTCTTTAATGCGAGTAAATGTTCTTTTGTTCCATATCCCATGTGATGTTTAAACCCATATTCTGGAAAAAGTTTATCCATCTCAAGCATATATTTATCTCTAGTCGTTTTCGCAATAATCGATGCCGCAGCAATCGAGATGGATTTTTGATCACCTTTAATGATCGATTCGATCGGTGTATCGATTTCCATGGGCATCGCATCGGTTAAAATGTAATCTGGTTTAATCTTAAGTGTAGCTAGGGCAGAAAGCATGGCTTCCCTACTCGCACGATAGATATTGATGAGATCTATTTCTTCAACAGATGATATCCCAATACCAATGGCGAGTGCTTGTTCTTTAATTTCAACCAAAGCAAGTTCTCTTTGTTTTGCGGAAAGTTTTTTGGAATCATTGACGTATTGAAACTTCGCATCCTTCTTTAAAATCACTGCTGCAGCAACCACTGGACCAGCTAAAGGTCCCCTGCCTGCTTCATCCACACCCGCAATATACCGGATACCTTTTTGATAGAGTGCGGTTTCAATCTCATACATTTTAGGGTCGGTCAAAGGTCAAACCTCCTAATTGCCGACCTCTGATGTCGGTTAAAATAATTTGGTAGACACGTTGATAATCAATCTCGCCACCTTTGATCAAGCACCCTCTCGATTGACCGATGGTATCAAGCATTTCTATATATGTGGCATCGCTTGTAATTCCATAACGTTCAAATAGACGATCAGGGTAATAAGTTCTTAAAAACTCAAGTGCATAATGTACCACATCATCTTCTGGTAGGATCTTATCTTTGATCGCTCCTGTGATGGCAAGATGATATCCCACTTTAGGATCTTCAAATTTCGGCCATAACACACCAGGTGTATCGAGTAATTCAAAATCATCACCGAGTTTAATCCATTGTTGGCTCTTCGTTACCCCAGGAGTATTTGCGGTCTTCGTGGCTGATGATTTTGATATCTGATTGATCAGTGTTGACTTCCCGACATTGGGTATGCCTAAGATCATGGTTCTAAGTGCTCGCTTTTGTAACCCTTTCGCTTTTTCTCTTGCTAATTTTTCATGTAAGACTTCCTCAGCGAGTGATCTTATTTTGTGAACATTTTTGCCTGTTTGTGCATCAATTAACAGGGTTGCATAACCTAAACTCTGATAATGTTTGCGAAAGATCGTTGTCATGTAATCATCCGCGAGATCCATTTTATTCATCAATAGGATCAAGGGTTTATGTTGAATAAGTTTGTAGAGTTCTGGATTCATAGAGGAAAGTGGTAATCTAGCATCAAGAAGAACTATAACAATATCCATGAGTTTGATGCGTTCTTTTATTTCTTTGAGCGATTTGAACATATGGCCTGGAAACCATTGGATTTGTTTCATCATGAAAGTCCTCCTAGTGGCCATAAGCGATAAATCGCCTTACCAACAATATCTTTCTCATAAAGAGCACCAAAACTTCTGGTATCATAAGAAGCTGGAAATAGCCCATACCCATTCGCATTGTCACCAAATGCAAAATAACGTCCCTCTTTTACACGACCGTTTTCAAGTCCTTCGAGCATAATATCCATCTGACCACTTGTCACGTAATAAGGTTCCTCTGTCGGTGCGATGACAACAGTTCCATTAATCTCAATTTCATACGTCGCAGTACTCTCGTTATAATTGACAAATCGTAATTGATCTCCAGAAATGGCATAAATTCGTTTGACGAAAAATATTTCATCATGCGTAGTTTCAATGATTCCATGATTATCGCGTTCGATAAACATGGATGATGGAACAAGTGGATAACTCTCTTGTGTAATCCTTATAATAATGATGTCTCCACGTTTAGGTTGATATTTAAAATGGTAGACAAGAATGCGATCATTTTCAGAAAGAGTAGGCATCATCGAACTGTGTTGAACATCACTCGGAAGAATAAAAAACATGAAAACCATAAATATCCCCATAAGACTTACCGATAAGAATGTGAACCAATCGAGCACTTCAAACCGATATTTTGCCCATATTCCTTGAGTGATATCTCGATCATGTTTCCCCTCTTTGATGGATAACACCACTGATAAAAGTGAAAAAATCGTGGCGACAACAAAACCTGTCATCCCCCACGATAAGGCGAGTTTCGAAACATTCAATGCGTAAAGGATGATGGTGGCCATCATGAAAATCACAGTGATGATTAAGGTTTGATAGGCTTTTTTGACACTCATGAAGGTACACATCCTAAAATTTATGATTGATTAAACATATCCTTGAGTTCTTCTAGTGTAACAAGAACTTCACGTGCTTTGGTTCCTTGCCCACGTGAGACAATTTCAAACTCTTCCATCATTTCAAAAAGACGTTGTGCACGATTAAATCCGACTTCAAATTCTTTTTGTATGGTGTTAATCGACGCATTTCCGGTTTGAACAACATAATAAGCAACATCATGAAACAAGTCATCTGTAATGGCTTCTTTACTTCTTAATTGTTGTTTCAAAGCATCATGCTCAAAGATATAGCGGGGGTCCGTTTGTTTGCGAATAAAGTCAGTAACCGCATAAATCTCCTCATCGGGAATATATGCTCCTTGCAAACGATGCGTACGATCGGCACGTTTTAATAACATGTCGCCTTTGCCTAGAAGCGTTTCTGCTCCTGCACCATCTAAAATCGTGGTCGAATCGACAAAAGATGAAACCTTAAATGCGATTCTTGCGGGAATGTTAGACTTAATGGTACCTTTGACAACATCGGTTGTGGGTCTTTGTGTTGCAACCAAAAGATGAATTCCAGCAGCACGTGCTTTTTGGGTAATGCGCTGGATGGAATCCTCAACATCATGTGGTGCAACCATCATAAGATCGGCAAGTTCATCGATTACGATGACAATATATGGCATCTTTTCATGATCTACCAATCCACGTTTAACATTATCATTGAATGACTTGATGTCTCTAGCACGTGAACCTGCAAACGTTTGATAGCGTTTTTCCATTTCATTTACGGCCCAATTAAGTGCTGCAGCAGCCATTTTGATATCTGTAATCACAGGGGTGACTAGATGTGGTAAATCATTGTATGGTGTCAGTTCGACCATTTTCGGATCGATCAAGATGAGTCGTAAATCCTCAGGTGAATTTTTTAACAATAAACTGACAAGCACTGTGTTGACACAAACGGATTTCCCGCTATTGGTCGCACCAGCGATCAAACCATGAGGCATCGATTGGATATCCACATAGATGTTTTCTCCATCGATATCGACACCTAAGGCAACCTTGAGTGGGTGATCGTGATCATCTAAGAATTCTTTGGTATCTACCACATTACCAAATGCGACAATTTCAGTCTTTACGTTGGGTACTTCAATTCCCACATAGGGTTTTCCTGGAATGGGAGCTTCGATTCGAATGGATTTAGAGGCTAGATTCATCATCAAGTTCTCTTGAATGGCTGTGACACGTTTGACATTTACACCGGGTTCCAGTGCGATTTCATATCGTGTAACCGTAGGTCCTTTTTTACTTCCAGACACTTCACCTTCCACACCAAATTGATTCAAGGTAGAATTGATCACATCGATTTGATCGAGCAACCATTGGGGTTTCTCATCCAAATCTCTCATCTTCTTGGAGAACAATTTCACGGGTGGATATTGATATACCGCTTGATCTTCGGGTATATAAATAGGATCCTTTGGTAATTCTTTTCTTTCTGATTCGTATGTTGGAGATTGTCCGAAATCTGAAGTGACGACTGCTTTTTCTAAAGGTTTTCTACGATATGTTTCAAAGACTGGTTCTTCCTCTTCTTTTTTCTCATTGATCACTGGAGCTACATGGGCAACCGTTGGTTTATGAACTTCTTGAGGTTTCACCTTAAAGGGGATCTCATCTTCCTCTTTCGTCAGAGTTTTCATATGTTTTGCAATCGGCTTAAACACCTTTTTTGGTTCTTGATCTTTGACTTCTTTTTCTTCAGAAGCAACATAACTTGAAGGACCAAAGTATTCTTCTCGGGTCTTCATTGAAACGATATTTGTGAATTCATAGTACTTGTTCCCGTGCTTTTTAACCGCTTCTTCTTCACTTAACTTGGGTTTTGTTCGAAAAGCATCAAAACGTCGTGTGGTGTCACCGGTATCTTTAATCGTGAATGGAACGGTGACTACATCTTTGACACGATGACCAAAAATAGGAGACACAAATCGTGTCTTTTTATAGATATCCTTCCCACGAATACCTTCCAATTTAACGAATTGATAAATGATAAAAGGTAGCTTTTCAATGATTAGTTCTGGATTATGTTTTTCTTTTCTCACGGACATCATTCCCCTACGTTTAGTTCTTCTTTCACATCTTTTTTCAAATCATCATAGATCGCATCAACATTCATGTCAATGGATTTATCTTCATTGAAAACTTTCTTCGAATATATTTTATACGTTTCTTCACCCGTAATCTTAATGAGTGCAACACCAATTTGAATCGAAATTAATTTTAATGCAATCTCTTTACTAAAACGTCTAATCCAATACACTGGATTCACTGCATTCAAGATCGCTCCTGCAGCTTTCGTAATTCCTGAGTATTTCTTCGCTGTTTTTACGATGACGTTACTTTCAATTTTGGTCTTCACTTCATTCATTTCAACAATTTTTGCAAGTGTCCACCCTCTGGTTAATTTTAATATCTTAGAGGTGTTCATCAAATCTTGGAAACGATTCGTGATGTAATGATTGAGTAACATCGTTTCATCAATCGTTAATTCTAGATAAGGATACTTTGATTTAGGATAGAATTTTTTAGCTATATCGACCGATAACTCGCGATTGACTTCGAGCAAATGCTTGCCGAATCCAGCGGCTTCTCTTGCATCATTATCCTTGAAGAGAAGTATAGCATCTTGAATCATCCATTTGATTTCTTCTTCATCAATATCCTGTTCATCTGCATGTCTTAGCTTCAAACCTTTGTTCATACTCTTCAATATCGCATAGACATAAATCATAAAAAGCAATAAAAACCCAAAGCTTATACCTAAGATAAAGCTGATGAGTGTAGAAAGATCAAGACGGATGGGTCCTATAGTTAGGAATACTGAAAACATAGCATTTCCTCCTAATGAATATTATATCACGTTACCCATCCGAATGAGAAAAATCCTTTTTCTATAAAAAAGGAGCCGCTAGCTCCTCTTCTTCTTAATCGATTGAGATTTGATTATAGAAGGTATATACAGTGATGGCTGAGATGACCTCACCATTATTTAAACTGACATCGACTGATATAATATAATAAATTCGATCTAAATCAATCATTAATTCAATAAAATCCATCAAATGATCCACATCATCTGTGGTAATGTCAAATCGTATTTCAATGAATCTAACCGTTGCTGGTAAATTTTCATCAAACGGATTATTGACATCATATTCGATTTCATAAGAATACTCTGTGTTAGAAGACATTCCTGAAACATCTTTGAGGTAGAGGAACTCCGTCTCTAATTCCAGCATGGTTACTTCCACTGGAAAAGCGGTGATGATCTCACCTATAGGATGAATCACTTGTTCTTGTTCAGTTTCTAATAATTGATTGAGTTGCCGGTCTAAAATGAGTTCGTCTGCTTGTAGAGATTCAAGCTTCGCTGTTTGAACACTGATAATCCATGTTCTAAGTGCGAAGATGATAGCAAACAAGAAGACAATGACATAAATCGTTTTAATCTGATTAATCTTCTTACCAAACACATTGACTTTACGCATAATGTATGGTCACCTCCATCATATAATCGTCAATCATGACTGACGAAGGAGTATCTGTAATAAATCTAGATTCGGTCACCACATCGATGATGCCATGGGCTTCATAGATCGAAAGCACGCTATCATTCATATCATAAAGCGAATCAGAAGTAATCACCATCGTGATGGTTTGGTCGCTACGATTGATCGTGTAATTCATCAAAACCACAGAAGGAGACAATTGATTTTCCATCCACAGGACATAATCGAGAATAAATGGTTCTTGCTCGATGAGAAAATCATATGTTTCACTGTGTATGTTTTCTTCTGCGTTAATGGGGTTCTCTGGAATCATATCCATTAAAATAGATTCGATTTGTGCAGATAAAATGTTGTTGAGATGGGTTTGATTGACGATATCTTCTCGCATTGTAGCAAACGGTATGTAAATGAGAAGGATGGTTGTAAATAAGGCGAAGGTGAGGACATTGAGATAGCCAAACCAAACATTCAACTTATGAACTCGATCAAGTTTAAAGGGGACATTTTTGAAACTTTCTAGTTCACTCACTCGTGGTATAGAACCTAGATAAGCCATTTCAACCACTTTCGATGTATGATAAGATGCTAAGTTAGGTTCATCGATATCGACCATTTGATAGGAGTGATTCTTAAACTTTATCGCTAATTTATCACTTAATATTTTCTTTGGAATATCTTCGGATAGATTGAAAAATGCTATATGCTCAACCGTCGCTGTTCCCTTGTTGATATTAAATTTGTAATAGTTTATGACGCGTTCAATCAAACTTTCCATCATATCATAATACTGATTTGAAGATTCTTCTGAGTCTTCGATCATCGAAAATACAGGGAACCCGTGTTGAAGTATTTTAATCATGATCATTCGCTCGTGTAAAGTCACCATCATTAAATGATCATAGTGTCGGTTACCTTTGGTCAGATAATAATTGTACAAATCTGCTGCGGGAAGATTAAATCGTGTGTTCTTAGCGCCTAATCTGTCAAAGACATCCACATAATCATTTAGAAGATCTTCATTCGCGATGACTATCAAAACTTTAATCATTTGATCATCTTCTGAAATCTTGTAATGTGCTGTAATCGGGGTTTCAAATGGAAGATGGATCGACTTGCCAATCTGTTCAAGGATGTATTGATCAATTGTTTTTTTATCCAGATCTTCTTTTTGAATACTTAAATCACGCATAAGAATATTTTGGTCATGAAGAACAAAGTTGATGTATCTCGCTTTAATCTTATGTTGCTTAAAGAGGTATTGAAGTTTTTTAAATAGTAATTCGGGTTCAGTGATGTTACCATTATCTAAAATACCTGGTTCTAAATCGACATGACCCGATTTAAAAGGCTCGATAGCATTTTCTTGTTGAACATAAAAACCGATGCGATGATCGGTGATAAACAGGCTTATTTCGTTTTGTCTGGTGAACATAGAATCACATCCTTAACCATGCTAGATATCCATCGATGAGCCATGCTCCAAAATAATAACTAAGGTAAACGCCTAGTGATAAAAAAGGGACTAGGGGGATATAGTTTTGATGTTTCTTGTTGAAAATGCTGTATATTAAGCCAAGAATTGCTCCAATAAACAAAGATAGAAAAGATGCAACAGGTGTTAAGATCCACCCAATAAATAGATAGAGTTTAATATCCCCACCACCCAGTGCTTCCTTTTTGGTCACTTTGTGATACATAAGGGACAAAACAAATAAGAATGTAAAGAGAGATAGACTAGATATCAAGTATGTTAACCAAACACCTTGGAAAATTCTTATGACGATGAGTGGGATAATCCCTATCATCCATATGCGATCAATCACGACTTGATAGCGCAAATCTGCAATCGTCTCAATCATAAGTACAGAAATCATGATAACTGCCACCCAAAATGATATGGAAAACCCATCGATCAAGTACGCAGTCATAAATACAAGCCCACCAATAAGTTCAATCACCGGATGATAAAAAGGTATTTTTGTTTTACATGAAGCACATTTTCCACGGTTAACGATATAACCCACCAAAGGAATCACATCGATAAAGCGTAGCTGAACATGACAATGCTCACAGTGACTACGACCTAATAAGGACTCACTTCTAGGTAATCTGGTTCCAACGACATCGAAAAACGATATGAAGACCATCCCATATAGACACATAATGATTGCGATGAGTGCAGTCATGCTATCATACCTCTTATCTTTATTATAGCGTAAATTCTATGGTTTTAAGTAAACCCTTGTCTAATTCTAAAAAAAGAGGTCTCCTATGGAAACCTCTCAGGTATAATGATTCACTATCAAGGTGTAAGCGTAGCTTCTCCTGTTGTGCCATCAATCGTATATGCACCAATCTCGATGATTGTTGCTGGAGCGACTGGGGTAGCTGTAATCACATTACCAGATATCGTAAATAATACGCCTGCTTCAAATGGATCTGCGGATAAATATCCATCAGTGACCAATGTATCAGCGGTCACAGTTGTTGCAGATTCATCAGAGAAATATAATCTTGCTGCTTCTACAGAATTATCAAACTCAGCTTCTGCGGCATTCAAACGTTGACGATCAATCAAACCACCAATAGTAGGTACTGCGATGGCAGCAATGATCCCTAAAATAACAATGACTGCTAATAATTCAACAAGTGTTACACCTTTTTTGTTGCGTAATGTTTTTAACATGGAATTTCCCCTTTTCATTATAAATTTTTCATAATTATGTCTTAATCATACCATAAGTTCTTATGGTTGTAATTATTTCTAAGTCGTTTTTAAGAAAATCTTAATAACTTAAATTTGTCCACCGAGCGATAACATAGGCATCATCAAGGCTAAAATCATTAAACCTACTAAACCATATACGAGAATAAGCAATATGGGTTGTATCGCCCCTCGAATTTGTTCAACTCTCAAATCAGCTACCCCATTATAATATGTGGAAAGATTCTCCATTAATTTGGGTATATCACCACTTCTTTCTCCTGTGGCAATCATTTTCCCCATAATCGCATCGATGTAGGGACTCTCCTCAAAAGACTTACTAAACGGTTTACCATCTTCTATATATAGGAGTGTTTTTGTCATTAAGTCTTTATAGATGACATTTTTTATCACATTGCGTGTTGTATTTAATGCGAGCATCGAGTTAATGCCTCGGCCCATCATCTGTGATAATGAATTTGCAATCAATATTTGATTGTTCATCTGTAAAAGCTGTCCAAATATCGGTGCTTTTAATACCATTGCAGATAGTCCATAGTGAACTTTTGGGACATATCGATTCAGTAAATAAACGGTTAGTGATATCAAAAATAGAGTAAGAAAAATAGGTAGAGCATAGTTTTTAGTGAATTCGCCTGCATCAAGAAAAAACTTTGTGACTGCAGGAAGTTCAGCACCTTCAAACGAGGCATATAGATCAGTGATATTTGGGAAAACGAAGATGAGCATCCCAGCTGAAATCAATAACGCCAGGAGAAGATAAACAATTGGCATTCTTACCGCAGATTTTATCTTGGTGATAATTTTCATTTGATTTTCATAATAGACTGACATTCGAAGAATTGTATCTGGTAAATCACCGGAGACTTCACCGATTTCAATCATTTGGCATAACAGATTGGGAAACTCTTTAGGGCGTTGATTAAGTGCTCTTGAGAACGAATACCCGTTGTATAATTGCTGATATAATTCAAAATATAACTTTCTTAACAAGCGATTTTCTTGCTGCAAACTCAGTAATTCCAATGCAGGTAATATCTTAACACCCGCTTTAAGAAGTGATCCTAATTGCTTTAAAAAGAAAACCAATTGTTTGGGTTTTAGCATGCTTCCAAAGCTGATCTGATCAAGTTTAGACAGAATACTTCGATACTCAGTTAAGCGAATGACTTCGTAATTCTTCGTTTGCAAAAACTTCACACATACATTACGATTCAAAGCTTCCACTGTACCACGAACAATCTTTTTATCTGCATTATATGCGACATAGCGATAATTTCTTAACTCCATCTCATCCCCCCTATTCGCTCGCAACTTTCATGACTTCTTCCAGGGTAGTAATGCCTTGTCTTACCTTGAGAAGTCCTGCTTGAAACAGGGTTAACATACCTTGTCGACGTGCCTCTTTTTCCAGTAGATCAATGGTTGCACGTTCAGCAATGAGCTTTTGTAAATTCGACTTAATGGGTAAAACTTCAAATACACCGACACGTCCTGCATATCCTTTATAGTTGCAAGAAGGGCATCCTTTAGCTCGCTTAACTTTATCAATATCTAGTGCATAACGTTTGAAGATAGCGACTTCAGCGGGATTCGGATCATCGTCATAACTACATTGTGTACATAATCTTCGCACAAGTCTTTGTGAAATAACACCGGTGAGTGAAGAAGCTAATAGGAAAGGTTCAACATTCATATCCAAAAGTCGAACAATTGTTTTCACAGCGTCATTGGTATGAATCGTGGATAACACTAAATGTCCTGTCAACGATGCTCGAATCGATATTTCAGCGGTTTCTACGTCGCGGATTTCACCAATCATGATGATATTTGGATCCTGTCTTAGAATAGATCTCAATGCGTTAGCAAAGGTTAAATGAACATCGGGATGCACTTGAACTTGATTGATGCCTGTCACTTTTATTTCAACAGGATCTTCAACCGTGACTATATTCACATCTTGTCTATTAAGTTCGTGCAAACATGCATAGAGTGTGGTAGTTTTTCCTGACCCAGTAGGACCACTAACCAACACAATCCCATTCGGTTGGGCAATCATATCTCTGATCACGCGTTCATCTTTATCATCGAGTCCTAATGATTTGATGCGAGACATTTGACCCGAAAGATCAAGAATACGCATCACTACTTTTTCTCCACGCACTGTAGGCAGTGTGGAAATACGTAGATCAATCGATTTTTGTTGAATGAATGTTTGAATTCTACCATCTTGAGGTATTCGTGTTTCAGTAATATCCATATTTGCCATGACTTTAATACGAGATATCATTTGATTCAGTATCTTGATTGGAAATTCTCTGACGACTTCTAGGATACCATCCACACGATATCGGACAAGAATTTTATCATCCATAGGATCAATATGAATATCTGAAGCTCTTTGGAAAACTGCAGATGCTAAAATCTGATTCACCAATTTAACCATCGGCGTATCATCATACTCGTCTTCGAGATCCTCTTCTTGTTCAGTAATGATACTTTGTTTAACACCGAGTGCTTCAAGCGTTCTTGTAAATCCATAGTATTTTTCAATTTGAGTGATTATATCATTTTTAGGTGATGAGAAAGCTTTAGGGCGATACCCTGTCAAAGCTCTAAGCTCCTCAAATGCTTCAAAATCAAGAGGATCAGAAGTTGCATAAAAGATCTTGTTTCCCTCAAGTCTTAAAGGAATGAGGACATGTCTGCGACAAAACGCTTCATCCACCATGCCTAGTGCTTTTTCATCGACGGTATAATTGGCAAGAGCTACTCGTTTCACACCTGTTGAATCCTCAAGTGCATGTAAAATCTGCCCTTCAGATAAAATGCCTAAACGAACAAAAGTTTCTCCGAGTCGCTCATTTTTTTCTTGTTTTTTCAGTGCATCTGTGAGCACTTCTTTGGTGATGACACCTTGCTCAAGTAAGAGGTCTCCAATACGTTTGAGTGCCATGTTTACCCTCCCTTTTCAACAATATGACGATGAATGATTTCATCAACGGGTAAATAATGCTCGTAGAAAATCACCATAGATACAGCATCACCTTGATGAGGCGTCATTGTGCGAATCGTCTCATAAATGGATCCATTAGATCCTGCTTGAACAATAAGTTCATATATAAATTCGGTATCGGTTTCTGTGATGATGACACCTGGAGTCAATTGATCGATGGTTTCATCATCGTAGATGATTGTTTGATAGTTAATAACTTCAAAAAGAGAGGATGTGCTTTCATAAACAGTAATATATGGATAGCCTACAAATTCAAAGCGTATGGATGTGTTTGTTACTTGATCAATACGAATACGGTAGTCCATATTGGATCCATTATAGAATGTGAGGTCATACCCATTGACTTGCATAATTCTTACGTTTTGACCTTGAGTAGCCCAAATGGGTAAATATTGATAGATGTTGAATTGCAATGATGTCAGATGCGTTTCTTGAATAACACTCAATATCCCTGATGCGAGAATAGAAAGTTGCTCATTCGTTAGTGATATTTCAGATAATGCATCAAGTAAAGAAAAACGAGATTGTTTAGGAATGATGATCTCGGATACGTTTTCGATAATCACATCGACATCATCGGTTATAATGTCATCCATGGTCGATGAACTAATGATCGTGTCCATTAAGTCCGTACTTAAATAATCATTCAGTTCATAAGTTTTGATACGCGATAAAGTCATCACATCATCCATCACATCATCAAAAAACATCGCTTGATCAAACTCATTTATAATGGTCGCCCCAACAACAGAAGTCAGACTGTCTATCCATACTAAACTTTGGGATTCTAAAATGGTGAAAATCGCAGGATTATTTTGATTCACCACAAGACCATTTATCGTTTCTTCAATATTAAAAACGAAAATATCAAGATCAATTGGGACTTGATAACCCTGATAGCGTAGGGTATATTGAGCTTGATCTTTCCATGTTTGAATGCCTTGTAAAATAACCGTTTCTTTCTCATCTTCGCTTCGATTACCTAAAAAGATAAATCCAATGCTCGTTTCATCTGCTTCAGCACTCACTTCTAAAGTGATTAACATCACCGCAGAAAAAATGGTCACTAGACCAAATAGGATAACACTAATGATCCAATAAAGATTCTTTTTAAACATTCCCAATTGTATCCTCATTCAATCCTCCTATGGTTATCCTATCTTCGGATTCGTATAGACAAAGTTTCCATCTGATCCACCTTGAAGCGATAGAGGAAGCGCATAATCAAAAAATTTATCATAAATCGTCATTAAGTTAAATGACTCAATCTTTAAGCCATCAAGACTTATATCATTTGCGATAATTCCTCCAGTAATAGAACCATTTTCAGCACTGAAATCATCACAGATAAAATAACCATACCCATTAAGACTATAATCGGCGGTAATATCTTTTTCAGAAAACATAAATGTGGGGCGTGTAGAAGTCCCTAGTTGTAGAGGATTATCAATATTGATTTTCTCATCAGCATAAAGCGTACCTTCAAATGTTGTTGATGTATTCTTTTTATACCGGAATGTCGCTCCACCAGAAACGACAACATTACCGTATAATTTAGCACCCTCACGCACAATGATGCTTCCTTTAATAAAGAGAATATATCCCTCTTCTATAACCAATGTTTTACCAGCATTTAATGTGAAATTGCCCGTAAACACATAATGATCATCAATGGTTCCACCATTTCGAAAGGTATTACTACTTGAGATGGTCGTAAAACTATCACTATTCCAAACATCGACCACCAAATCGGATATCGTTTTGTTATTATCGACATTTTCAATCGAATCAATACTATGCGTTTCCGTGTATATCTCGATAAGACTAGTTGCCGTATCCAGTGCAACCTCATCTGCTTGCTCAGGATCCACCACGGGGATAAAGTTTTCAAGATTGTCTTGTTCTTCTTCTGGGAGGGTGACTTCACCTGTTGTGCTCAGATAACTATTGATGATCTGTGTATCTGTATAGGCTTGAGTCACACTATAAAGGGTATAACTATCCGATGGTGTAATGGTTACACCAAGGTAGGTTTCGATAGCTGTGACATTGCTTGCGTTTTTTAGGTAATCTGGATCATTACTTAGTTCACGCATAATAATTTGCATGGATGCATCTACACGATAGATCGCATTATTGTATTCTTCGGTTTTTTCAATGTTTTTTTCCACCAATCGCGCTTGCTCGACTGCTGTTACCATCAAGGTAGCTGCTGCACCTAAAAGAAGTGTTGTTATCGCAATCACTGTAGGTAAAGCAGATCCTTTTTTATGTTTGAATATGTTCATACTTTTCACTCTCCTTCGGGGAGTTACCTAATATCGATATTAAACGTATACGACGCAGTGTACGAATAAATTTCATCACTATCAAGATCCGTGGCTATATGGATGCTAATCTCAACAGTGACTTGTGCACCATTGATAAAAGATATCTCATTGATGATTTCATTTCCTGAAGCATTTAAAACCCTAAGGGTAGATGAGGATAAAATAACAAAATCACTAGGTCCTGCTTCAGATAACTGTTCGTTATTATTGATTTCAAAAACACCGTCGATGAGTTCTATCGTCAATAATAATGGTGGAACATAATTGGTGGTGACAATACTTTCACCTACCACTTCATCGATAAAATGTTTTTCAAGAATAATACACTCTGCACTACCCACACAAAACGATATATCGGTAGGTTCAAATTGTCTCATGGTGCTTTCCAATATTTCGACTGTCACCATGCCTTGCGTATTTGCTCGTGCGTTATTCAACGCTTTTTCTGATGCATTCAATAGTAAACCCACAATTTGGACAATAAGTGCAGTTGCGATTCCCATAATCACAATCGCAGCAAGCAGTTCAACAAGGGTAATACCTTTTTTATGCATAGGTATCATAAATCATACCTTCGATGAGGACATCACGTGAGTTGTAATAGACAATTAAAATTTGATAATGAATGATCTTATATTCAATAGAGTCATCTGTTTGAGGAAAAACGATCGTAATTTCTTCATCATACACTGTATCATTGACTAAAACATTAAAGATGACACTGCAATTAAAAAGCATCTCATCACACGAATTGACATTAAAAGTGACTTCCTCGCCTGGAGTAAGATCAAGCCATGCTTTCACGAGATCATAATCTGCATTGGTTGAGATATTCGTTCTGATTCTTGTACCTGCTTCAACAGCTTCAAAACGCTTTTCTGTAGCAATGGTTTGATTGCGCAAATTGATGGTTATCGTCACTGCTGCAACCAAAACAAGCGAAATAATTACAACGGATGCAATCGCTTCTAAGGTGGAGAATCCAAGCTTATTAAGTTTAAACAAAGCAATCACACCCCTTTAGACTTATTATATAATAAAAAAACTGGTTTGTTATCTTACGTTTCTATTAAGCCCTCACTCTGTCGTGTAAATACAATGTCATGAAAACGTATCCTTAATGGTCTTTTCTTGCATTTTTCCTAATGTGTGGGATAATGATACTTGGGGTGTTACTATGACATATCTTATCGCCTGTGACCTCGATGGAACTACACTTAACCATTACGGGGAAATAACAGCAAAAACAAAGAAAGTATTACAACTATTAAAATCTAAAGGTCATATCATTGTACTTGCGACCGGTCGTCCTTATAGTGGCGCGATTTCAAAATATGAAGAACTTGGTCTTGATACACCACTTGTCACCGATAATGGTGGATCCATCGAAAATCCAAAAGATGCTTCATTTGCTAAACAGCGTACCTATATTCCAGTTCAGATGATGCACGAGATTTTTCGGTTCAGTAAACCTTTTATCGTAACCACATTCTTTTCAATTGATGATGTGGTTTATGCGTATAAATACGATAAAAAACTTGAGGCTTTCTTTAGTGGGCTGACGAGTTCAAAAGTGATTGAAGCTGAACACACCGATTTTGATGTTGAACCTACAGGATTAGTCTATCTCATCGAAGCTGATAAACAAGAAGTTTTTGAAAACTTTATACGTGAGCATTTTGGTCATACACTTTCAACACGTCTTTGGGGTGTTGATAATGGGGCTGCAGTTTATGAGGTTTACCTAAAACACATTTCAAAATCATCTGCGATTAAATACTTGCTTGATTACTATGGCATGGCACAAGAACAATGGATTGCCTTAGGAGATGGCATCAATGATGTTGAAATGATTCGGGATGCAGGACTTGGTGTTGCCATGCAAAATGCAGTGTCTGAACTCAAAGCGGTCGCTAAACAAATCACAGAAAAAACGCATGATGAAGATGCGGTTGCTCACTTTTTAAATGATTATTTCCACTTAAACGCCTTCTAAAGAAGGCTTTTTTTATGAATAAAAAAACCCCGTGGTCGGGGTCTAGTTATAAGGTGGCGATGCACGAGGGATTCGAACCCCCGACCGACGGCTTAGAAGGTATTTTTCCATCTTTGGTAAAGGTTAGATAAACGAAATATAGCCTCATAAAGCGGAAATCTCTAATATGATGTTTTGTGCATTTATGTTTTATGCATTTCCCCAAATTAATGCTGCAAAAAACGAGATGATAATAAGCACTAGCGCACTGCCTACAAATATCCATATCAATATTTTCAATACTGGATTTAATCTTCCGTCTTTCATGTCGCCCTCACCATCTGAGGAAATTACACCCAGCAATTCGTTTTTCTTCTTTTCAAATTGAGATTGCGTTATTACTCCTTCTTCATATAAATCTTTGTATTTTCTTATTTCATCGGCTGCACCAACAGAACCTCCAATATTATTGCTGCTCTCATTATATACAACATGGGCTATACCTTGTTGAATATGAAATTCCTTATCTGTTTGTGTTAAATAAATAATGCCTTCAATGAACCCTATAATTGTCGGTATACCTGTCCAACAAAATATAAGGTAAATTATACCTGATTGCGTCTTCCCGATATAAAACTTATGAACACCAAGTCCCCCTAAGAAAATAGCTAATAAAGCCGCAGTTACTCTATCTTTCATTAATTTCACCTGTTTTTCTTCTATTGTATTATTAACCAAAGCCGATCTATTCAAAATTAAAAGAGATGCACAATAAATAATTATACATTTTGAGTATATTTGCATTTAGGAAAATTTGAACAACCGTAAAAATCACCGTTCTTACCGTGACGCCTGATCAATTCACCACCACATTTAGGGCATAATAAAATCTTCTGATTCTTCAACAGTTGTTCATCAACATATAAATCCTCTATTTTATCAGACTTCCCAACATTACATCTTTCACACAGGGTTCTTAAGTTACTTGGTATACTTTTTCCTCCCTTTGAAATTGGAATGATGTGATCCACATGGAGTCGTGCACCTTCATGAGATGAAGCACCACAAATAACACATTTGAAATTATCTCGATTGAGTACGTCATATCTCAAGGAATCACTTACCTCTCCTCTTTCGACAGAGGCTAATTTTGAGTAAGTATTTTTATCTAAATACGTTCGGGACACACTTTCAAATGAAGCAACAATATCATCAAATGTGAAACAATCACTTTTTGATAAATTTACTTGTCCCTTTGGAGAAGAATAAGACATAAATACACAAAGTTTGAGATTAATTACAGGATTAAGTATTAAATTGCTTAGTAACTTTTTTTCACGATTTATATATTCATTCCTCGATATTTTCAACTCTTTATAATCAATATCTATTTGTTGTGATATGATTTCTTGAACCTTTTTGATATAGATTTGCTTGTTTTCACGATTCTCTTTAACTTGTAAGATGTATTTTGAAAATTCTTCTAGATTATTTCGAATCTCTGAAGACATGAGATATCCTGGCTCGATTTTATTAAAGCTACTTTTATTGTCATAATATCTACTAATGCTAAGTGATTTGGGTAAAGGATTAAAATCAAAACTTTTATTCATACTTATAATTTGCTCGATCTTTTTACTGTGCTCCATTAATTTTAAGTTAACTATACTTCCACGTATAAAAAATACAAGAAATACTAATACGAATAATATAGCGACGATTATTAATATTTCTGGCATGTTTTCTTCTCCTTTGATAATTGTTTTATAACCAAATTTTAATTAAATCAATAAAATATAAGAAAAAAATATCTACATTTAAGTAGAAAAGAAATCGTTCAAAACTAAAAAGCATCATGTCATTAGCTATTGAACTCTAACAAAAGTTACAAAGGCAATAATTCCGTTGTAAGTTGAGCCGAAATTGATAGAAACTACTTCCCACCCGTTATTGCAATATTCATTAAGCGTATTTTCAATTTTTTCGGGTATATTCGTACTAAAATCAATAACTTTGTATTCTTTCAAATAAATTCACCTCTTTTAATCTCTATATAAAAAGCGTATAACTCTTACAATCATTTCAACAATCAAAGCTGCTAAACCAATAAAAATTAATGTGCTATTTCCTAGATATATACCACCAAAAAGGCCAACAAGCACTAATACAACACAAATCAATGAAGTCATTCTCAATTTGCTAAATTTATTTCGAACTTTCATGATATCCCCTCGATTAGTTTATTTATCGTAATTACATCATGGAAAAAATACATAAACATTTCAAATTTACAATATCATTAAGCAACACAAAAACATCCGAGCACTTGGAAAAATCAGAAAATTAGAAAAAATAGTATGCAAAGGTGAAAGTGGTGCCTCCGGGCAGAATCGAACTACCGACACAAGGATTTTCAGTCCGAAACTGCTTGAATCTTGTACACAAATACACCTAAGTAATCTATAAATTGTACGTTCATATACCACTCATAGCAAGCCCAAAAGCAGCAGCCCATGTGCAAAAATAGCTAAATGCCCATAAAAGGCACGAGAACATAATGTTGCATGCAAAATAGATAATCCATTTGGTTCGAGTTAGTTCTCTATTTCTATATTTAATAAAAATAGAGCTAATAAATATCATAATCAAAAAGAAAATAAGGTACATAACAATATTTTCTGTTTGTGCTGGACCTGGGGGATGAAGTCTAAACACTTCAAATCGGGTGAGTATAAAAAATAGAGAAAATGTCATAGGAAGATACCATAGAACAAGTGAAAATCGATCTCGAACATTCAGCTTTCTTTTTTTCTTTATATATAACTCTATGAATAGACTCGCGTTTAACAATAAAAAAACAATTGGTATATATTTGATATTTATATTCCAATAGATTCTTATATCAAGAATCCAAAAATAATACATGACTATTGATGCAATACTTAATAATACTAGTGTTATAAAAACAATTAAGATCTGAAAAATATACCTTTTCGTTATTCTAATCCTCCCAAAATCAAAAGTAAACTTAAATAGTACATGTGTATTACATTTCATCCATTTATAATTTTCATAATTGTCCAAAACAAATGATTTTCAGTCATTTGGTGCAACCTAAAAAAAATTAAGCATGAGTTTTGTTTAATACTCTAAAGGCTTTTTTATCTAATAAATTACCACGTGATTTCAAAATTTATTTCAATATCATATGATTCATCATTCAATTTAACATACAATTTGATATACAATACATTAGGTTCATTTACTCTTAGCTCGTCAGCATCAACATATATTATTATGGTTTGCTCCACTCCTGATATAATTGATTTTGTTTCATATTCAATCCACAAATATGCATCATTATCGAAGTCAGCTGATAGTGATGCAGCGCCAAATCCATATCCATCATTGTCATCATCTATCCACTCAATTTCATAGGAAGAATTATATGCTACATTTATTTCGATTTGGATAGTTCCATTTGCAATTTCCGGATTATAAAAATCATACTCATCGCCAGAAGAGCCCGATACATTACTCCAATGAATTGTAGAGGATTTTGAATAAATAATTGATGGCCATATACCTTTACTTACATATAACGTTATTCTTGTATCAATGGCAACTTCTTCGAACGCATCTGGGTCTGTGCGAATTATTAGCCCTTCATCTACAGAATTATTATATTCATATTTTATTACTGGAATTAAAGAATTATTTAATAACAATTCTTCAGCAGATGTTTGACTGACACCACTCAAGTCCGGAATAGAAATTAATTCGCTCTCTTGGCTATCGGTTGTTTTAGAACAAGAAAATAATGCGAGCAAAAAGAATGAACATGTTATGCTGAATAGAATCCTTTTCATAAGCGTCACTCCCGAAAATAATATCGAATTTAAATTACGTAAAATATTGCTGTAAAAGATTAACCAATATCATGCTTTTTTATTATTGTGCTCTTGTGATTTATTCAACTGTGCGATTATAAACGCCATCCTATAATTATATCTTACTACAGAATCAGTCATAATGAGAATCACATTTAAATTTTATGAGTGTGACACAAAGAAAAGATGGTTATGATTTACCAACATAAGAATTTTCAGTCTTACCCGACTAAAAATGACAATTATTATTCGTGATTTGATATTCAAATAAAAAAAATACATGCTAGATGTCTATTACTTGTTGATAGGGAGTTATTAAGTATTATTTATGCGCACTTCTGTGTATCCGATCGCCTTGTAGTGTGATTGTAACTGTGCACTATATACAAATTGCTTTATTCACTATAAAATCTATGGCGTAAAGGATTTTAAGTATGGGTGAGCAAAATGCTCAAAGATTTAGGAATTGGTTAATTACAATAAACTACGCATCAACAGAAATTTATAAAGATGAGTTCCTAATCAAAAGTATCATGGCATTTCATGATGTGAGGTATTTCATTTTTCAATTGGAAGAAGGTGAAAAAAAGACATTGCAACATCACATCTTGTGTTGCTTCGAGAATGCAAATTCATTCAAAAGAATCCTCGAAGGATTTCCTAGGGCAAACATCGAACCAGTAACAAATTCATTACAGAAAGTAATTGAGTATTGCTCTAAGGGAAAGGGTCGAATAAGTGGTTCTGTGAAGTATGGAACACCACCACAGCAGGGTCAAAGAACTGATTTGGAAGAAATCTATGAGATGATTAAAGATGATGCAAGTGATTCACAAATTAGGGAAAAGTATCCATCTGCATATTTAAGGTATCGCTTAAACATCAAATCTATAAGACAAGAAATTGTCGAGGAGAATTTTGCGAATGCAGTAAGAAATCTAGAGGTAACATACATCTTTGGTGACCCTGGAACAGGAAAGACGCGATATGTACTTGAAAAGCATGGATTTGAAAATGTCTACAGGATAACCGATTACACACATCCATTCGACCAATATCAAGGTGAAGATGTCATAGTTTTCGAAGAATTTAGAAGCTCATTAAAGATTGATGATATGCTTCATTACCTAGATATCTATCCATTCCGTTTGCCAGCTAGATATGAGAACCGTGTTGCCTGCTATACTAAGGTGTACATTATTACAAATATTGGATTGGATGAACAATATAAGAAAATACAACAGGAGCAAGAGCTTACCTATAAGGCTTTCCTAAGAAGAACTAATAAGGGTGTTATGCACTTTAAAGATAACAAAGAATCAAAAAAGGTCGATGTAATTTCTTATAATTCTCTTAGAGATTTCTTTAAAAATCAAAAAAAGACAAGGTTTTTTACAGAAGGAAGGTTTAACTTATCTAAGAGTTTAAAAAGACTTGAAAGAGATTGGTTCGATGAAGACATGAGCGATGCTGAATTCAAGGATTTCTATTCGGATTCATCATTATCGCATAATATCATACACATTGGAATCGAAGAATTACTTAAGTAATAAAAAGTTGGAGAGCAAGCAAATGCTTTCCCACTTTGTCTATTAGTTATGTATTGTTATGTCGTTGTTAGTGAATTGTAACTATGCACTATGCCGAAAAACTGTATATTTTAACATTTCTCTTTCTTAACATCCAATAAAACATACCATACGTTAATAATCTGTCATATGCTATTATTTTTAATAGCAAGCACCATAGCTACTATTCCAACAACTGTAACAGTTGCAACAACAGTAATATGAAACCCAATTGCTTGAGATGAAATCCATGATTCAATTAACAAATCAACTATACCTGTAATTGATGCATAACTAAAAATGGTTAGTGCTGCATCTAGGAATATGATACTGTCACTTGGACTTGCATAATATATTATGATAGTAAAAATGGAATTGAGATAATTAAGTACGACCAAAGCAATTATGATGGCAAGTATTTTAATATCAATTAGTCTATAAATAATAAATGTTGCGACAACTAATAATGTAAGAGCAAACAAACTTAACCGAATCTCTGGTAAAAGTAAAGCTGCCAGTAATAAAATAAATAAAGCTTTGAATCTGTTTTTCATTTGCCCCCACCTTAATACATGTTCATTAAAATATCACTTCATAGATGATTTATAATTATGAACTTATTATATAAACCAAATTTGGCGTTATGCATGTGTTTGTATATTGTAACTGTACACTAATGTTGAGTGACTATTAATTTTAAGCTTTTCTTACTAGGCATTCAATAAAACAGACCTTAAGTTAACAAACTGTCAAACACTATTTCAGCATACTTTGATTCTTTCAACAAATTAATGTTAAAATTCTTTTGTTAATCAAACTATTTTGTGAATTTACAATGTGGATAGTTCTTGCATGCCATAAAGCGTTCACCATTTGTTTTAGTTCTTCTAACTAATGGTTTAGCACTGCATAATAGCTAACTTCGTTTAGCTCTTCAATATGTCTATCTTGTTGATACTTTTTGAATTAATCTAGTGACATGTAGGTTTTATGTTTTCCCATACATAAAATTCAATCCCTTTTGAAGAATAATCGCTTTAAATTAGATATATCCTATTTGCCTTATTATTACACTAAATGTATTGATTCTTAATGAATTTCATCACTATATCATATTCACGCCATTTTGGAAAACCACTATAGTTCGTTATGAAATTTATTCTTCTTAAATTTACTTATTATTAATAACCCTATTAGATAGGTGCTCAAAGAGCTTAAAACTGCCATAGAGAAGTTTCTAAGTAGATATAGGTTGTTACTGTAAATTATTAACTCTTGTCTTTGAATAATGATGTTATTTAGATATACATTCTCAAATTCATCAATGCCAAAAACTAATGAACCTCCCGCATCAGTTGTATAGCGGTCTATTGTTTCTTCATATTCTTCAATTGTATTTTCTATTCTTCTAATATCAAACGAAAGCATAATCGTGATAAAAATTGTAAGCACAACTACTATCAATAATACATGTGTTTTTTTCATTTTCTTCTCCTTATTATTTATAAATTAAGTTAATCTACTGGTTTATGTTATGTTTATAAAATCTATTATCAATAGCGTTAATATGCATGTCTTGTTTTGGATTATGTGATTTTTTAACAGATGATCCTAATGGTTCATATTCACACAAATGATGTCATTTAAGAAGACGATGTAAAAGTCTAATTTTTAATTCTATAACTCATGGGTGTCATCTAATTTAAGGTTGAGTGGATCCTCATTCTGTTATCGAAGAGTTCTATAAATTCAAATTAATCTTTGTTGATTTCAGATGAATCTTTATCAGATCATCGATAGATGCATTCTTTATTTAAATAGACAAAAAAACTTTCCACACAGGAATTGTCAAATGGATATTCACCTTTACTCATACTTTGAACCATACTAATCCAATATTTATATATACATATTATCGTCAATTATTATTTTTTACACTATCGACTTTTAGATTCGAGAAAATAGTTATAGTTTGTAAGTTGATCGATAACTACATGAATTGCCAAAAAAGATAAAAACAAATCAAATGATGAAGAATTAAGATATTGATTGAGATTAACTAAGAGTGTAAATTCAAGCTCAATGAGTATAAATACTTTCCGTCTGCGTTCTATAGTCATTCGATTGTATAAAAACATGAATAGATATAACGGAATGTCTAGAGAAATAATCCAA
This sequence comes from Acholeplasma sp., assembly GCA_003605085.1. Classification (GTDB taxonomy): domain Bacteria; phylum Bacillota_I; class Bacilli_A; order Acholeplasmatales; family Acholeplasmataceae; genus Peloplasma. Next base: position 52,846 of record QZKD01000028.1, on the reverse strand, counting down.
AATAATAAAAAACCTGCATTTGAAATAGGTCTTATACCTAACTTCCATAATATTATCCCAAGAAAAATAAATGTTAAGGAGACAAAAAAACTCCACAACAAAACTTTTAAGTCAAATAATTTGTTAATCTTGTTAATGAAACTATTCATTATTTACCTCCTAATATTTGAGCAAGAATTGCAAGAAATTGCATGAATATTGTCATGTCTTCGGTGGAAACTTCATCTTGCTCTGGAGTACATAAATTTGTGAATTTTACATCATGATGTGCTAGATATGTGATTAACCTTTTATTAAAAATTAATAATCCACGTATATGATTTATTTCTTCTGGAGAGAAATTTTTGATTTCTTTTCTAACTAATTTGTCTAATTCTGAAAGTTCAATAAGCATCTTTTCAGTAGGTGACATTTCAACATGATTGACACTACTCTGCAAATTTTGTACTTGTGATGTGTCTTGTTCTTTTTCAATTCTATTCTTTCTAAGCCAACTCATTTTTATTCCTCCACTTTAAGATAATTATAATTTATTTAATTATATATTGTCTATATAATCAACAGTTTTTGTCGGATATTATTCATTGTATATGGTTGATAATTATATCAGTAAATAATTCACGGGAAGAATAAGAATGCAAATTAAAACAGTTGTTTTAGAGTATTTGCATAAGGTGAAGATCTGCCATTCACATTGTACATGGCGATTTTACAAGAATCATTTGGAAAACTTTCAGCACTATGTTTCGATAGCATGTTGACGTAAAGGTTGAATAAGTCGATAATGCTTTGATTAGTGAATACATGTTCCACATGAAAAAAACGTGTGAGTATGTCACCATCAATAATAATATCGGATGCTTGAAAGAATGAATGAACACATGGGAATCGATTATCCCTATCTTCAATCCATCGACAAACTAAACGAAAGAAATAAAACTTTCGATGTGCTTGAGAAAGATGTGATTAAACGTATACGTAAGTATATCAGAGAATTCCCAACAGTCATCACTTACGGAGCGTATTATAAGTGCTTTCTATCTCTTCTAGCTGATACAGGAGCACGTATTCAGGAAATAATGTTCATTAAAAAAAAGAATGTCAATCTAGATGTGAAAGAGATCTTTCTGACTCAGACAAAAAATAAAGAGGATCGCATCTCTATATCAGTGATGCTTTCGGAGTCCCTGCAGTGAAAGATATGCTTAAGATTAATCATGATCACAAGTACTTGCTGCATAACATCGATAAAGATCGCCCAGCGAATTATGATTACATTCGATATATATTGAGATTTGTCAAGCATGATCTGCAGCTGAAAAAACTTCATCCGCACATGTTCAGACATACCACTGCGACAACCCTTGTTGAGGCGGGTGCAGACATCGCTTCGGTGATGCACATCTTAGGTCATAGGAATATAAAGACAACAGAACGCTATCTTCACGTATCGACGAAGCATGTCAAAAAAACATATCAGGATCGAATCAATAAACTCGATCAGCTTTGATCAAGATCATTCATAGAAGCAGAATAAACACCATGTATACCAAATAGATCATTGGGAGTGCATTGAAATATATCGCATAATTCGATAATCTGTTGTGCATTGGGGAATGATTTCCCCTTTTCCCATTTCCAATAATATGCTTGTGTTATTTTCATTATGTCAGATACTTCTCTTTGGCTTAATCCAAGCTTTTTTCTGAACTCCTTCAATCTTAGCTCAATCATACATAAAACCTCCTTATAAACGAAATAACAACTATAGGTTGCTTTTTTAGCCAAAAACATTGACAACAATAAGTTATAAATGATATTCTTATGGTAGGTGATAACAAATAGTTGTCTTAATCATTAAAAGAAATCCATGACATTTGCTGCGTTATGTCATGGAGTGAAATCTAGGTGGCGATGCACGAGGGATTCGAACCCCCGACCGACGGCTTAGAAGGCCGTTGCTCTATCCAGCTGAGCTAGTGCACCTTGGGTAAGTCAGCAATGACTATTATATCGTAATCACTGCTGAATTACAAGTGTTATTCGGTATCAAATTGACTGTAATAAAGCTTAGCATAGAATCCATTTTTCGCCAAGAGTTGGTTATGGTTACCATGTTCAATTACATTTCCATCATTCATCACGAAGATGATGTCTGCATCTTTGATCGTCGACAATCGATGTGCGATGACAAAACTGGTTCGATTTTTCATGAGAGCTTCCATGGCGTGTTGGATCAAAACTTCTGTTCTGGTATCGACTGATGATGTCGCCTCATCCAAAATGAGCATCGGGCGATCAGCAAGCATTGCACGTGAGATCGTGAGCAATTGCCGTTGACCTTGACTGATATTGGATCCCCCTTCAGAAAGTAAGAACTCATAACCATTGGATAATGATTCAATGAAGTGATGGGACTGTGATAGTTTGGCACTTTCAATCATCTCTTCTTCACTGCGATCGAGTGATCCATACATGATATTTTCACGTACTGTACCTTCAAAGAGCCACGTATCCTGAAGCACCATGCCAAAGAGAGCGCGAACATCACTACGCTTCATGTCCCTGATATCAATTCCATCAATAGTAATCTTACCTGACTTAATTTCATAAAAGCGCATGAGTAAATTGACCATCGTTGTTTTACCAGCACCCGTGGGTCCTACGATTGCAACTTTTTGACCTGGCTTCACTTCTGCTGAAAAACCTTTAATGACATCGACGTCTTCGTTATAACCAAAATGAACATCCTTAAAGACCACATGGCCTTTAATTTTTGAAATCGTCGTTAAATCATCACGTTCAGGACTTTCATCTTCTTGGTGTAGTAAACCAAAGATACGTTCTGAGGCTGCAGCCGTGGATTGTAAAACATTCGCGATGCTACCGATTTGTTGAACAGGTTGGTTGATTTGACGTGTGTATTGAATAAATGTTTGAATGATCCCTACTTCAATCGCAAGCCATGGGTTATCCGTCAGGACGAGTAATGCGCCAACCACTGCAATGGAGATATACGCGATGTTCCCAAAGAAAAATTGAACGGGCATCATGATGCCAGAAATAAATTGTGATTTGACACTTGTTTTATAGAGATCATCATTAATCCTATCAAAGATATGGTGTGATTTTTTCTGATGATTAAAGACCTTCACCACGTTATGTCCACTATAGGTTTCTTCAATATGTCCATTGAGTTCACCATAGAATTTTGCTTGACTTCTAAAGTATTTTTGAGATAGTTTTACGAATTGTCTTGCAGCAAAGAAAGATCCAATTGTTGTCACAAGAACAATAGCCATCAGGGGTAAACTCAAGAAAGACATGATGACAAAGATTCCGATAATGAGTGCAATCGAGCGAAAGATTTCTGAGATACTTTGCGTCAATGTGGCATTGATTGTTTCCACATCATTGGTCATGCGGCCCAAAAGGTCACCAAATTGCTCTTTATCAAAAAACTTAAGGGGTAAAGTGTTTAGTTTTGCTGATAACTCACGACGCATGGAATAGGTTAAACTTTGCGTCATACCAATGAGTAAAAACGATTGGAAATAGTTTAACAAAGCGGATGATATATGAATGAGAACAATGGATAAAGCTATTTCACCTATCGATAATCGAATACCAAAAACAATATCGATGAGACCAAATTCTAAAGTATTAAACTGTCCTGAAGCTTCGATATATGCACGAGCAACCTCAGAGGTAATCAGTCCTAAAAACCAAGGGGCAAGCACAGATAATAGAGCTGCTGTAATCGCCATAAATCCAGCCAACAAGATCTGGAATCGATAAGGTCTTAAATACTTAAGGAGTTTCTTCATGGTTCCCTTGAAATCGGAAGCTTTACCAGCATAGACCATCCCACGAGGACCACGCATCATCGGTGCTTTGGTTTCTTGAGTTTTCTTTTGATCGTTTTGTGTGTTCATTGTTCAAGTTCCTCCTTCGAAAGTTGTGAGGAGGCTATTTCTTGATAAATGCGGCATGTCTTCATGAGTTCTTCATGGGTTCCATGACATACCATATCTCCTTTATCTAAAACGATAATTTGATCCGCATGTCTGATGGTATTAATGCGCTGTGCGACGATCAGTTTGGTCGCTCCAACCTTTTCATCTAGCATGGTTCTTAAAGCGCGATCGGTACGGTAGTCAAGTGCAGAAAAGGAATCATCGAAAATATAAATTGCAGGATTTTTTGCAATGGCTCTTGCAATGGACAAACGTTGTCTTTGTCCGCCAGATACATTGGTTCCCCCTTGCGCGATGATATTGTCATAACCCTGAGGCATTTCTTGAATAAAATCATAGGCTTGAGCAATTTTTGTTGCTTCATCCAAAATATCTTCACTTGCATGTTCCGAAAACAAGACATTTTCTTTGATGGTTCCACCAAATAATATGCCTTTTTGAGGAACATATCCCATGATGCTATGAAGATCTTCTTGTTTTAGATCTTTGATATTAATATCATCAATGAAAATATTTCCTTCAGACGGTTCATAAAAACGGGGAATCAAGTTGATTAATGTCGATTTTCCTGATCCAGTAGATCCAATAAATGCTGTGGTCGATTTAGGTACAACAGTAAAACTTATATTTCTTAACACGGGCTCAAAAGCATCCGGATACTTGAAAGTAACGTGATCAAAAGTGATTTTTCCCTTCATGTTTTTGGGCAGAGGTAGCGGATCTTTAGGATCATGAATTTGCACTTCCATATCTAAAACTTCCATGATACGACGCGCGGATATTGCTGCTCTTGGAATCATCACAAAAATAAACGACATGAACATAAATGCCATGATGGCCCGCATCGCATATTGCATAAGAGCCATGAGGGATCCTGGTGTAAATCCATCAATCCCTATAAAACGTGTGGAACCCACATAGACAATGATTAAACTCGTAATCCCCATAATGAGTCCCATGAAAGGCCACATAATCGATGAGACACGATTGACAAATACATTTAAATGCATGGACTCTTTCGCTGCATCATCGATACGTTTCGCTTGATAGTCTTGCGTATTATACGCTCTAACCACACGAAGACCTGAAAGATTTTCTCTGGTGACTAAGTTGAGTTTATCAACCAATTTTTGAACGAGTTCAAATTTGGGTAGTGTAATGGAAAATACAATGGCAAGCATAATGAGTAAACTCAAAATAGACGCTATCAAAATCATTGAAAGTGTCGGATGTTGCATAATAGAAAATGTGATCGCTCCAATCGCAAGCATGGGGGCTAAAATAATCATTCTTAGCAGCATATTGACGATTTGTTGGAGTTGTTGGATATCATTGGTGGTTCTTGTGATCAAAGATGATGTTGTAAAGTGATCCATTTCATAGAGTGAAAATGTCTCAATTTTCTCATACACTGCTCGTCTTAAATCTTTGGCAAATCCTGCGGATATCTTGGATTCCATGAATCCTGATGTAATGGTAATGATAATGGACAAAAAAGTTGCTCCTAACATCAATCCTGCGAAGTACCATATTTGAGGCACATCAGGATTGATGCTCGTTTCGTTTAATCCCAGACCCTCACTGACCAACATCCCTAGAAGAGCGGGTAGCGATAGATCTAAAAATGCACGAAGAGCAACGAATGTAAAAACAAGGGCCACACCAAAACGGTATGGCTTAAGATAACGTAGCGCACGAATCATCATGATCCCAGCTTTCTAATAAGTAAAATTGTTAAGCGATTTTCCCCATTGCGCTAATCTTATCAAGAATGCGCATTAAAGCTTCGGTATCCTCTTGTCCTAAATAATCCACAAGAGATTTTAAAGGTTGATAATATTCCTCACGGATGGATTCAACAAACGCTTTTCCTTCAGCAGTTAATCGAATGAAAGTCACGCGTAAATCCTTGTTGGAGATTTCTTTTTCAAGATACTTCTTTTCAACCAAGTCATTCACCTTATGTGTCACTGCAGGAAGTGTCACCCGGAGTGTCTTTGCAACATCGGTTAATTTTAAACGTTGATTGGTATCACAAAAAGCGACACAGAACATCACCATAATGTCAGCATCAGACAATTTGGTTTGTGAACGCTTGTAAACTCCCGACAAACGAAAGGCTTGTAGTGAGCGATCAAGCTTTTGTAAAAGCTGATATTCTTTCATAAAATCCTCCTAAGAATGCGTCATATACCTCTTCATTTTACCTTAATAATCCTTATATGTAAAGTAAAACTTAGGGTTCTTCTCTACATTAACTGTAATGCATTTTGATAAATTTCACGTCTTTGTTCTAATGAGGTACGCGAACTACCCTTTGCATGTTCAATAATCTGATTGATTTGGTTGAGTTTCCATTGATAATAATCCTTGGCTTCACTCTTCGTTTTTAAACAAGGACCTAAGATCAAATCACTTTTTTCTAAGTGCATTGTGCCACGCTTAACTTCCATAAGGACATAATAAAATCGATCATGGATCACCCATTCATCGGTGATCGTCCAACCATGATGCATTAAGTATTCACGAAGAACATCATACTTATCATTGGGTTGTAAAAGATAGACTTCATTTCCTTTTGGAGCATGCTTCATGATGTCTGAGATCAGATGAGCACCCATCCCCGCAACAAGGGCTAAATCAAACGATTCTTTAATATTTAAAAACCCATTGGATAGGACAAACGTCACAGGATAGTTTTCCAGATTTTTCTTCGCGGATAATAGAGGTTGTTCTCGTAGATCACTCGCAATGGCTTCATGGATAAATCCTTTGTCGAATGCTTCTTTTAGAACATACCCGTGATCAGTGCCAATATCAAGGACTTTTGGATATCCTTTGAGTCTTGTAGCAAGAAAGACAATGCGTTTATTTTTTACCATAATAGAATTCACGTAGTTTGTTTTGACGTGAAGGGGATCTCAGTTTGCGTAATGCTTTCGCTTCGATTTGACGAATACGTTCTCTTGTAACACCAAACTCACGACCCACTTCTTCAAGGGTATGGTTTTTACCATCAAATAAACCATAACGCAAACGAAGGACCTTTTCTTCACGATCGGTTAACGTTTCTAAAACTTCATCTAAAGTCTGTTTCACCATTTCTTGAAGCATGTATTCATGAGGTGTGAGGGCATTGGGATCAGAAATAAAATCACCAAGAGATGAATCTTCTTCTTCGCCAACATGTGCTTCTAAAGAAATAGGTTCTTTCGCAATTCGTTGGATATTTTGGACTTTTTCAGTGGAAATTCCCATTTTTTGAGCAATTTCTTCCACTGAAGGCTCTCTACCTAAATCTTGAATCAATTGACGTTGAATACGAATCATCTTATTGATAGTTTCTACCATATGAACAGGGATACGGATCGTTCTTGCTTGGTCTGCAACTGCGCGAGTGATCGCTTGACGAATCCACCACGTCGCATAAGTTGAAAACTTAAAGCCTTTTTCATAATCAAATTTATCCACTGCACGCATCAAACCCATATTTCCTTCTTGGATAAGGTCTAAGAAAAGAAGGCCACGTCCCACGTAGCGTTTGGCGATGGATACCACCAAACGGTAGTTGGCTTCCACCAATTTGTTTTTTGCAAATTGGGCCTTTTCGACTGCACGTTTGAGTTCTTCTATATCATTATTAGGAAGTTCGAGCACACCTTGATCGTATTCATCTAACTGTTCTCTTGCATAACGTCCATTAGAAACTGCAACAGCATATTTCTTTTCATCTTCTTGATTTAATAGAGGAATCTGTCCGATTTCTTTTAAATACATACGGACTGGATCATCAATTTTAATGGTTGATGCGATGGATTCGATGTTAATGAGTTCTTCTTCTTCAACTTCTAAACCAGAAAGCGATAAATCATCGGGTTCAATGTCTTCGAGTTCAAAATCGGGTTCTTCCTCTTCCTCTTCGGCTTCGACGGTTTCTTCTTCCACTTCATCTTCGGGAAGATCTTCACTAAAATCTTCACCTGTCATAATATCAATATTTTCATTAAGCAGTGCGCGCTCAATTTCAAAATAGTCTTCACTATTGAGATCAGCATATTGCATCACATCTTCCTGTGCAATAAATCCTTCTTTTTGACCTTTCTTAATGAGCTGTTGTATGATCTTTTCACGATCCATTTGACGCTTCCTCCTTATTTTTATCTAATCGTTTTTTGAGTTGATCACGTTCGTTGACCAACGCTTCACTCACTTCTTGCAAAGTTTCAATCTGATGATTCAAATACATGAATCTTCTATGATCATTTGCGAGTATGACAAGGGTTATATATTTATCGACTTCTACGTCATCGAGTGGTAAATTCTTTTTCCATATAATGTCTTTCATTATGGTGTTTTCCATAACATCCCGTTGTTCAGTATTCAGTGTATCCAAGAAATGATCTAGATTCATTTCCACATGGTCATCATAATAATGGTCGATGGATAAACGTATAGACGCTGTAATGACCTCTGCAAAATCTGAAGATTTGAGCGCATTCATCACTTTTCTTGACACGGTTTTTGATCTTAACATAGCCATAATGAGAAAGCGTTCTGCCTGTTCGTATTTACTAGGCATTTTACTACGTTCTTTAGGTGGTATCTTGATGGGCTCTTTTTCTTTATCTTTTGTGGGTTTTAAGCCATCAAGCTCCGCAATCGGGATGGAAAATTCAGTCGATAGACGTGATAAATAATGGGCGCGAATCGAAGAATCCACATATTGAACCATCGATACGATCTGACGCTTAAAATCTTTTAAATCATTGGCGTTCTTTAAATCTTTACCTATCTTATAATAACGATAACGAAATTGGAAACTGTCTTCTGTAAATTCACCAAATAGTTTTTCATAAGCTTCAGGACCATACGCTTTGATAAAATCATCAGGATCCATCTTTTCTGGAATCGTTAAAACCTCAATCTTGAGCTGTTCTTTTTCCAAAATAGGAATCGCATGATCACTGGCTTTTAGTCCTGCTTGGTCTCCGTCATAGGCGATAATAATCGATGGTGAAACCGATTTAATGAGTTTTGCTTGATCTTTGGTGAGTGCGGTCCCCATCGTAGCTACACCATGCATGATTCCTGCTCCATAGGATGAAATCACATCAAAAAATCCTTCATAGAGTACCACTTGTTTAAGCTTTCTGATTTCAGGAAGTGCTTCATTGAAGTGGTAGAGCAGCATTCCTTTTTTAAAGATAATGGTCTCTGGGCTATTGATATATTTTGCAGGTTCTTTCGGATGGGTGGTTCGTCCTGATAATCCAACGACACGACCTTTGGCATCCGTAATGGGGAATATAATTCGATCACTAAATAGATCATAATAATCGCCTTGATCGCTTTGTTTAACGACACCTAAATTGATCATGTCAGAGACAGAAAAGTTTTTATTCTTTAGAACTTGATATAATGTCGAGCCATAGGAAGGTGCAAATCCTAAACGGAAATGTTTGATAAGTTCGTCGGTCATTTGGCGATCATATAAATATCTTAGTGCCTCAAGACCTTTTTCACTATGTCGAAGATTAAACTCATAGAAATTAGCGACTTCACTCATGAGGGCATAATAATTCTCATAAGGATCTTTTTTAACATTGATTTTTTTGACTTCAATACCCGCACGTTCGGCGAGTTCTGCAGCTGCTTCTTCAAAGGAAATATTTTTAATTTTCCTAAAGAAGTTGATGGGGTTCCCCCCCTCACCACAGCTCATGCATTTGGCGATATTTTTTTCTGGAGACACAGAAAAACTTGGTGTTTTTTCTTGATGAAATGGACATAGACCCACGAAATTTTTTCCCGTTTTTTTGAGCGTGACAAACTCGCTAACCAAATCAACGATTGCTGTTTTCTCATTTATTTGATCAATGAGTTTTTGGTCCATGACATCCTCCTTGGCTAAAACTTCGTGTTTTTCTCGATATAACCTTTAAGTTCTTCAATAGGTAATCTCACTTGATCCATCGTATCCCGATCTCGAACGGTGACGCTGTGATCATCCATGGTTTGATGGTCTACGGTAATACAAATGGGTGTTCCAATCGCATCTTGTCTGCGGTATCGTTTCCCAATATTTTGAGTTTCATCATAGATGACATCAAATGACTTGCTGAGTTCTTGATAAATCTCAAAAGCCTTTTCACTGTGATCACGCTTGACCAATGGTAAGATCGCTGCTTTATAAGGTGCGAGTGCTGGATGGATATGGAGCACTTGTCGTATGTCGCCACCTTCCAAGATCTCCTCATCATAACCATTGGTTAAGAAAGCGAGAACAAGTCTTTCGACACCTACAGAAGGTTCGATGACATAGGGAAGATAACGTTCGCTGGTTTCAGGATCTAAATACTGCATGTTTTCTCCTGATTGATTTTGATGGGCTTTTAGATCATAATCTGTTCTTGATGCAATCCCCCAAAGTTCATCAAATCCCCAGGGGAATTGATAACGGATATCCGTGGTTGCATTCGAATAATGAGACAATGCCTCAGGCTTATGATCATCAAATTCAAGATTTTCTGTTTTTAAACCTAGATCTTTGAGCCAGTTCATACAGAAATTTTTCCAGTAGTTAAACCATTCAAGTTCAGTTCCAGGCTTGCAGAAAAACTCAAGTTCCATCTGTTCGAATTCACGCGTTCTAAAAATGAAATTACCTGGAGTGATCTCATTTCTAAAAGACTTTCCGACTTGACAGACACCAAAAGGTATTTTGCGACGGGTTGTGCGTTGGATATTTTTAAATTGAACAAAGATTCCTTGTGCGGTCTCGGGACGTAAATAAATCTGATTGGCTTGTTCTAGAACAACACCTTGATAGGTTTGAAACATCATGTTAAATGCTCGAATGGGTAACCAATCGGATTTGCCACAATTGGGACATGATACTTTGTGATCTTGAAGGTACGTATACATCTGTTCTGTCTTCCATCCGTCAGGATGAACATTTTTGTCATGATCTTCAATGAGTTTATCGGCACGAAAACGATTATTACATGACCGACATTCTGTCAAGGGATCAGAGAATCCTCCGACATGGCCACTCGCTTTCCATACTTCTGAATTCATCAATATCGATGAATCAATTAAGACGTTATAAGGATTTTCTCTTTGAAATTTTCTAATCCAAACATCTTTGATATTACGTTTTAATAAACTTCCTAAAGGACCATAATCCCATGTGTTAGCGAGACCTCCATAGAGTTCGCTTCCTTGGAAAATGTATCCCGTTGATTTCGCATATTGTACGAGTTGTTCAAGTGTTACCATGTTGAGCACATCCTTTTATGTCTATTGTAGGTTTTTTAGGGTTAATTGTAAATGAAACTGATAGTATTTTAAAATAAATTCTTTTATTTTAGTTAAGTCATTCCAGGGTTGGTTCATAAGTTCTTGATAAGGAATGAGGGATAGTCTTAATAGGTCGACAGCACCCTTAACATCTAAATCTATGGGGATTGCTTCACCCTCATAGATGATAGACCCTCTTTCGATGGACACCCCTTTGATTTTTCTTCCATCACCAGTTAGGTGAATGTGATACCCTAAAGGCTCGAAGAGCTTAATTGCAAACGAGAGACTCGATAATTCAAGATGTGTATCCATCAAAGCTAAATTAACCTCATGATAAAGTTGACCATGATCCATATTATCCATAATCACATGATCGATAAGTTCTAAGATAATCCCTGCTGCTTTTGTTTGATGATAGTCTGCTTTAATCGTTTGATAATCATTTAAGATTTTACCTTCCTGTAAGGTAATAAAAGGTTTCGCTTGATCCTTAAAATCGATTTTGGTTAAATATTGAGCCAAAATACGATAGGGAGAGTTCACTTTTTGTGAGCCTTGGGCTAAAAGTGTTTTTTTCCCTACCATGGTGTATACGAAGCATAATCGAGCATGCTCTTGATAGGGTTGTATCTTATAGATAATGCCTTCCATTAAACATCATCTCCATACCCTAATGACTTCAAGTCAGAGGGTCGATTTCTCCAATCTTTTTTCACCTTTACCCAAAGGGTTAAGTGAATTTTTGTGTGTAAAAGATGATTGATTTCTTTTCTGGCTTCCATCCCGATCTTTTTCATCTTTTCGCCACCCTTACCGATTAATATCTGCTTTTGAGTTGTGCGTTCCACAACAATCAATGCTGAGACATCTAGAGTGTTAAGTTCTTGATTTTCCTCAAGTGATTCAATCACAACGGCCACCGCGTGGGGAACTTCTTGTTCCGTGTGATAAAGAATCTTTTCACGGATGAGTTCACTCATCAACTTTTCTTCACTTTGATCGGTTTTCATCTCTTCTGGAAAAAATCTTGGACCTTCATCTAATAGTGGGACAATGATCTCTTCGATTTTATTTAGGTACGTATGTTCTTTTGCAGAGATGGGAATAACCGCTAAAAAAGGATAACTATCTAAGTAACTTACGATGATTTCATCAATGGCAGTTTTTGAAGGAAGTGTATCAATTTTATTGATGACTAAAACCACTTTTGAATTTGCTTGTTTAAAATAATTGATGACATGATCTTGCGCATCATCTTTTTTCCGATCAACTACATACAAAATAAGATCCACATCAGAAATAGCTGACACTGCTACCTTATCAATCGTCTTATTTAAAAGATCTTTTCCCTTATGTAAACCTGGAGTATCGACAAAAATTATTTGATAGTTCTCTTTTGTTAAAACACCCATAATGCGATGTCTCGTAGTTTGAGGTTTAGGACTCATGATGGCAATTTTTTCACCCATGAGTGCGTTGATCAACGTCGATTTTCCGACATTTGGGCGTCCAATAATCGCGACAAATCCCGATACATGTTTATTCGTCATGAGGTTTTTCGTCTAGAACAAAGGCATATGGCAGTAAACCATCAGGTGTCGTTTCTAAGGTTTCTCCTTTGGTATTGGCTAAAATAATTTTTGCGTCCTTAGGTAATAACTCATGCATCACTTGACGACATGCTCCACAGGGTGATACAGGACCATGATCATTAGCAATCACGGTTATGGAGACGATGTCTTCTTTCTTATAGCCCTGTGAGTAAAGGGAATAAAGAGCATTTCTTTCTGCGCAAGATGTCAAACTATAAGAAGCATTTTCGATATTTGCGCCATGAATAAATGTTCCATCCTTAAGAAGGATAGCTGCACCTACTTTAAAATGTGAATAGGGTGTATAGGCTCGTTCACGAGCCATAAGTGCTTCTTGAATGTTTTTCATGATGCTTTCCTTTCTAAATCTGCTTTTGTCAAAATTTCCTCTTGTTTTTGGGTCATAACTGCTTCCTCTTCTTTTGTATGATGATCATACCCAAGAAGATGGAGGTATCCATGAACCGCAAGAAATCCAATTTCTCTTTCTACAGAATGACCATAATCTTCTGCCTGCTTTATAGCCTGTTCAATCGAGATAAATACATCCCCAAGTGAACGATCTTTAGGATCATCATTGGGGAAACTAAGTACATCGGTCGGTTTATCTATCATGCGATATGCTAAGTTGAGACGATGGATCTCCTCTTGTGTGACAAAGATGAGTTGCATACTTAACCTTTGTTTTTCATCTTTAAAGATATGCTTAATTAAAGCTTCAATATGATCCATAGGGTACTCTGTTTGATTGAATAAATTAACTTTCATCGCCATCATACCTTTCAAGAATCCGTTGAACTAGGGGATGTCTAACGACATCGAGTTTATCAAACTGAATGATCTTGATGTCATCCATATGATCGAGTAGTTGGAGTGCTTCATTGAGTCCTGGAGGAATGCCCTTAGGCAAATCGCTTTGGGATGGATCTCCAGTGATTACCATTTTAGAGGCAAACCCTAAACGTGTAAGAAACATTTTCATTTGAACACGAGTAGTGTTTTGTGCTTCATCTAAAATCACAAAAGCATTTTCCAAAGTGCGTCCTCTCATGTAAGCTAAAGGAGCAATTTCAATGACTCCTTTTTCCATAAGTGATAATGTCGTCTGAGTTCCCAACATGTCATAAAGTGCATCATAGAGGGGGACAAGATATGGATCCACTTTCTCTTTTAAATCTCCTGGTAAGAAACCTAGACTTTCACCCGCTTCGACAACGGGTCTCGTTAAAATAAGTTTTTTTACTTTATTGTTTTTGAGTTCAGCCACCGCTTGAGCAACTGCTAAATACGTTTTTCCTGTTCCAGCTGGACCCACACCAAAAACGAGATCATAGTTTGTGATTGCATCCACATAGTGCTTTTGGTTAAACGTTTTGGGATAAATCGAGCGTCCTTGATCGTTGATTAAAATACGCTTGCGATTTTTATAGAGGTCAAATACACCTTCAAGTTCGTTCTTTTCAGCTAATTTGATGATATACATGATATCGCGTTCAGAGAGTTGTACCTGATGTTCTGCTAGTTCAATAAGAACCGAAAAAATCGCTTCCAGCAATGGAAGATGTTTCTCTTTGGCATCGGTAATAATCTCCGATCCCATCACGGAAACATTCACTCCTAGGTATTGCTTGAAAACGAGTAAATTACGATCTTGAACGCCGACTAGTCTGGCAATGGCTTCGGCATGATGAATTTGTTGATTTAATTTCATTAAATCTCTCCTTACCGTAAAGATATTATACCATAGACCCAAAAAGAAAAAAGCACAAGTTGTACTTTTTCAAATCAAAAACCATATAAAAACGCACCCTAGAGTGCGATTTTTAAGTTACTTCTTCTTTGAGCGGTTTGCGCGAATCCGTTCTTTGCGTTCTACCGATGGCTTCAAATAGAACTCGCGTTTGCGTGCTTCTTGGAGAGTTCCTGACTTAGAAACATCGCGCTTAAAGCGACGTAAAGCATCTTCAATTGATTCTTTTTCGCGAACGATTGTTTTAGGCATAGTCTGCCCTCCTTCCACGCTGAGATTCATTAGCCTTATTCATTATATAGCATTTTTCCCCATTTGTCAAAATCTTTCTAGGTATTTTTAATAGATAAATAAGAAAGCGCATAGAGGGCTGCAAGCTCTGTGGGAAGGATATATTTTCCTAAAGAAACGGATAAAGCATGAACAGATGACAAATACTCTCTTTCTTGATCTGTAATGCCACCTTCAGGTCCAATAACTAAAGCAATTTTCATTTGGGAACTCACCAGAGGAAGAACTTGATCTAAAGTGCTAGTCTTTTCATTTTCATCGGCCAAAAGAATGGTATCAAAATCTTTCCAATGGATTTTTTTAAAAGATGATTCTAGAATGATCTCAGGCACATCAAAGCGATGTGCAAGTTCTGAAGCTTCTTTTGCAATCATTTCAAGTCGTTTCTGTTTATTGGCTTCATTATCCAATTTCGCGATACTACGCATCATGGGAACAAAGAGGATAGATGTAGCTCCAAAAAGGGTTGCATATTTGACCACGAGTTCACTTTTGGGATGTTTTGGTAAACCTTGAATAAGGGTAATTTTCGGGGTATTCATCCGTTCAAGTTCTTTGATTTCCTCAAAAAAAACATCTGAATCATGGATGATCAACGATGATAAAAAACAGCGATGATCATAGCAAACGATCACCTCATCTTGACTTTTCATCCGCATCACTTTGAGGATGTGATGGGCATCTTGTCCCGTGATTTGATTTGATTTTTGACTTAAGAAATAACGTTGCATAGAACTCCTTGGATGAAAAAAGCGTTTCCGAAGAAACACTTCATTTTCATAGTCTCATGTTTAGTGTAAAAAATTAGAAAGTATTACTAATGCGAATAATAAGATACCAAGGACGAAGGATGAACGCACGAGGAACAACTCAAGCCCTCTTGATTTTCTATTCTTAAATAATTCGGATTTTTCACCACTAAATGCATCTTTAATATCATCGTTAGAATGCTGTAATAATACTGCACCTACGAGTAACAAAGAAACAACAATAACTAAATAATCTGCCCAATTCATAGTACTCCTCCTAAAACTCAATTTATGATATCAAATTTATCCCTATTTGTCAATCAAGGATGATAATATGTGAAGGATTAGAAAATCTTTGTTTTCTCTTAAAAATACCCGTTCATTCCTGGATAATTGTTTGTGGGTTTTTATGTGCAGGAACACCGATTAACCTGCTATGTGCTTTAGCATCTTTTAAGACAACCGCACCTGCACCTACGATACTATGATCTCCAATGTGGATAGGTCCAATCAACGTTGCATTCGCATAAATAATCACATTGTTACCAATTTTAGGATGACGATCGACTTTTTCAAAAGTGTTTGCTCCTAAAGTGACACCGTGATAAAGCACGCAGTTGTCACCAACGCTAGCTGTTTCTCCAATGACTAATCCCATGCCATGATCGATAAAAACACCATGTCCTATCTTAGCTGCTGGATGAATATCAATCCCTGTTCGTTTACGAGTCACACTTGCGATCCATCGTGCCCAATTTTTATATCCTTTAAGCCAGAGTTTATGCGCTCTGCGATGTCTGCGTAGTGCAATCACTCCGGGATAGGTTAGAAAAACCATCAGGCATGAGGGTGCTGCAGGATCAAATTTTTTCGCTGCAAATACATCTTCTTTTGTACATTTTAACATTAGATATCATATAGAGGGGTAGAAAGGTAACGTTCACCGGTATCACATACGATAAACACAATTCTTTTTCCCTCGTTTTCCTTTCTTTTGGCAAGTTCAATCGCTGAATATAAGATAGCACCTGATGATATTCCAGCAAAAACGCCTTCTGTTTTCGCCAGTAACCGTGCATAAGTAAATGCATCTTCATTCGATACTTGAATAATTTCATCAATCACTTTTTTGTTTAAAACACCTGGTATAAATCCTGCACCGATTCCTTGAATCTTATGTGGTCCAGGTTGTCCGCCAGATAATACTGGAGAATCTTTGGGTTCAACTGCAACAATCTTTACATAAGGAAGATGGGCTTTTAGAACTTCTCCCACACCTGTAATTGTCCCCCCTGTTCCCACACCAGCAACAAAGAAGTCCACGTCATAATCTGTATCTTTCAAAATCTCAATAGCAGTCGTTTTACGATGAATTTCAGGGTTTGCAGCATTCTCAAATTGCATTGGAATTACGACATGTTGACGTGATGCTTTGATCTCTTCCGCTTTAGCAATCGCACCTTTCATGCCTAATTTTCCATCAGTCAAAATTACATCAGCTCCAAGTGCTTTGACGATTTGGACACGTTCTTTAGACACAGTTTCAGGCATAGTTAAGATGAGTTTATAACCACGAGCAGCACAAATAAAAGCTAGTCCAATCCCAGTGTTTCCGGACGTTGGTTCACAAAAAACGGTGTGCTCATTCACTAAACCTTGTTTTTCTATTGAATCGATGAGTGCATATGCTAAGCGATCTTTGACACTTGAAAGCGGATTATGACTTTCCAGTTTGGCAACGAGTTCTGCCTTCAGTCCAAGGGCTTTTTCAAGATTGTGCAAACGTAAAAGCGGCGTATTGCCGATGAGTTCTGTATAGTTTTGTTTGATATTCATGGTATCACCTCTAGCATCGTCATTATACTTGATTGCGTATGTCTTTGCATGTAAAACGAATTTGAGAACGTTTACTTGAATTAAACCGTGATAAAATAGCGATTTCCCTTGGCATTATGGGAATATATGCTATAATACCATAGGTGATTTCAATGGAAATAATGAAGTTTTCGCTAGGCAATTTAAAGAGTAATTGTTATATCTTAAGCGAAGCAGATAAAGCAATCATCATCGATCCAGGTTATGAGAGCGATGATGTAATCCGGTATGTTAAAAAACTTAATTTGAGTGTCGAAGCAATCTATCTTACTCATGGGCATTTTGATCACGTCGGTGGCGTGAAACAGCTAAAAGATCTTTTCACATGTGTTGTTTATGCACCCATCAAAGACAAAATTTGGATGGGTAAATCTAGTTATAATCAACTCGGATATGAAATCCCTGTCGATATTTGGGTAAAAGATTTAGATACCTTTGAAGCGATTGGTCTCACATTTACTGTCTTTGAAACCCCAGGTCATTCAGAAGGTAGTACCGTATTAAGTGTCGATCACATCTTATTTTCTGGTGATACATTGTTTTACCAAAGCATTGGTCGCACCGATATTCCTTTATCCGATCCTCAAGCAATTTACCGTTCCGTGAAACGCATATATCAACTCTTTGAAGAAGATATTATGGTGTATCCTGGTCATGGACGAACAACCGATATCGGTCACGAGAAAAAATTTAATCCTTTTGTTAGAGGATAAAAAAACGCACTATCTAAGATAGTTGCGTTATTTTTTTAACTCCATGATGACCAATGTTTCAAGACTGGTGGTTTGAGGAAACATCCTTAGGGGAATCACCTTTTTGACTTCATATCGATCATTTAAAAGGGATAAGTCTCTAGAAAGTGTTTTGATATCACAAGATACATAGAAGATCTGCTCGTAAGCTTTATCGATGATAATCTTCGTAAGTTCACTCGCCAAGCCAAATCGTGGTGGATCCACAATAAGCACATCACCTTCGGTCTCTTGAATGAATTCTTCTACTTTTCCTTCAAGAATTGTGACTTGCGTGAGTTCATGCTTGTACTTGATGTCAAGTGCCATCTTAATGGCATCAGGATTCGCTTCAATGAATGTCATTTGACTCACCTGATCAAGTAGATAATATCCAATACTACCCACTCCACTATATGCATCAATAACTTTCGCCTTAGGCTTGATATGATCCTTTATCAGGTCATAGGCCATCTGAATCACGGGAATATTGATTTGAAAAAAGGATTGATCACTTACCGGATAGACCCATGATCCCAACGATAAAAAAATGGTAGGTTCGCCATAAAGTAAATAACTTTCTTGACTTAATATGTGTCTTTCATCCTTCTTGATATTGCAAGTAATTCCTATAATCTCAGGCATCTTCTTTAGTACACTTACGATATGATTCAATCCTCTAAATGTTTTCATATAGGACACGATCGTCACTAATGCTTGATGTTTTTCATTGGTACGGATAGCAAGATGACAAATACTATGTTCTTCAATTTTAATATGCGCTTGATGAAGTGTAGACACGATACGATTGGCTAATGGATCCGATAAAATAAAGTCTTCGGTTTTTACAAGAGACTGATTATTTAATGCATATAATCCTAAAGCAAGAACAGGTTCATTTAAAACATGAAATACCGATTTATTTCGATAATGCACAAACCGATGATCGGAGAGAGTATCTCCAACTGATAAATCTAACCCAGCAATTTTTTTGATGGTTTCTTGTGTAATCTTCTTCTGCCAGACAAGTTGTTCTTCATCATCCATATGCAAAAGATCACAACTTTCTAAGATCACATCGATCTCTTTTCGCTTTTGACTACGCTCAATAAGAGAGACGATTTTTGCCTCTGCAAAGCGCTTTTTGAGTGATGTGATTTCTATTTCTGCCACTTCACTCAAAAGCATTGACTTCACGAAGATGACATACTCTTCATGTTTAACCACACCTTGTCCTAAAAAATCTACATCGATTGCTTGACCGATGATTCGACTACCAACAGTTAACATCTTCTTCCTCCTTGAAGTAGAACGCCAGTCCACCTTGTGAGGTTTCTTTGTACGATTGATGCATGTCCAAACCCGTCTGATACATCGTCTGAATAACGGTATCTAAGGAAATCTTTCTTGAATCGGTTAAAAAGTAGGCGAGTCCACAGGCATCAATCGCCCGAAGGGCTGCGACAGCATTACGCTCAATACAGGGAATTTGAACATATCCATTGACTGGATCACATGTTAAACCCAAATGATGTTCCATAGCGATTTCTGCTGCATATTCGATTTGATCCATCGAAAGGTTAAAGAGTGTTGCGTGAGCAGCTGCAGCCATTGAACATGCACTTCCCACTTCGGCTTGACATCCTGCAACAGCACCTGAAATGGAGGCATTATGTTTGATAAGATTACCAATGAGACCCGCAACGGCCAGTGCATTGATGATACGTTCATGGGTAATAACTTGATGTTTTTCATGCATATAATATAAGACTGCAGGTAAAACTCCACATGCACCACAGGTAGGTGCCGTGACAATAATACCGCCGCCTGCATTTTCTTCAGAGACAGCAAATGCATAGCTTGCGACGAGTCTGTTTTCGGTAATCTCTGGAACTTCATTCGCCTTGATTTTACTGTAAAGTTCAGGAGCTTTACGTCTCATCTTTAATGGACCAGGGAGGATCCCGTGAGTCGCAATCCCCTTGACTATCGATAGACGCATCGCTTCCCATATCTCATCAAGAAAAATTTTGATGTCTTCACCTTCAACCTCATAGACATAATCATGAAGAGTCATATGATGTGCTTTACAATATTTTTTAATCTCTTTGAATGTTTTATGCGGGTAGATATGGACTTCGTCAGACATTTCGCCTTGAAAGACAATACGCCCGCCACCTGTGCTCATAACTTCATACTCTGCAATCAAATGAGGTCCTTCAAATGCTTTAATGACTAGTGTATTGGGATGTTTTGCCAGATCGATAGACGTCAAAAAAGCCACAGTGCATGGCGCCAGTGACTCTTTGATCGCTTCTTCGGTTAAGTGTCCTTTTCCGGTAAGTGCTAAAGAATTATACAAGGTAATTTCAAAATAATCCGCAGATGGGCAACGCTCTTTTGTCATCTTAGCTGCCTTGGCAGGTCCCATCGTATGCGATGAGGATGGACCGTATCCCACTTGATAGAGCGAACGGATGGATAACATCAAATCAGATCCTTTAGCGTTGATACTTGTTTTTTAGATAATCGACATAATACATGGGATTAAATGCTTCTTTTGTTGCAATCATCAAGATTTCTTTTGGAGTCTTCGATGAGGCAAACTTATGAATGTGTTCTTTTGTCCATGCATTAATCGCTTTGATATTATTATTTAATAATGCTTCTTCAATGTTTAAATCTTTATTCATCGCTTGATAAATTTGTGCTGCATAGGCTGAACCGAGTGCATAGGTTGGGAAATAACCAATCGCTCCACCGGACCAATGAATGTCCTGTAGGACACCTTCTTTATCTGTCTTTGGACGAATACCTAGATAGTCATAATAGAGTTTATTCCAACGTTTGGGTAAATCTTTGACTTTGAGTTTACCATCAATGAGTTCTTTTTCAATTTCATAACGTATCATGATATGAAGTGCATAGGTAAGTTCATCGGCTTCTACTCGAATTAAAGAACGTTCGGATTTATTAACAAAAGCTACAAATTCATCAAGTGTGATTCCTTTAAGTTCTTTATTAAAAATTTCTTGAAGCTTAGGATAATGGACTGTCCAAAAGGCTTTGGATCGTCCAAACATGTTTTCGTACATGCGGGATTGGGATTCGTGAATACCTAAACTTGTGCCACCATGAAGGAACGTATCGTCATATTTAGGATCATTTTGAATTTCGTAGAGAGCATGACCCATTTCATGAATCGATGAGAATATAGATGATGTGAGATTGTTTTCGTAATAATGTGTCGTAATTCTAGTATCTGTCGAGGTGACGCCTGAGGTGAAAGGATGTGCAGATTCTTTGAGTAATCCACGTGTCCGATCATACGCGAAGACGTCGATAAGATATTCAGAAAACTGCTTTTGTTTCTCTCTTGGGAAAACACCTTTGGTTAGTTTTCTTGAGAATTTGTCTTTCTTAGCTGTCACTTCTTTGACAAAGGGAACCAACTTTTCTTTTAAAGTGTTAAAGAATAGGTTGTATTCTTTTTGTGTGAATCCTTCTTCAAACATATCGAGGAGGATATCATATCCTTTGAGTTCATCGGTTTCTAGATACTTGACAAGTTTACGATTGAACACAAAGATCTTTTCAAGGGTTGGTTGATACATCGAAAAGTTGTTTTCATTCTTTGCTTTTGACCACACATGGGATGCTTGGGATGTCAAGACTTGATATTCAAGGAGTTCATCTTTTGGAACCTTCTTGACCATGCGTAAAGCTTTTTCAGCTTGTTTGATTTCAACCTTTAAATCTTTATCATCAATCTCATCAAGATGCGCAAATAGATAATCTACAGCTTCTAAATATTCAGGAGCAGATTCGATTTTATAAAATTCTTCCGCCAGAACTTGATATTGTTTGGTGCGATATTCGACTGATGCATCAGGAGCCTCTGTTTCTTGATCCCAGCTCATGAGCCAAACAAAATATCCATAAGCTTTAATCTTCTTACGATATTCTACATACGTTTTTAGATAATTTTCCATGATTGACCTCGCTTATCATTTTCTTTTATTATAACATCAAAGGATGAACTATATCTAAATCACACAAAATCTCACAAAAAGGCAAGTGTTGCAATTCCAAAGTAAATCATGAGGGCAACCAAGTCATTAATGGTCGTCATCATGGGACCTGATGCCGCAGAGGGATCTTGCCCAAAACGATTCATAAGTATCGGTACAAACACTCCCATTTGTGATGAGATG
The DNA here is from genome assembly GCA_003605085.1 of Acholeplasma sp. Classification (GTDB taxonomy): domain Bacteria; phylum Bacillota_I; class Bacilli_A; order Acholeplasmatales; family Acholeplasmataceae; genus Peloplasma. Next base: position 30,365 of record QZKD01000028.1, on the reverse strand, counting down.
AACATCGATCCAAAGACAGCACTGAAGACCACCAAACCCATTTGATAAGGTTGCTCTGTTCCAGCAGTAGGTAGTAAAGTTAAATAAAGTGTGACAAATCCAAACGCTGTTAAACCTAATAAAATGCTGTTGAATAAGCCGACTCCTATTTCTTTTAAGACATGTCTTTTAGGTAAGGATTTCTCTTCAAACTCATTTTTGTGGATTCCTAAAATAGTGACTGCGAGTGCTTGCGTTCCAATATTACCCGCCATCCCTAAGATCATAGGTTGAAATAAAACAATGGCTGAAACTTGGATTAAGGTTGCTTCAAATAGGGATAAAATACTTGCATTCACTAAATTGAGAAGTACAGCTAACATAAGCCAAGGCAAACGCTGACGTACTCTTTCTAAAGCGGATGAATCTGATTCATGATCGCCCAACAATGCCAAATTCTGATAATCTGACTCTGTGCTTTCAATAAGCTCATCAAAGATATCATCCGCCGTTAGGATGCCTAATATATGCATTTCAGAATCCAAGACGGGAATGACATTTCTGTCATAGTTCACTACGGTCTGAATCGCTTTTTCAATAGGTTCATCTGAAAAAACAAATTGAAAATCATCTTCCATAATCTTTTTTATTGCACTCGAATTTCTCGCAATGATCAAATCCTTTAAATCCACATAGCCTATCATTTTATCTTGATCATCAACCACATAGATCGTATCGATATAATCAATATCGCGTGAATCTTTAATCACATGATCCGTAGCTTCTTTAATGGTGTCATCAATCGATATAGTCATAAAATCAGGAGACATAATCGATGCTGCCTCGTCTTCATCATAGGTGAGTAAAAGTGCAATAGTTTTTTGTTTAACTTTGGTTAGGTAAACCATCATTTCTAATCGAAGATCATCATCGATATCACTAAGAAACTCTTTTAAATCATCCGATTCCATATTTCTAAATAAAGATCGTTTTTTGACATCATCTAGGTAATGTAGCAAATCAAGTTGATCTTCCACATCGAGTTCAACAAACATATCGGTCATCTTATCCAAACCCATCAAATCTAAAAGTCTTTTTTTCTCTTCTACTTCAAGATTGGGATATACATTAGACAAATCATAGGCTAAAATCGGCTTGATATTTTTCTTGAATTGGGTGTCGTTGGCTTTAAAGTTTAACTTTTTCATCACACAATCCCTCCCAACAATATGGTGGCCATGCCGAAGTAGACCAATGATGCAGTCACATCGATCAATGTCGTGATAAAAGGACCTGATGCGACGGCAGGATCTATTTTTAAACTATGAAGGGTCAGTGGAATGAGTATCGCTAATACTGGGGCTAAGCTGAGCATAACCCATAGTGATAGACCAATAATTAAACTGATCGTGATGGCATGATCTGTCATGCTTGTATTGATGAATGAAAAAAGATAGGTGATTAAAAATGCGATACTTCCGATCACTAATCCATTCAAAACCCCAGTAATGATTTCTCTAAAAGAATTTCTAAATATTCCTTTTTCATGAGAAGCAATCATTTTAAGTGTAACCGCAAGTGTTTGTGTTGCTACATTCCCCGCAGATCCCAAAATAAGGGGTTGAAAAACGATTAAAATGGCGACAGCTGTAATAATATGCTCAAATTGCCGTGTGACCATGGAAAGTGGTATCGACACAATCAGTAATGATAAAAGCCAGGGCAGACGATGGAGTGCTGTTCTTATCGAACCATGTTCTTCATCGGTTTCAGGTAATGCTGCAAGTTTTTCATAATCTTCTTGGGCTTCTTCTTGGTAGATATCAAGTGCATCATCTAAAGTAATCATGCCTACGAGTTTTAAGTCTTTATCGAGAACAGGCATTTCGTATATCCCGTAATTACGTATACTTTGAATCGTTTTGCTGATAGGATCTTTGTCATAGACAAAAGGATATTCTTCAATCAATTCTCCAACTTCAAGTGGGGATTTTGCCTTAAGCAAAATACGAAGGGGAATAGATCCTACGTATCTTCCATCATCTTCAGTGATAAAGAGTGTGTTGATGGATTCTACTTCATTCGCTTCTTTAATCACTTTCTTTGTCGCTTCTTTGACATCCATTTTGGGATGAATCTCAATCAATAGATTGGTCATCGCTGACCCTGTTTCATCTTCATCATATCCGATGAGCTCAAGAATATCTGAATCTTCACTTAATTTTTCAATAAGTTCTGATTTTTCATCTTTTTCGAGTTCTTGAATGACGTCAGCTGCATCATCTGGTTCCATCATTTCAACCAGTTCAACTTGCTTTTCAATATCGAGATCCGCAAGGACATCTGCAGCATCATCAGCTTCAAGATAACTCACAAGTTCAGCAAGTTTCTCACTGCTTAATAATTCAAAGACTTTCGCTTTTTCGTCATCATTTAATTCATTAAAAAGAGAGGCTAAATCATGTGCATGTGTCTCTTCGATAAACTCTATGAGACCTTTTTTGTTTTCGGTTTGTAATAGTTCTTTGAGCATGCACTTCACCTATCTTTCTTTTATGTTTTCATAATTTTCCCAAATAGCATAGACGCTGTTTTCAATGTAAGATTTTTTATTGTCTCTTGAATTTTAATCACGAGAATTCCATTGAAAACATCTTTTTCGATAACTTCAAACTCTTGATACAATACAATACTTTGTTCATTGAGATATGTGAGTAATTCTTTATGATCCAAAACACGCATCAAAATAAAACGATCCCCAGGCTTCGTCTCTATAAGTGAAGTCGTGGCAACTTCAAGTGCATGTCCAGAAAAATCCGGAATCGGATTACCATGCTGACAAAATTTTGGCTCTCCAAGATATTGATAGAGTTTAAGTAGAACATCATTGGTCGTGGCGTGTTCTAATTGTTCAGCGGCATCATGAACATTTTCCCATGAAAAACCTAATTTTTCCGTGAGAAAGACTTCCCAGATGCGATGAGCACGGACCATTCTGATCGCTACATCTTTACCTTTTTTCGTGAGTGAAATACCTTTGTATGGAATAAAATTCACGAGATGCTTTTGGACAAGTTTTTTAATCATTTCATTGACACTTTGATCGGTAAATCCTAAACGATCTGTCAATTCATTCGATTTAATCAATGGTTGCTTTCGTTCAACCGTGAGTTCATAAATCGATTTTATATAGTCTTCTTCAGCCCTATTCATGCTTACACCTCTATCCTAATGCGACATCTAAAATCATCATAATGATAAATCCAATCATCACACCTAATGTCGCATAGTGCGCACCTTTAGGCGTTTGTTTTTGCTGTGCTTCTGGAATAAGTTCTTCTACAACAACATAGATCATAGCTCCAGCAGCAAACGCAAGTGCATAAGGTAAAACACTGGAGACATAAGTGACTAAAATAGCCCCTAAAACTGCTGCAATCGGTTCAACTAAACCCGATGCCTGACCGAGAAGAAACGCTTTCCCACGGCTCATACCTTCCTGACGTAGAGGAATGGATACAGCTGCCCCTTCAGGAAAGTTTTGAATCCCAATCCCGATAGCAAGTCCAACCGCTGATAGGGTTGCAGCAACAAGATCACCTGAGAAATATTGAATGGCACCAAATGCGACACCGACGGCGAGTCCTTCAGGAATATTATGAAGAGTTATTGCAAAAACAAGAAGGATGTTGCGTTTTAAATTTGTTTTAATCCCTTCTTTATCATGATTAAACCCAAAATGCATGTGGGGTACAATCTTATCCGCTAAATAAAGAAAAGCTCCACCCAGTGCAAAGCCAATAGCAACCACTACCCATGCAATGACACCTTGATCTTCTGCCATTTCTATAGCTGGGGATAGTAAACTCCAAAATGACGCAGCAATCATGACTCCTGATGCAAATCCCAACATCAGGTTAAACATATTGCGCTGTATATTCTTAAAGAGGAAAACAAGCGCAGCCCCAATGGCTGTCATTCCCCAAGTAAAGAGCGTCCCTAACAATGCTTGTACCCAAACCTCTAACCCCATAAACCATGTAAGCATAGTATTCCACCACCTCTATATTAAGGTATTCCTTAATTCCATTTTAAGTATACTCCTCAAATTCTATTGCGTCAACCCTTTGCAATAATTTAATATAAATAAAAAAAACAGGTACTAAGTACCTGCTTATTCGAATCATCACCCTTTTAAAATGGCTTCTATTTCATTGATCTCATCATCTGTAAAGTTTAGATGCTCTAACGTCTTTAAATTCTCATGGAGTTGTGAGATTTTTGATGTGGAGATGAGTGTCGATGTCATGTAAGGATTTCTTAGGACCCATGCCAATGCGAGTTGTGCAATGCTTTGTCCTCTTTTTTGGGCAACAACATCAAGTTTCATTAACAAGGCTTTCAATTCTGGTGTGATGTCTTTTTCTTTAAGCCACATGGAATTAGGGTTCTTTGCCCGTGAATCTTCGGGAATACCACCGATGTATTTGTTGGTGAGTTTGCCTTGAGCAAGTGCTGAAAAGCATATGGTTCCTACACCTAGTTCATGCTGTGTTTCCAGTAGGTGATCCTTTTCAATCCACCGGTTAAGCATCGAATAGGAAGGTTGGGTAATGACATAAGGAACCTTGAGTTCATCCAATATTTCATGTGCTCTTCTGAGCTGTTCACTATTATAATTTGATAGTCCTACATAGATGGCTTTACCAGCTAAAACAATATCACGAAGGGCAAGCATGGTTTCTTTTAGGTCTGTATCATAATCATAGCGATGATGATAGAAAATATCGACATAGGTTAATCCCATACGTTTTAGGGATTGATCTAAAGATGCCATCAAATACTTTCTAGATCCAAAATCACCATAGGGACCTGGCCACATGTAATACCCAGCTTTGGTCGAAATAATGAGTTCATCTCGATATGCTCTTAACCCATCATCCAGTATTTTTCCAAACATTGTTTCAGCATATCCAGGAGGAGGTCCATAATTATTGGCGAGATCAAAATGAATAATCCCATGATTAAACGCGGTGAATATCATTTCTTTACAAGCATCATAATCATTATCTTTCCCAAAGTTTTGCCATAGACCAAACGACAAAACAGGAAGTTTTAACCCAGTTTTTCCTGCACGACGATACACCATTTTTTCATATCTATCTTTTTCTGCGGTAAACATCATATCGCTTCCTTTCACACCTATTGTAATGAGTTTTTGACGATTTGTCAAAGTAGAAAAAAAACTTAGCAAATTGCTAAGTTTAAATTGTTATGTTGTTTCAATTACAAGAGGTGATTCTTTCTCTTCATATTGGAGCTTATATAAGTTGTAATAGAGTCCACCAAGTTTGAGTAATGCCTGGTGACTGCCCTGTTCTTTGATTTCCCCTTTTTGCATCACAATGATCTTATCAGCGTGTTGAATGGTGGATAGACGATGGGCAACGATCAACATAGTAGAAATGTTCATCATTTTCTCCAATGATTCTTGAATTAAACTTTCTGTTTCACTATCGATATTGGCGGTTGCTTCATCCAAGATCATTAAACTGGGTTTATAAACAAGTGCTCTAGCAAAGCTAATGAGTTGTCGTTGTCCGGCTGAGAAGTTGTTTCCTCTTTCTAAGACGACGTGATCATAACGATCAGGTAATCTGTCAATAAAGGTGTTTGCTCCAACGTATTCACTGGCGTGGATGACTTCATCTTTGGTAATCGATTCATCGCGTAAGGTAATATTTTCACTAATGGTTCCACTAAAGAGAAATACATCTTGAAGCATCTGACCGATATGTCGTCTTAAGGAAGAACGCTTGATCTTCTTTATATCGATACCATCGATGAAGATTTGTCCTTTTTGAATCTCGTAATTGCGTACGATGAGTCCTAAAATCGTTGTTTTTCCTGAACCTGTGGCTCCGACAAATGCAACGGTGTCGCCTGGGTCAACCTTAAAACTAATGCCTTTTAATACCCATTCGTCTGGAATATAGGAAAACCAAACATCCTTAAATTCAATCTGTCCAGAAAAAGTGGCAAGTTCAATCGCATCCGGATCATCGGTGATTTCTGATTTTGTATCCAAAACATCAAAGACTTTTTCAGCGGAAGCAAAAGCATTCTGTAGAGTGTTAAACTGCTCTGCAAGCTGTTGAATGGGTTCAAAGAAATCGCCGACATAGGCAAAATAGGTGAATAGGATTCCAGCAGTAATAATTCCTGCGATGACCTCTTGATATCCAATATAAAGAACCAAGATAGAACCAACCATCGATAAGGCATAAATAGTAGGGCGATAGATTCCAAACACTAAGATTTCTTGCAGGTAACTGTTTCTTAATTTAAGACTGTTTTCTTTAAATTCTTTTTTCTTTTTATCTTCCTGATTGAAGATCTGCGTGACCTTCATCCCTGATAAGTTTTCAGATAGGAATGCATTGACTTCAGAAACGTTTTGTCTGACACGTCGATAAGAAGCTCTTGAAAACTTTCTGAAGACCATAGTTGCTAAAAGAACGAACGGAATGACAAGGATGACAAACAGTGAAATTTTCCAGTTAATAATAAAGATCACAATCAATATCGCAAACAGATATAAGACATTACGTACGAGATTGACACCGACATTGGTGTACATTTCGCTGATAGTATTCGTATCATTGGTGACACGCGTGACTAGCTTCCCTACAGGGATTTGATTGATCTGGCCAATGGTAAGATTTTCTATGTGTTTAAATACTTGATCGCGTAGAGATACGACGGTTTTTTGTCCTACTTTTTGTAGCATAAGTCCTTGGACATAACCCACAAAATTACCTATGGCGAGTAACACAATAAATAAGATGGATAAATAGAAGATATATTCGATTTTGCCATCTCTTGAAAGTGAATTATCACTCACAGTATCCACCGTAAGGCCAATTAAAAGTGGAGGCATAAGTTGAATACCAAGTCCAATGAACATGAGGATAATAATGATAATAAACTCTTTGGTATAGGGTTTAGCATAGCTTAGCAATCTTTTAACGACTTCTTTATCACTACGCTCTCTTGTGTTATCCTTGAAGTCCTTCATGATTGGCACCCCCTTCCACGAGATTTTCAAGGGTTTGACGTTTCACCATATCTTGATAGAGTGGTGAGGTTTTCATTAATGTGGCATGATTTCCAATCGCAACCACTTTTCCTTGATCAAGAAGAATGATCTTATCCATTTTTTTAACTGTTGAAATGCGGTGAGCAATAAAAATGGTCGTTCTTCCTTTACGAATACGATGAAGATTTTTGATGATTGCTTCTTCAGTTTTTGTATCTACTGCAGAGACTGAATCATCTAAAATTAAAATTTCAGGATCTTTTGCCAGTGCACGTGCAATCGAAATACGTTGTTTCTGTCCACCGGATACTGTGACACCACGCTCACCAAGAATCGTCTCAAATTGATCTTTAAACTCCATGATATTGTCATAAACATCGGATAATTTTGCAGGTTCGATGACATCATCTTTTGTAGGTGATTCTAATGCAAAACCAATATTGTTGGTAATGGTATCTGAGAATAGGAAGTTATCTTGTGGGACATAACCCATACTTTGACGAACTGATTTTACCGAAAGCTTCATGATATCATGGCCATCGAGATAAATCATCCCTGGTTCTAGGTTATATGTTCTTAAGAAAAGATCGACAAGCGATGACTTTCCGCTACCGGTACGTCCCAAAATACCCACCATTTCACCTCGATGAATCTCAAAAGATACATCAAGCAAAATAGGTTGATCACCGTCGGGATATTTGAAAGTTAAATGGTCAACTTTAAGTGTCCCCTTTAAATCAGAAACATCATATGCATCTTCACTATTCTTAACATCAAGAGGATGATTTAAGAACTTCTCAAGACGGGTTGCTGATGCTCTGGCTTGACTTTGTATGTTAATAAATTGAGAAAGTGCCATTGTTGGCCAAATCAGAGTAAAGAAATAGGATAAATATTCTGTGAGTTGTCCTGCTGTCAGATCACTTGATGTTGCATTAATTACAGAAAGTGAACCCAAGACAATAATGACAAGAATCACGATATTTAAGGCAATCCCAATCAAAATATTGACGATAATAATATACTTCATAAAGCGAATATTTTTATCGTAGAGATCCATATTTCGATCATTGAAGAGAATCGCTTCTTTGATTTCTCGAACAAATGCCTTAATCACAGTGATTCCAGAAAAGTTTTCTTGGGTAAAGTCAGATAAGCGTTCAAAAGAATCTTGACGATCTTTAAAGCGTTTGGAGATTGTTTTGCGGATAAATACTAACGCAATCGTCATGAAGACCATCGGAATCACTGCATAGAGCGTGAGTCTAGAGTTCAAATTAAACATGCGGTATAGTGCAAAACCACCCAGCATAAGACCGTCAACAAGCATTAAAATACCAGGTCCAAAGGACATACGAATCGCTTCCAAGTCATTGATGAAGTAGGTCATCAACCCACCGACTTTTTCTTGACTGTAAAAGCTTTGGGATAACTTTGTCGCATGACTGAACATGACATTTCTTAATTCATATTCAATACGGCGTGATGCCCCAAAAATCGTGTAGCGCCATAAAAACCTACCGATCGTAATGAAAAGTGCTAATACGCCTATTCTTATAATCGATTGTTCTATTTGTGTGATGTTAGGTGACGTGGATTTGAGTGTATCGATTATACCACCCACAAGTTTCGGGATATCGAGTTGGATCCAGTCAACCGCAATCAAAACGAAAACCCCCACCAAAAAGTAGAGGGCGTATTTCGCATAGTATCTACGGAAATGTTTGCCTAATAACATGATGTATTCCTTTCCAAGACCAAGGCCTTGACAAATCAAAAGACGTTCGAGACGTCTTTTGATGAAACAATGAAATCTCTTCTATATAGTTATTCTACTACAATACGTACAACATCGCCATCTTTGGATTCAACATTGACGATTTCACCCATAACTCCTTGACTGATCATTTGAATGAGTGCATCGATGTCGATATCTGCATCTTCTAAATTGACATTGAACTTTCCGGTCTTGAGGAGCTTCGCGAATTCAACAGGAATCTGAATTTTGATGACATCGCCATCCGCGGAATCGACAAAAATCTTGAGCATGCGGAATGGGGCCTTTTTGCCTTCTCCAAATCCTGGAAAACTTGGAACTGCAGGTGCTTCTGGAACTTCAATGGCTAGTGCAGCTAAAAGTTTTTCGGCTTCATCTGCTTTGATAATCCCTTTTGATAGTAAATCAAGTATTTTCATTCTTTCTTCTTTTAATTGATCTTTTGACATGGTTTTTCACCTTTCCTTTTTTAGTTTACTTTTTCTTCAATAATTCGAGCGCATCTGTCACAGAAATTTCGCCCTTTTCAATCTTTTCTAAGATGCTTGATTTGTTTACTTTGGGTTGTACTTCTTCTTTTTCTTGAACTTTCATGAAAGTATCATCGTCATCTGTAATCGAATAACCTAAACCAATGATGACTTCATCAAGCATTTTTTTAACGGTAGGATAACTGATATTGAGTTCTTTTTCAATCGCTTTAATGTTCCCGCGATTTTTAATGAAGATTTCAATGAAGTAGAGTTTTTCAGTTTCTAAGTAATTGAACTTCGATAGGGTAAATGAACCTTCTACAGATGTGCCACAATGATCACAATGCAGTTTTTGGACACGCAATTCATGTTTACATACGGGACATGTGGATAATACGGGGTTTACTTTTAAATTTTTTTCCATTTTTCTTCTCCTTAAATCGTGTAGATTTTTATTTTTTCGTTGGTCTTGGTCAATACGTTGACTTTGACGCCCTTAATTGAAATGAGATCAATTAGTTCGCTTGGTGTCAAGGGGACTTGATCACTGATCTTTTCCTTCAATCGTCTTCTCATCACCATCTTGATGATGAAAATAGGTATCGGTAAAGCAAACAGGACCTTTAAGAAGATGTTGATTCCCTTAGATTCGGGGATATTCAGTGAAAGCTTGACAAAGGATGCACGTCTTGGCTTTCTTTCTTTATATTTGGGATACAACATCTTGTAGGCTTGTTGTGAACTGATTTTTTTATCAGTCAATTGAGTCAATACTTCATCTTTCGTCATTTTTCACTCACCTTCATTAATTTTCTTAATTTACACATTAATTATATTCAATCATTATCAAAATGTCAATCATTTTTCACAAAAAAATTAAAAAAATGAATATTGAGATTAATTTTATTGATTTTTGCTTTAATTTATCCCAAATTTATCGTATAATAGAAGAGAAAATTAAGAAAGAAGGAATTTATATGAACCGACTTATCGAACGTTTTATACGTTACACAAAGATTGATACACAGTCAAATCATGACACGAAAACGCATCCTTCAACAGAAAAACAAAAAAACTTAGCTAGACTTCTTGTTGAAGAACTTAAATCCATAGGACTCGATGCATTCATGGATGACTACGCATACACATACGCGAAAATAAAAGGAAACACTAAGACTGCTCCTGCCGTTGGATTGATTGCTCATGTCGATACATCACCAGACGCTCCAGGAATGAATGTGAATCCACGAATCATTTCAGCTTACGATGGTTCAACCATCACTTTGAATGAAACCTTATCAATGTCACCAAAAGAATTTCCAAGTCTTTCTCGTGTGATCGGTGATGATATCATCGTGACAGACGGACATACACTATTAGGTGCTGACGATAAATGTGGTGTTGCTGAAATCATGGAAGTAGCACAATACTTTGTGTCCAATCCAGAAATCCCTCATGGGGATATCTACATCTGCTTTACACCCGATGAAGAAATCGGTGAAGGTGCGGATCACTTTAATTATGACTGGTTTAAAGCGGATTTCGCGTATACGGCTGATGGTGATGAAGTAGGTGGAATTGAATATGAGAATTTTAATGCCGCAGGAGCAGATCTCTACTTTATTGGAAAATCCATTCATCCGGGTTCAGCAAAAAACAAAATGATCAATGCACTTCATTTAGCCATGGAATTTCATGGGATGCTTCCTACGTTTAAGAATCCTGCCTATACCGAAGGATACGAAGGCTTCAATCACTTAACAGGATTAAAAGGTGAAGTGGAAAAGGCTCATGCTCATTACATTATCAGAAACCATGATATGGCAAAGTTCACTGAACAAAAAATTGAATTTGAAGTGATTGCTGAATATATCAATCGTAAATATGGCTACCAAGCCGTTGAAGTAAAGATTAAAGACTCATACTTTAATATGTATGAAATCATTAAAGATCATATGCAAGTCATCGAACTTGCCAAAAAGGCGACAGAAAATGCTGGTGTCATACCATTTACAAAAGCGATTCGTGGAGGTACGGATGGTGCCAGACTCACCTATGAAGGATTAATTTGTCCTAACATTGGCACCGGAGGATATCAATTTCACGGGCGCTATGAATTTGCATCCATTCAACAAATGGAAAAAGCAGTCAAGATTTTCATTGAAATCATTAAGTTAGCAGCTAAATAAGGAAAAGCGACATGTTGCCATGTCGCTTCTTTTTTATGATTGATAATAAAGACTGATGAGTGGTATGACAAAGATCCCAAGATAAAACATGATCTGATGATACGTTTGAAATTGTTTAAAGGGACGTTTGAAAATCCATTCACTTTTTAAGATGATGAGATTATCGAGAATAAGTAAGACAAGGGATATCCCTGAAAAGAGTATTTTGATGTCCAGTGACCCTTGAAATGTTGGGTAGGTATAAGATATTAAATTGATAAACCCAAAGAACACCCAACCTAACAAAAGATAACCATATTTTAAGATTGCCATGTTGATTTTTGAAGTTTCTCGTAATTATTAATGGAATAGATCAACTTAACTGCGGCTTCAAGTCCTTGGTCAGCCGCTTTTTGCCATAATTCTTTCGCTTTTTGTTCATCTTTAGGGACCACACTGCCTTCAAAGTAAAGCATTCCTAGGTTATACTGCGCAATAGCAAGGTTTGCTTCAGAAGCTTTTTCATACCAAAACAACGCTCTTTGAATGTCTTTTTCAACACCATCACCGCGATGATACATCACAGCGAGATTGTATTGTGCATTGGGATGATTCTGCTTAGCGGCTTCTTCAAGTAATTTTGAGATGCTTGAATAATCTTTGGGTTCTTGTTTGATCAAAATCATTGCCAAGTGATAAAGTGCATTTCTATTTTTCTTTAATGCAGCTTTCTCATACCAAAAGACGGCTTGATCGAGATCTTGTTCGACTCCTTTCGCATTTTGAAAATAGAGTCCCACATAATAGGCTGCATCTGTATGGTCTTGTTTGGCAGCGACCATAAACCATTCAAAGGCTTTCATCGGCTGTTTGGGTTCATGTTCATGGTAATACATCCCAAGTGTAAACGCAGCAAGTGCATATTGTTGTACCGCAGCTTTTTCAAGGTAAAAAACAGCTTGACTGTACCGTTCTTCTTCTAAAGCTAAAATGCCTAAAGCATATTCTGCATAGGGATGATCTTGTTCTGCAGCGAGTTGATAATAATGGATGACTTGATCCTTGTTTTTTTCATCATGAGAGATCGTTTCATAAATCATGCCTAACATATATTGTGAGTCACTATACCCTAAATTAGCAGATTTTAAAAACCATTCAATCGCGCTAAAGATATAGCGTTGAACATAAAATCCGTAGTAATAATAGGTACCTAGAATATGGATGCTAATCGGATCATTGGCGTCTGCTTCAAGTTTCAACCCTTCAAAATTTCTATGAAAATAGTCTTTAGCCACATGGTCATCTTTTTCTACACCCATACCACTATGATACATAAGACCTAGAGCGTAGCCACATTTATAGGATCCTAAGGATTCACCTTTCTCATAATGTTCCATCGCTTTTTTAAAATCTACTGATATACCATCACCAAGACCATAAAAACGACCCAAGAAATAATGGGCATCGGCGTGACCTAAAGCGACCGCTTGAGAAAAATGTTCAATAGCGACCATGATGTTTTTCTTTTTGGTATTGAGTAAATAGTTGGATAACCCTGCTTGATAATGGGTTTGTGCATTCATGTTCATCAACTCCATAACTATCTTATCATAAATGATCATTTTTCTTTGGCTAGATGATACAAAGAAAAGACCACCAAAAGGTGGTCAAATACTATTTTTTTAAGCCAGATAAATCTTTTTTCAGTTGTGCATTGGTTTGTTTTGACATATTTTTCCAGACGATGAGAACTCCAATACCCGTAAATAAGGCACTAGTCCCAAGATCACCAAAGAATTCAGTTCGATTTTCTGGTACTTCAAGCATTTCAGAAAATGTCATGCCTAAACCGGCAGCACCTGTGTTATATAACCAAACGATAAAGAGTAACGATACAACGAGTGAGATACCCGCAATAAGATAAGGCACATAACCATTTTTTGCCGCTCCACCTTTTTTGAATCCATAAAATGCCCCAAGTGGAATAAGTGCATAAAGGATGGCGAGCATATAGTTAAAGAATAAAGCTGAGATGAAAGTGGGGATTAATCCAACCACTGCACCAAATAAAGCAAAAAGCAAACTTTTAGGTAGATTGGCAACAGATTTTTCTTCTGCTTCAACTCGTTCAATAATTTTTTCATAGAAATCTTTGGCACATTGTTCATGGACGTGTACTAAAGAGCCTTTAACCACACGTTTCGCATCGGTATCCTCGTTTCCACAGAAAGGACAGTGAATCAGGTTTTTTAAATCTAAAGCACTCATAGCAGCTGTAATCTTCGTCATATATGCCTCAATTTTTTCAGGTTTTGTAGACTTATATAACATAGGTAAAACCACTGCATTTTGATTAAGTGCTACAGATTCAAGACGTGCGATGGGTGCTCCATGAGCTTTACTGATCGCTTTAAATTCATCTTTGGTTAACTGATGATCAAAAACAAACTGTAAAGCTAAAATTTTAGTAATCGCATCCGTATAATAATGAATTAAATGAAACGTATACCCATAATAAGCACCTTCAAAAACACCTTGGGTTTCTTTCATGCCCAAAAGACTTGCCATTCTCTCGATTTTCATAGTTCCCTCCATATGACTTCAATGTCTTTATGGTAACACAGTTGGGATGTTATCTCAAGGCATCATGGATGGTTTGCGTAAATATTTGATATCCTAAGTCATTTAAATGAATTCCATCTTTACTATATCTAGAATCAAGCTCATTATGTGTGTTTGTTAAAGGTGTATAGGTGTCGATGATATCTGTATTTAAAAGTGTGTGTTTAATGATTTGATTGAGTTGATATATCATTTCATTCGTTCTATTTGCAATATATAAATGATTCGCATGTTCACATGAAGAACAAATCGGAGTGACCAAAAGATAATAGACGTCAATATCATGTGACTTTAAAATAATCATGATGTCTCTTAAATGATACGCAATTTCTTCTAAGCTATGATTCGTTAAGACTAAATCATTGGACCCAACCGATACAATCACCTTTTTCGGTTTTTGTCTAATGACTGCATCTAATCTTTCCATGACACCGGTCGTTGTATCTCCAGCAATCCCCATATTGATCCATGATTCGAAACCATATTTTTTCATAAGCATAAAAGCTATGATGGAGTCACCGACCAAAATGTCTTTTCCAGTGATAGGTAAAAGGCGAAAGGAGTTAACCTTTCGCGCATAATCTTCTTCAATCGTTTTTCTTAAACTTACTAGATCAGTCATTTTATTCATCTGCTCTCAATTCAAAGATGAGGTCACGAAGTTCTGCAGCGCGTTCAAAGTTTAAATTCTTCGCCGCTAGTTTCATTTCGTTTTCAAATTCTCTAATCATCTTTTCTTTATCTTTCTTAGTTAATTTCTGATAGTCTTTGGGTTCTTCAATGATATCTTCACGAATTGAGATCTTATCGCGAATCTCTTTTTGAATGGAGACAGGAACCACATCATTTTCAAGGTTAAAATTGAGTTGTAGTTGACGTCTGCGGTTGGTTTCCTTGATTGCAAAATCCATCGCATCAGACATTTGATCAGCATACATAATGACTTTCCCGTTTTGATTTCTCGCGGCGCGTCCAATCGTTTGGATGAGACTTCTCTCACTGCGTAAGAATCCTTGTTTGTCAGCATCCAATATGGCAACCAGTGAGACTTCGGGTAGATCGAGTCCTTCTCTTAATAGGTTAATCCCAATTAAACAGTCGTATTTACCCATGCGAAGATCACGAAGAATGGTAATTCTCTCCAAGGACTTAATTTCACTATGAAGATAGGCGACCTTCATGCCTAATTGTTTAAAATATGCGGTTAAATCTTCAGACATCCGAATGGTCAGTGTCGTAACAAGCACACGTTCTCCGGCTAAAACACGCTTCTTTATTTCAAAATAGAGATCATCCATCTGTCCTTTGGTGGGTCTTACTTCGATTTCAGGATCCAAAAGATAGGTTGGGCGAATGATCTGTTCGACGACAGGAATCCCTTTACCCAGTTCATAGGCTCCGGGGGTTGCTGAAAGATAGATCACTTTATCTAGTTTTCTTTCAAATTCATCGAATTGTAAGGGACGATTATCCAGTGCAGATGGTAATCTAAATCCATGATCGACGAGCGTTGTCTTTCTTGAACGGTCGCCAAAATACATACCTCTGACTTGGGGGATTGTGACATGAGATTCATCAATAATCATCAAGAAATCATCACCAAAGAAATCAATTAATGTCGCAGGCGTTTCACCTGCTTCACGAAGAGATAAATGCCTAGAATAGTTTTCAATTCCACTACACATACCAATTTCTTCAAGCATTTCCATATCATATTTGGTTCTCTGTTCAATACGCTGGGCTTCTAGCAACAAGTTTTCACCCTTGAAATAGGCGATTTGTTCTTGGAGTTCGTTTTTGATTCTACGAATAGATTCTTCTACTTTATCTTTGTTGGTCATGAAGTGTGTTGCAGGAAAGATGGTGATATATGACATCTGTTCAATCGCTTGTCCGGTAAGCACATCAAATCGCTTGATCTCTTCCACTTCATCACCAAAAAATGAAATTCTTATCCCTTGAGCACGTTCATAGGCAGGGATAACTTCTACCGAGTCTCCGCGTACACGGAATGTTCCTCGATGAAAATCGATATCATTTCTTTGATAGGTGAGTTCGACGAGTTTATTGATAAGTTTATCTCTTCCATAATCCTCACCTGCTCTTAAAAAGATCATCGAGTTCTTGTAGTCATCAGGATCTCCGATTCCGTAAATACAGGAAACTGAAGCGACGACGATTACATCATCACTTCCGAGTAAAGATGCGGTTGCTGCATGTCTCATCTCATCGATTTCATCATTAATGGATGAATCTTTTTCGATATAGGTATCGGTAGATACGACATAGGCTTCCGGTTGATAGTAATCATAATACGAAATAAAGTATTCAACATGATTATGGGGAAAAAAGGCCTTGAGCTCGCCATAAAGCTGACCTGCTAAGGTCTTATTCGGAGCGAGAATTAAGGTCTTTTTTTGTAAATTCTGAATGATATTGGCAATGGTGTATGTTTTCCCTGTACCTGTCGCCCCTAGTAAGACTTGTTCTCTGACACCTTGCTGAATGTTGTTCTTCAAGGTTTCAATCGCTTTGATCTGATCTCCTTTGGGGGTAAATGGTGCTTTGAGTTCAAACATTTAACCACGTCCTTTCTTAAACATCGATATCGACTTCGTGTGGTTTAGGTACAATAATGCTTTGCGGGACGTACATGGGTTCAATCACTGAGGATACGATATTCATCAAATGGTCACCGATACGCTCTAGGTTGGCTAAAATATCAGCAAAATTCGCAGCCTTAACAAATGTAATCTGTTGATTCTTTAATCGTTCGATGTAACGATATCTAAATTTTTCTTCGAGTTCATCGACAAAGTCTTCTGTCTTGACGACTTGTTTTGCCAGTTCAATGTCTTGATTCTTAAAGCTTTCAAGGGTATCTTTGAGCATCTGTCCTAAAACAGCATACATCTGAGTTAAATCTAGTTTTCCTTCTTCAGAAAGCATTTGTGATTCTGCATAACGCTCTTGGAAGAACTCTAGCACATTGGTTAAGTGATCTCCAATTCTTTCAAAATCTTTAATCGTATCGAGATCGCGAGATAATTTCGCCGAATCAGACATTTCAAGACCCGCCATCGAGATTTTAATTAAGTAGTCATGCAATTTTTGATCATAAGTATCTGTGATCATTTCATGCGTATACCCTTCCTCAACCAGTTTCATATCTTCCTTGAATGAATACGATTTAACAATATCAAAGTATTCTTGGATCACTGCACCCATGGAAAGAATACCGCGTTTAGCTACTTCCAAGGCAAGTGTTGGGGATTCATTGATCAATTTTTCATCGAATATTTCAACCGGTAAATGTTTAACTGTTTTGTCTTTAACGACAAATTTCGCCGCAGTGATCATCTGTTTAATAAAGAAGAAAAGTATAACCGTCATTGCTGTATTTTGGAACGCATGGGCAAATGCGATCGATAACATCGAATATCTCGTTAGGAATCGTGCTTCAAACCATATAATAAATGTCCGATAAGGAACAAGAAGAATCAAGAAAACAACGGTCATTAAAACATTAAAAAGAACATGAATAAATGCTGCTCGCTTGCTTTCGGTATTTCCGCCAATGGACGCGAGAAACGCAGTAATTGTAGTCCCAATATTCGCACCTAATAAAATAGGAATCGCGCCACTTAAGGTAATCGTTTCGATACCTTCAGCGTTTAACGCATATAGTTTTTCTAAAATCCCAATTGCAGCTGACGAGGATTGTACGATAGCGGTGAAAATGGTACCAAAAACTGTTCCTAAGAACCAATTTTGTGAGAATGTCTGAAACATCTGTTCAGCTTCAGGTGTACTTGCTAGAGGCTTTAAACCCGAACTCATGACTTCAAGACCGACGAATAGCATTCCTAAACCCGCTAATACACCACCTATGTGATGGA
This sequence comes from Acholeplasma sp., assembly GCA_003605085.1. GTDB lineage: Bacteria > Bacillota_I > Bacilli_A > Acholeplasmatales > Acholeplasmataceae > Peloplasma. The sequence goes on along the minus strand of QZKD01000028.1, from coordinate 12,348 downwards.
CACGCTTACGTCCAATAAAGGTCATAATCACACCAACACCTAGGAAAATATATCCAAATTTAGCAATCGGTAAACCAATAATAAATGCAGTGACTGTGGTTCCGATATTCGCACCCATGATAATCCCTACGGATTGAGGGAGTGTCATTAAACCCGCACGCAATAACCCAATCGTAAGGGCTGTTGTTCCTGATGATGATTGAATAAGCATGGTCAACAAAAGACCTACCAAAATTCCTTTAAGGGGTGTATTCGTGCTTTTTTCAATGATCGTTTTTAGTTTTGTTCCTGCTGCTGCCTTGAGGGAATCACTCATCAAATTAATACCAAACAAGAAGAGTGCGAGTCCACCAAAGACATACATGAGATTGTTACCTAATCCAACTAGTGCAACCGTCATAATGTCCTCCTTAGAACGTTCAGTTTCATTTTACTTTATCTTGACACGTAAATCTATCTCTTCATGAAAAAAGCATCACAAATGATGCTTCATGCATGTCGCTTCATTCATCATTAGTAGTTAATAAATTCGATGTGATATTTTCGAACTACGAGTATCGTGTCCCCTTTGACCACACCAAACATCTTTAATTTTCTTTCTAACTCCTCAATGGAGGTGACAGGAAAGACCCCGTAATATAGGGATAATGATGTAGCTTTATGGTAAGAGTCGACGACACCGATGATCGGTGCGATGGACCGGTATTTAGATAAATTATCTGTAGCTTTGTAGCCATAGGCAATAATTGTCTTAACATTGTAATTCATCGCTGCCTGGACGGCGGCAAATGAGATGGCATCTAAGAGGTTATCCCCTTCAAATAGTGCGTGATCGGCAAATCGACGATGATTGACATTCATTTCAGCTTTTTCACTGATTTTAGCCATAAACTCAACGGATTCCAAAGGATAATTTCCTTGTGCCATTTCACCAGAAAGCATGGTCGCATCCGTACCATCATAGACTGCATTGGCAACATCTGAGACTTCAGCTCTTGTGGGACGAGGGTTCTTTTGCATCGATTCAAGCATTTGTGTCGCCACGATGACCAGTTTCCCTTTTTGCTGGCATTTATGGACCATCGATTTTTGCATTTGAGGTAAATCTTCTGCAAATACTTCGACACCTAAATCGCCACGAGCGACCATAATACCATCTGCAGCGTCGATGATTTCGTCTATATTGTTGATACCTTCTTGATTTTCAATCTTTGCGATAATGCTGATGTATTCTTTTCCTTCTTGTTTAAGTAATTCACGGATGGCATAAACATCTTCTTTTCTTCGTGTAAATGAAGCTGCGATATAGTCGTAATCATGATGACATGCAAATTTGATATCATCGATGTCTTGAGGTGACAAAAAAGGCATATTTAAGATGGTGTTGGGAACATTGACACCACGTTTATCGCGCACAAGGTGATTGTTTTTAGCAAGTGTCACGAGTTCTCTTGTTTCATGATTTTTATCGATCACCAAAAGTGCTAAATAACCATCATCGATAAGAATCGTCTTGCCAATCTCGATATCATTAAAAAGATTAGGATAATTGATTGAAAACTTATTTTCATCACCTAAAACCTGTTCCATACTGATGAGAACGGTTTGTCCTTGATGAATATAGGCTTGTCCATTTTTGAAACGATGCGTACGAATTTCTGGACCTTTGGTGTCCATCAAGGTACCTACATAAGTTCCCAGTTCTTTATTGAGTTCATGGACTAAATGAAATCGTTTAATATGCTCCTCATGATCACCATGTGAATAGTTATTTCTAATCACGTTGACGCCTGAAAGCATAATTTGACGCAAAGTTGCTTTATCTTCAGATGCCGGACCAACGGTGCCGACAATTTTTGTTTTACGCATGGATTAAACACTCCTGTGAGCAAATACCGACTTTGCCCTAGTGTATTATATCATAATACAAAAAATGCGTCAGTGTTCCCTCTTTTGAAAACGTTTTATCGATGTCAAAAGTCAAGCAAAAACGTGTAAAATTTTTGAAAATTCTACACGTTTAGATTTACTCAAAGATGGACATGATTTTATTCGAAATATGGCGAAATTGTTCAATTTCATCTTTCGTTAATACCGAAGCAAGTTTTTCGCGTAAACGCAATCCCTCACTTCGTGATTCTTGAATCAATGTTTTGCCTATATCAAGAATATAATACTTATTTTTATAGGTGCCCTCTTCATCTTTTCTGACAAATCCTAAATGAATTAAGTCTTTTAATGCTCTAGATGCATGGGCTTTATCCAAAAAGAGTTTTTCCGTCATTTCTTTTTGTGTCATACCTTCTGGATGTTCAAATAAGATCATGAGATAAGGCATATGGATTTTTGCTAAACCGTATTTACTCAAGACCTGTTGATGATAGTCCATCATACGCTTATGCAATGTGGCAAACAAGATGGGAAGAAAATTCATGTCTTGATTCATAAGGCTTCCTCTATAGTAAACTCGAACTGGCTATTGTATAAGTCCGCATAAAATCCTTTCTTTTCAAGTAAAGCATCATGGGTTCCGGTTTCGATAATATTCCCTTCATTTAAGACTAAGATGTTATCTGCATTCTTAATGGTGGAGAGTCGGTGCGCGATAACAAAGGTTGTTCTTCCTTTCATTAAGCGATCCATGGCTTCTTGAATGAGTAGTTCAGTTCTCACATCCACTGAAGATGTGGCTTCATCTAAGATGAGCATCGGTGCATTGGCAATCATCGCGCGTGCAATGGTTAAGAGCTGCTTTTGTCCTTGAGAAATACTTGCATTTTCATCGAGTACCATCTCATATCCGAGAGGTAAACTCTTGATAAAGTGATGGATGTTAGCGGCTTTGCAGGCTTCGATCACATCATCCATGGTTGCATTTGGATTCCCATACATCAAGTTTTCTTGAATGGTTCCTTTAAATAGCCATGTGTCTTGTAATACCATTCCAAAGAGCTCATGAACTTGATGTCGAGTAAGATCCGTTGTTTTCACATGATCCACTGCTATATATCCACCATTCAGTTCATAAAAACGCATAAGGAGATTCACAAGCGTTGTTTTTCCAGCACCTGTAGGTCCGACAATCGCGATCTTTTGACCGGGTTTGACATGAAGATTAAAGTCATGAATGATTTCTTTATTTTCAACATAGCCGAAACGGACGTGATTGAATTCGACTTCGCCTTTGACGTGATCGAGTTCAACTGTTTTAGATTCAACACTCATCTCAGATTCATTTAAGAATTCAAAGACACGTTCAGATGCTGCTAAAGCAGTCTGTGTCATGGTTAAACTTTGAGCAATGGTGCCTAGGGGTTGTGAGAACGTACGTACGTACATGAGCATGGATTGAATATCTCCAATAAATAGTGATCCACCGACTGCTAAAATACCACCGACCACAGAAACAGCTACATAGGATAGATTGGCAACAAACCCCGTGAGTGGCATCATAAGACCTGAAATAAACTGTGATTTCCATGAAGATTCATAGAGATCTTGATTGAATTCATCGAATGTTTGCATAAACGCATCTTCTGCTTGATAGGTCTTAATGACTTGTTGATTGGTAAATGACTCTTCAATATGACCGTTCAGCTTACCTAATGTACTCTGTTGACGTCTGAAGAAACCACGTGCTTTTTTCATAATCAGTCCCATAAGAACCGTAGTGATGGGTAAGAAGATGATGGCTACTAATGTGAGCCATCCTGAGATGGTTAGCATCATGATAAGAACCCCAATCAATAAGGTAAACGATGAGAAAAGTTGAGCGACTGAGGAGTTTAATGCTTGACCAATCGTATCGATATCGTTGGTCATACGTGAGAGCGTATCTCCATGAGGATGTTGATCGAAATACTTCAAGGGGAGTTTTTCCATTTTGGTATAAAGATCTTTACGGAGTTGTTTGGTAATCCTTTGTGTCATTCGGCTGACAAGAACACCTTGAATAAGGTTGAAGATTAAACTTAAGACATATAGTGCGATTAAAAGATAGACTATCTGAAAGATGACATCAAAATTGATATCTAAAATAAAGCTTCCTGAAAGAGGATTATACCCAATGCCTTTTTGAATTTCAGTAGTGATTTTCCCTAATTGTTTCGGTCCAATGATGGAAAATGCAGCAGCAAGCATCGAAAAGATGATCATGATAATAAATTGAATTCGATAAGGTTTGATATACGCAATGAGCTGTCTTAATGCTTTTTTCGCTGATTTTGGTTTTTCTCCCGTCATCATCATGCGTCCACCAGGACCATGACCTCCACCTTGAGGACGGACTTGTGGCTGTTTGTTTTGTTGTTCGTTAGACATTGCCTAATTCCTCCTTCGAAAGTTGTGCATAGGCGATATCTTGATAAGGAATACAACTCTTCATCAATTCATGATGTGTACCTTTACCAACGATTTCACCTTGATCGAGAACGATGATCTGCTCAGCATCTAAAATCGTGCCAATACGCTGACCGATAATCACTGTGAGTGATTCTTTCACTTTAGGTTTAAGTGCATTTCTGAGCATACGATCGGTGCGATAATCAAGCGCACTAAAAGAATCATCAAATATATAAATCTTGGGTTCTTTAATAAGTGCTCGTGCAATGGATAAGCGTTGTTTTTGCCCTCCAGAGACGTTTGCACCCCCTTGATCGATATCTCTTTCAAGTCCTTGTTCACTCTCTTCTGCTAAGCTTAAGATTTGTGCGGTCTTTAAGGATGACTGCATATCTGTTTGATCAGCATCTTTCTTTCCAATTTTCAAATTGGAAGCAATCGTCCCTCTAAAAAGCGTTCCTTTTTGGGGCACATATCCCATGAGTGCATATAAATCTTTTAAGTAATACGATTGGATATTTTTATCATTGATTAAGATCTCGCCTTCACTGACATCGTAAAAACGTAATAACAAGGAGACTATCGTTGATTTACCTGAACCTGTCGAACCGATAAAGGCAATCGTTTCTCCTTTATTGGCAATAAAACTGATATCTTTTAAGACATATTCTTCCGCTTTCGGATATTTAAAAGAAACATGTTTAAATTCCACTTTGACACGGTTGGAAAGAAAGGTTTCTGTGGCTTGATCTTCTTTAATCGCGTAAGGTGTATAAAGGACTTCATTGATACGCTTGGCAGAAACCCATGCACGTGGTAAGAAAATAAAAAGCATAATCAGCATCATAAAGGCGATTAAAATAGTCATCGCATAGGAAGTAAACTGAACTTGGAGCGATAGTCCTTCAATTGGATTGGTACCTAAAGCATTATCTGCGATTAAAAGAGCACCCACTGTGATCAGTGCTAAATTTAAACTGTTCATGATAAACATCATTCCAGGATTTAAAATGGCTAATCCAGTATTCACAAAGAGTTGTGTTTTCGTTAAATTATCATTGACACTTTCAAATTTGCTTGCTTGAATATCTTCAGCATGATGCGCTCTGATGACTCTAATCCCGGTGAGTGTTTCGCGTGTGACTTGATTGACGTCATCGGTTTGTTTTTGAACTTTTTGAAATTTGGGTCCAACGAGGGCAAATAAGACAGAAATCAATGTAAGGATCGCGACAACACCTCCTACAACCACTAAACTCATCGTTAGATTGATGTTGGTTATTTTAGCAATCCCAGAAACCGCCATGATCGGTGCTGTAATCAACATGCGAAGCATGATAATCACAGCCATCTGAACTTGTTGAACGTCATTGGTTGATCTTGTGATCAGTGAAGGTGTCGAAAAATGGTTGACTTCTTCTGCAGAAAAACCACTGATATGTTCATAAAGTTTATGACGTGTCGTCACTGCAAGGCGCGTCCCTAAGCGAGCAGCAATCAAACTGGCAAGTACGGTTGCTGTAATCGAACCGAAAGTAATGAGAAGCATCATCAATCCTTCATCTAAAATCTCACTTGTCTGTGCATCTCCTGTTTGAATGCCTTGACCAATAAGCATAATAATTCTTCCCATATATTCAGGAAGCTTTAAATCCATTTGAACTTGACCATAAATCAGTCCGATGATTACCAGTATGAGTAACCAGTGATACCACTTGAAAAATCTGAATAGTTTTAACATAATTCACCTCTTGTACTCTTTATATGATACGTATTTTTGTTGATATGTCAACATTTTTGCACATGTCACATAGTTTCACAAAAAAAGCCCTACATTATGTAGAGCTCAACTTCATTCATTATCATTATACATCTACTGTCACGATAATATCTGTTTCTACCAAAAACTCTCGATCGACATAAAGCCAAATTCGATACTCACCAGAAGGAAAGAATAATCTTTCTATTTCATCATCAAAAGGAGTGAGTGAAAATTGAATATTGCGGAAGACCTTTTCGTTGATTTCAAAGACCACTTCACCACCCTCACTACGCATTGAAAGATCATCGCTTGAGTAAAGCACTCGATCTTCATGCCTGAGTTCAGCACGCATCATGCCTGCTTTTCCAAAATCAAATGTATCAAGGATAAAGGTGTGTGCTTGAGTGGCGGTATACTTCATGGTAAGTGTTACGATATCCTCTAGATCATCGATAACGATACGATCGATTTCTAAATAAAACTTGCCATAGATAGGATCATAATACGTAAATGATCTTTCTTCAATCTTTTGACCTGAACAAGACATCATAAAAGAGCTTAAGAGTATAAGTAATATTAGAGTCAGTTTTTTCACGAATCATCCCTCCTCACCCTCATCTTATCAAGGGGCATCGGATAAGTCAAATAAAAGAAAAACCCAGAAAAGTTCTGGGTTTTGTCATTATTTACGAGGATTCTTAATGTTTGCGTGTGCCGCTGCAAGTCTTGCAATCGGTACTCTAAATGGTGAACAAGATACATAGGTTAATCCGATATTATGGCAGAATTCAACAGAGATAGGATCTCCACCGTGTTCGCCACAGATACCTAATTTAATATCAGGTCTTGTTTCTTTACCAAGTTTCACTGCGATTTCCATCAGTTTACCCACACCATTTTGGTCGATATGTGCAAAGGGGTCATTGGCAAAAATCTTCTTGTCGTAATAATCACCTAAGAACTTACCCGCATCGTCTCTAGAGAATCCAAAGGTCATCTGGGTTAAGTCATTGGTACCGAAACTGAAGAATTCAGCTTCTTTTGCAATTACGTCTGCAGTAATCGCTGCACGTGGAATTTCAATCATGGTACCGACTAAGTATTCTAACTTCACGCCAGCATCTTTAATGATCTTATCTGCAGTAGCGACAACGACATCTTTGACATATTGAAGTTCTTTAATGTCACCGACTAAAGGAATCATGATTTCAGGAACGACATTGAGTCCTTCTTTATTGACTGCGATTGCTGCTTCAATGACCGCTCTGGTTTGCATTTCTGCAATTTCAGGATATGTCACAGATAGACGAACACCACGATGTCCTAACATTGGATTGGTTTCATGAAGATCATTGATCGTCTTCGATAGTTCTTCGAAGGATAAGCCCATTTCTTTAGCAAGATCGCGAATGTCTTGTTCATCAGTAGGTACGAATTCATGAAGAGGTGGATCCAAGTAACGAATGGTCACGGCGTAACCTTTCATTTCTTTATATAGACCAATAAAGTCTTCTCTTTGCATAGGAAGTAACTTAGCTAATGCTTTTTCACGTTCTGCCTTGTTCTTTGCAACAATCATTTCACGAACGGCAGGAATACGATCGGGTTCAAAGAACATATGTTCGGTGCGGCATAATCCAATACCTTCAGCACCATACTTGTATGCGACTTTCGCATCTCTTGGTGTATCTGCATTGGTTCTAACCTTTAATGCTCTGTATTTGTCTGCCCACTTCATTAAGGTTTCAAAATCGCCAGAGACGGTTGCATCTTGAGTATCTACTTTTTGTCCGTAAACTTTACCCGTAGAACCATCTAATGAAATCCAATCGCCTTCTTTGAAAATTTCGCCACCGACTTCAAATTCCTTCTTCTTTTCGTTGACATGAACTTGACCAGCACCGGCTACACAACATGTACCCATACCACGTGCAACAACGGCAGCATGCGATGTCATACCACCACGAGAGGTGAGGATTCCTGAGGAAACAATCATACCTTCGATATCTTCAGGAGATGTTTCTTGACGAACTAAAATGACGGGGAGTCCATCTTTCTTCTTCATTTCTTTGGCACGTTCAGCAGTAAATGCCACACGACCGGTTGCTGCACCTGGAGATGCATTTAAACCTGTAGTGATGATTCTTGCTTTTTTAAGTGCTTCAGGATTGAATTGTGGATGGAGTAAAGCGTCTAATTGTGCAGGTTCAACCTTTAGGACTGCTTCTTGTTCAGAAAGCACGCCTTCTTTAACGAGGTCGATGGCTACTTTTAATGCAGCTTGTGCAGTACGTTTACCATTTCTGGTTTGTAGCATATAGAGTTTACCGCGTTCAATAGTAAATTCCATATCTTGCATGTCACGATAATGCGCTTCAAGTTTCTTAGAAATCTTGAAGAATTCATCGTATAATGCTGGATTATCATTCTTTAATTCGGAAATAGGTTTAGGTGTACGGATACCAGCAACGACGTCTTCGCCTTGTGCGTTGAAGAGATATTCGCCGTAGAGTTCATTTTCACCAGTCGATGGGTTTCTTGAGAAAGCCACACCAGTACCGGAGTCATCACCCATATTACCAAAGACCATGCCTTGTACGTTAACCGCTGTTCCCCATTCGTAAGGAATGTGGTTTAAACGACGGTAAGTGTTCGCACGTGGGTTGTCCCATGATCTAAAGACAGCAGTCACTGCTTCGATCAATTGAACTTTAGGATCTTGTGGGAAAGGTTCACCTTTAAGTTGTTCATATTTCACTAAGAATTCGCCAACGAGTTTCTTTAAATCGTTTGCGTCAAGTTCGGTGTCGAGTTCAACACCTTTCTTGTGTTTCATTTCTTCTAAGAGTTCTTCAAAGTTGCTCTTGTCAATTTCCATGACCACATCGGCGAACATTTGAATGAAACGACGATAAGAGTCATAGGCGAAGCGTGGGTTGTTGGTAAGTTTAGCCAAACCTTCAACAGCAACGTTATTCAAACCAAGGTTCAAGATGGTATCCATCATCCCTGGCATGGATGCACGTGCACCGGAACGAACAGAGACTAAGAATGGATCATTAGGATCTCCAAATTTCTTTCCTGCTTCTTTTTCTGTTACTGCGAGCGCATTGTAGATTTGTTCGATAATCTCAGGTGCAATTACCTTTTTGTTACGATAGTAATCATTACACGCTTCAGTGGTGACGGTAAATCCTTGGGGAACAGGCATGCCAAGGGATGTCATTTCCGCTAAGTTCGCGCCTTTACCACCGAGAAGGTTCTTCATCGAAGCATTACCTTCTTTAAATAAATAGACGTATTTTGTCATATGCATTTCCTTTCTACATTTTTATCCTTTATTATTATAAACGATTTCAGTTGTTTATGAAACCTTTTTGACCAGTTTATAGAGTTCATTCTTTGGACGCGATTGTCCAACAACGTTTGAAAAGGGTAAATGAACCATCCGTTCATCTCTCACGCCGACACAAACACCGTATACACCATCATTTAAGAGTTCAACAGCATAGGCTCCCATGCGTGAACCAAGAATTCGATCTTCAGGGCAGGGAGATCCTCCTCTTTGGATATAGCCTAAGACGGTTGCACGAGAAGCAAATCCTGATTTTTGTGTGATTTCATCCGCGAATTCATAGACATTAAGGATTTTTTCAGTGATGACGATGATCGCGTGACGACGTCCTTCTTTTTTATGCTGTTTAAGCTTCGAAATAATTTCTTCTTTATTCATGGGGTTTTCTGGGGTGATAATAAATTCAGCTCCACCACAGATTCCAGCGAAAAGTGCTAAATCTCCACAATGTCTTCCCATGACTTCGACGATAGAACAACGTTGATGTGAGGTGGATGTATCTCTGAGTTTATCAATCGCGTCAACAATCGTTTCAACAGCGGTATGAAAGCCGATGGTAAAATCAGTACCTGCGATATCATTATCAATCGTTCCAGGCAAGCCAATCGTCTTTAACCCCATTTTGGCTAAATCCATAGCCCCTCGGTAAGTTCCATCACCACCGATAGCAATCAGTGCTTCAATTCCACGGTTCTTTAGATTATCAACCGCTTTTTGTCTTACTTCTTCCTTTAAGAATTCAGGTGCACGTGACGTCCCTAAGAAGGTTCCTCCTAAGCTTAGCATCCCAGAAACACTTTGGTGATTCAATGGGATCATAATGTCATCAATCATGCCTTGATAGCCATCTTTGACGCCAAAAATCTCGTGACCGTAAACTTCGCCAGCACGCACAACAGCACGAATCGCGGCGTTCATTCCTGGTGCATCACCACCTGAGGTTAATACGGCAATTTTCATGGTTTCTACTCCCCTAACATAAAAAAACATACTGCAGTGATATTATATCACATGCAAAGCATGAGAAGAGGGTATGTTTGTTATTTTGGTAAATTATGAAAACGATTTATTGCACCAAATAGGATGAAGATTCAGGATTTATGGTAAAATGTCATGTGGAAAATAAAAATTAGAAAAGAAATGGTGATTCTATGAAAAATTTAGTCGGCGCCGCTCTTCTCGGTCAATCCGGAGGACCTACAAGCGTCATTAACTCAAGTGCAGCAGGCGTCTTCACTGAAGCGCTCAAGCATGAAAACATTACCGCAGTTTACGGTGCAGTTCACGGTATCAAAGGTGTATTAAACGAAGAGTTTTATGATATCGGACAAGAAGATTTAGAAGAATTGATGCGTTTAAAGAACACGCCATCATCTTCGATCGGATCTGTTCGTTATAAATTAAAGGATCCAAGAAAAGATCCTAGTGAATACGAACGTTTACTCGAAGTTTTCAAAAAATATAACATTCGTTATTTCTTCTATAATGGTGGAAATGACTCGATGGATACATGCAATAAGATTTCAAAATTCTTTAAGAAATCTGGTTATGATTGCAACGTCATGGGTGTTCCCAAGACCATTGATAATGACTTAAGTGTCACCGACCATTGCCCTGGTTATGGTTCTGCTGCTAAATATGTTGCTACCACGTTCATGGAACTCTATCATGATGCGACAGTGTATGACACAAAACAAGTCACCATTGTTGAAGTTATGGGACGCAATGCAGGTTGGTTAACTGCTGCAGCTGCTTTAGCATCATACAAAGGACAAGGTCCCGATTTAATTTATCTTCCTGAACTTCCCTTCGATTTCGATCAATTCTTCCATCAAGTTCAAAAGACATTAACAGAAAAGAGCAAGGTCATCGTCGCTGTTTCCGAAGGCATTAAGACCAAGGAAGGCAAATACATTCCTGAAATGTTCCAAGAACTTAAGAAAGACGCATTTGGTCACGCACAACTTGGTGGAACTGCTCAAGTTCTCGCAGAAGAAATTGGCAAACGCATCAACGTCAAAGTACGTGCTATCGAATTCTCTTTAATCCAAAGATCAGCAGCACACCTCGCATCCAAAGTCGATGTTGAAGAAGCATTCAATGCAGGTAAAAAGGCTGTTCAAGCTGCGGTTCGTGGTACCACAGACCGTATGGTTGGCTTCAAGAGAGTCTCAAGCAATCCATACAAGATTAAGTATGCACTTATCCCTTTAAAGCATGTTGCGAATACTGAAAAGAAAGTCCCACTTGAATGGATTTTAGCAGATGGTGCTGGTCTTACACAAGCATATATCGATTACGCTCTACCCTTGATTCAAGGTGATTCTAAAGCGAAACTTGTCGATGGTCTTCCCCATTTTGCAAAACTTAAAAAAGTCAGAGTTGCTAAAAAATAAATAAATTAAAATACCTGTAACAACAAACGACAGCATGGAAAAAATAGCTCCTGCTAAACCTGAATGCCACATGAAATCACTCCAGATGGTTGGAATCATTAAAACATGTGGCAATGGCAACCAAACGCTGCCCAATTGAGCTATACCCGGTTTTAAACCTTCCACTACCCTTCTGCTGATATCCACATGTGACCTGGCATCGTTATAAGCCAGACCTAATCCATTATTGTAATAAAATACAAAACTCATTATGGAAACCGCTGATAAAACCATAACAATAATAAATAACAGATTCCCGTCTAAAAATAATCTCATCTTATTTAACTTTCTGGTGCTAATTGATATTTTTAGTTTACTCATTTCTACCTTTCTAAAAACCCCAGAGAAACAGTTAGAATAAATCCACCCAAAATGATCAGGGATACTAAAATTGCATAATACTGCCAGGCTTGCAGGTATTTATTAACAAAAAGCCGATTTTTCAAATAAACGTA
>QZKD01000016.1 GCA_003605085.1 Acholeplasma sp. | reverse complement strand
ATTTCTTTAGATGAACTTCTTCCAACTGCTGAAAAGCATGGTGAACATCATATTGCGATCTATGGTTTGATGACAGGTATGATCATTATGGCAGCATCTCTAGTTCTATTTGTTCAATAATATGAAGTAAATTCATTCCTAAAATGACTCATTTTTTGGTTATTCTTTCACTTTTTTTGTTGTAATCTCCCTCATTTTTAGATACACTAAAGATATACATCTACGTTAAAACAGAAAAATACGAAGGAGAAACCAATGAAAAAAACGAGTTTACTTGCTTTTGTTTTATTGCTACTACTCAGTTTCATGTTTGCAGGCTGCAGTTTTTCCACAGCCAAGTTTGTTGATTTAGAAACCTCTACTGCCATAGATGAAGATTATATGCCGATTTCACCGACATCCACTTTTACAACCACAACTCCAATCATTTATCTCACAGGAAGTATTGAAGGGGCGACCATTGATTCAATTGTTCAAGTGGATTGGTATTATGTTGAAGGCGATAGTGAAGAATACATCGCAGATAGTTTACTTACGATTGATGAGATCAATATGTACTTCTACTTCAGTTTGTCAAAGCCTACGAATGACTGGCCGACTGGCGAATATGAAATTCGAATTTATTTGGATCTCGATCTAATGGAAACCGTTACGTTCACCATCGAATAAAAAACCACGGTTTCCCGTGGTATAGAATCATTTGTTTTGATTCCAGCGTTTTCTAAGCGTATGTGCAACCAATTTGGGTTGTCTATTACGTGTGAAGACGCCTTTTTTATTGCCATGCATGCGAGTCAGTCCTTGTTTGGTTTGAAAATCAGCTAAGTTCCAGATATGTGTTCCTGAGAGTCCATGAATACCTTCAATGGCATCAAGATATTGTGTAATAAATTCATCTTGATATTCTTCACTAAACGTTTGACCAGGTAATGTATGAAGTCCTGCAATCGTGTCTGCACCAAATTCGGTGAGGATGACTGGTTGATGATATTTTTCAACATAGGATTTCACCGAGTGCTTGATCTGTTCTTGAATCACGGATAAATCTCCAAAATCTGTATACCAAGCATGATAACGATTAATTCCAATCACATCCGCTAAATGCGCGACTTTATTTGCCTCTGCAGTCACATAATCTACGATCATTAATGGTAACTCAGTTAGACTTCTCGCATGAGAAAATGCTCCTTCAAAAAATGAGATTGCACCTTCTTCATGAGTATTTGCCTCATTTGCAAGTGAGTACATGATGACAGATGGGTGATTTTTATCTCGGGAAATCAGTTCGCTAAACTGCTTTTTATAGACTTCTAAACTTTTTTGATTGACTCTTTGATCATTAAACACCTGACGTGGATCCCAAAAGTTTAAACCAACCGCTGGCATTTCATCGATGATCAAGATACCATAGCGATCTGCTAGATCATAGATCTCTTCGTCGTAAGGATAATGGCTTGTGCGAAAAGAATTCGCACCTATCCATTTCAGGAGCTCAAAATCCCTAAGATTGAAGATGGGATGATTACCTTTACCAAGAGTTTCGTGATCTTCATGCATCCCAAATCCTTTTAAGAAAATGGGTCGATGATTTAGAAAGATCTGCTGGTCCTTAATTTGGATATCTCTGATACCAAAAGTTTGTTCATATTCATCATGGATAGTCATGACATGACACCGATATAAATTCCCCTGACCAATATCCCATAGGATTGGGCTATTGATCTGAATCTCTCCTTTAGCATCAGATACTTCTGCAACACATTTACCATCAGGATCGATAAACTCGATTTTCTTGATTTGATCATTAGTTTTAATCTCGTAAAGAATCGTTGCTTGATTGTTCGTGTGTGATGTTTTAATGATAATATCTTCAATATATAATTTTGATGTTTTTGATAGAAAGACATTACGGTGAAGACCGATATAATTAAAGAAATCAAAATAGATGAGCTGCTTATCACCTTGATCAGTAGATTTAATTTCTCCCATGGGAAAAGATTGGAATCCTAATCTCGTATCTAAAATGATGCTTAGTCGTATTTTTTCTTTAGGATTTTCGATCAGAACATCAAAGGGTAAATACCCTCCCTCATGTTCCATGATATACTTTCCATCAAGATAGATGCTTGCATGATGAGTCGCTGCACCAAAACGAATCGTCCACCGATCACTTTCTTTGCTATCTTGAAGATAAATTATACGTTCATAATAAACTTTCCCGACATACTCACGATCTTTTATATCGGTCATGATATCATTAAAACTTCCTGGAACACCCATCAATCGTGACTGCTTAAGTGGTAAAATCGGTACATACTGATCTTCCACGAATGAAAAATCCCATAGTCCATTTAAAGATATAGCGACTCTTTTTAAATTGTTGACTGGATATAGCATAAGATCCTCCTTATTATAACAATGGCTTAGTAAAGACTAAAATTCTATCATCAGGTAATTGTGGAGCTCGTTTATATCCCGCTTGTCTCATCAAGGTTAAGCCATTAAACTGCTGAATCCACACTTCTGTTGATCGATTCACCGCACGAAGTACACCATTGATCTGATACATGTCATGACCAATTGATTCCATCTTAAGTTTTTCAATCATGGCTTGATCAAGATGAAAGTTCAGCTTAAGTAAAAAATACCCTCCCGGTGCTAATAGTCGATAGATTTCTTTAATAATGATCTCTGATATATCCGTGGGGATGACATCGAGTGTGTTCGAACAAACAATTCCATCAAAGGCATGATCTGGATATGATTCAAGCAAATGATGATCGCCTTGAAAAAATGTTAATCCAGAGATGAATGATCGTTTTACGGTTTCATTAGCAAAATTAATCGCATGTTCTGAGGGATCAATCCCGATCCCTTCAATCATTTTTTGTCCAAGGAGTTTTGCTGTCATTAAGCAAGTACCTAGGCCACAGCCAATATCAAGAACACGTGTGGTATGATCCCCAATGAATTTCAATTCTTCATCGAGTTTCGATTCGATCTTGACCTCATCCTTGTTTAATTTTATTGGTTCGATCTCTTTAAAATATTGATTCCAAAATTCAATTAACGTATGGGATAAATCGCTCATAACTTCACCATAAGTCCTTTCTCATCCAAATCTTTTAATGCTTTTAAGACCCGTTTGGCTGTATCTTGATACCAAGGAGCATGATACTTAACAAGAGTCTCTTCAATTTCATGAATATAACCTGTATTTTTATGTTTAAGAAGTAACATTAATGTATTGCGCATAAGGACTGTTTTCCCTTTCCAAAGATAAGACATTCCTTGATAGTTTTCTCTGAATTGCTTTTCAGAGAGGGTGAACAAGTCCATAATCGAGACCATTTCTTTACCAGAAAGCTCAAATTCTGGATGAATAATCGTCCCTTTCTTCACATTTTTTGGGCATACTCTTTGACAGATATCACATCCAAAAAGTAAATAGTTTGCGTGCATTTCATCATCAGTGATGACTCTTTTTGCTTGATTGTAATAACTCATGCAAAGATTCATATCATATCCGTGATCTAAAGCATGTGTGGGACAGTTTTGAATGCATATCTGACAATCTCCACAGTCATCATCGACAAAAAGTGTCATCTCTTGTTCAAGATTCATATCGATAAAGACGATACCAAGAAAGAAATAAGAACCGAGTTTATTATTAATCATCAACTGATTTTTTCCAAAGAATCCTAAACCCGCAAGACTTGCAGCTAGTCTTTCGTTATGGGGATGATTATCGACCCCGAGTTCATAAGGATAGGGTATCTCTTTCATCACATGATGAATTCTTTCCTTAAGCACCGTATGATAATCACTTCCATGCGTATAAAAAGATGACACCAAATGTGTGTTGGAATGCTTTAAGATACGCATCGGATAAGCTAAGCCTAAAACAACCATGGTTGGATAGTCCACATGTGGGACTTCTCTTCCCATCGCTTTTATCTCATTTAAATATCGTTTGGTATGAATGATTCCTACCAGATCAAATGAAGATTGAAACAGTTCATAAAGTCTTTTGATATGCATGAGCACCCCTAAAGTCTTAGATTGGTGAAAAAAGGACGTTCTTTAATGATTTTATCGTTAAATTTGGGAGGGTATATTTTTTCAAAATCCCCAAGATAAGTTTTAAGTTCTTGAGTTAAATAGGTTCTTGCTTTATAGTGCATCCATTTGGGGACACCATAATACTCAGCAGCAATACTTCCAGTAATTGCAGCTAAAGTATCAGCATCACCACCTAAAGATACCGCAAGCCGAATGGCATCTTCAAAGTCAGTCGATTCAAAAAAACAGACCAATGCTTGGGGAACGGTTTCTTCAGATTTTTCAGTGAAATGATAACTGGGTCTGATCTCATCGATCGAAAATCCGAGATCATAATACTTTTTTAGATGATCATACATTTCTTGTTTAGTCTTGCCACTACGTGCAAGATGAACAGCTAACGCAGTAGCTTCTGCTCCTTTAAGTCCCTCTTCATGATTGTGGGAGACTTCGGTGATTAGTTTTGATAAATGTTTAGCTTCTTCTACGCTTTTCGCAACAATACCACAAGCAGACACTCGCATGGCTGCTCCATTCCCATAACTATGGTATGGTTTGGGTTCATCAGCGAATACCCAATCAAGAAACATCGCACCATATCCTGCATGAGGATACGCTTGACCCAATCTCTGCATGGTCTCAATCGCTTTTTGTTGCATCACTTTGTAAGTGATGTTTTTTTCCAAAAGAGATAACCCAACAGCGATTGTCATGACTGAATCATCCGTAAAGCGACACGTTTCATATAAAAAATTAAACGCTTTTCGTTTGATAGGTTTAAATTCGAAGCGAGAACCAACAATATCACCTATGATAGCACCAATCATATAATCACCTACTATCTCTATTATAAAAGGTGAAGGCTATAATACACAAGAAAACTTACGAAATAACAAAAAAAAGGGATTCTCGAAGAATCCCTTTCATCATTAAGCTTCACCACTGATCATCAGTGGACCCACATACACACTTGGGCTTGCTACACCAGATAAATCATATTTTAAATCACTGGCTAGATCAACCACTTGATTCATCATCGTAAAGAAATTTCCCGAAACAACGATCATCTTCACTGCGTGATCAAGTTTTCCGTGGGAAATCTTCATGCCACTGGCTTGTAAACTGAAATCGCCTGAAACTGCTTTTACACCTGCATGGATACCTACTAAATCCGTAATATACACGCCATCTTCAATCTTTGAAATCATCTCATCAAAAGAGTGACTTCCTGGTTCTAAGTAGAAGTTCGTTGGAGCAATCCCACCATTAAATCCATTTCCAGTAGGTTCAGTTTTGAAAATAGATGCGGTCTTAAGATTGTGATTAAATCCCTTAAAGACGCCATTTTCAACGACATAGCGCTTTTGACAAGCGACACCTTCATCATCAAATGGAATTTTAAAGTGAGAAGGTTTATGGAGAGGATCATTGATCAAATTGATGTTTTCGCCAAATACTTTTTCGCCAAGTTTATTCTTTAATGCTGACATATTTCGATAAGCAGCTTCTCCTGAGAAAATCGAAGTGAAAGCACCTAAAATTTCGGAAAACATTTCATTAGAGAAAACCACTGGGTAACTTCTTGTTGGAATCGATTTTCCTCCTAATTTGGATAAGCCTTGATCCACAGTTGACTTAATCATTTCTTCAACATTAAACTGATGGAAGTCTTTGACAAGTTTCACATCATAGGCTGTTTTGATGTCTTCGTCTTTCTGAAAGACTCCGATGGCATAGGCATAAGCATACGTATTTCGCTTGGATAGATGAAGCCCTTTGGAGTTGATAAGTGTCGTTTCGACATCGAGTTCTTGATATTGGGTCGTTTGAACTTGTGTCACACTTGGGTTATCAAGAATGCCTTGTTCAAGTCTTTTTAAAAGTTCAATTTTCTCTGTCACAGGAACCAAATTGAAATCAAAGAGTTCTTCTTCAATCTTTGGATAAGAGGGCGAACCTTCGAAAATGATCGCGGGTTCACTTGCAGTGAGTGCTTTCGCATTTTCAATGAGTTGATCGAGCATCTTATCCACGTTTTGATCACTTAAGTTTTCAAAACGAATGGTCGATAATTTTTCTTTATAAATCCCACGGATGGACACTTGTTCAACATCACTTTTGACATGTTTTTCAAGTTTGCCTTGGTATATGGTGAGTGCAAGTGATTTATTTCTTACAGCAAACACTTCAAGATCGGTAAGCCCTTTGGCTTTACCTAATTCAATCCAACGTGTATACATTATTTTTTACCTCCTGCGCCGCCCACGGTCATCGATGAAACACGAATGGTCGGTTGTCCGACATCCACAGGAATCGATCCTGAAATCGATCCACACATCCCTTGACCAAGTTCTAGGTTATCTGCAACACGATCGATTTTAAATAACACATCTTTCCCATGACCGATCAGCATTGCCCCACGGACAGGCTTTGTGAGTTTGCCATCTTCAATCATGTATCCTTCTTGAACGGCGAAGTTGAATTCACCTGTTGCAGGAACGACAGTGCCTCCACCGAGTTTCTTTGCAAATAAACCATATTTTGTATCTTTGATAATATCTTCAAATTTATCCTTACCTGGTGCAATATAGGTCGTATTCATTCGAGACGTTGGGGAAAATTTATAGGATTGGCGACGTGCCGAACCCGTAGGATCCATCTTCATTTTACGACTATTACGGTAATCGATAAGGTATCCTTTTAACACACCATTTTCAATGAGAAGATTTTTCTGAGTAGGTTTCCCTTCATCATCAAAGTTAGTTGTTCCCCAAGTACCATCTAAAGTACCATCATCATATGCTGTGACGACATCAGAACCAATCTTTTCACCTAACTTACCCACAAATGGAGATAAGCCTTTAGCAACCGCAGTCGCTTCAAGGGGATGACCACAAGCTTCATGGAAAATAACCCCACCAAACGCATTATGTAAAACCACAGGCATAATTTGTGGTGTCATATCTTCTGCTGTGAGTAAAGTGATGGCACTCGTTGCTGTATCGATGGCGAGTTGGTTGAAATCAATTTCATCAAAGATTTCAAAACCCATCGAACGGCCAGGACCTTCGTAGGATTGTTGCATCACGCCTTGATCTTGTGCAACCGCCATGAGAAAGACGCGTGTATGGGTTCTTACATCATCTTGATAGACACCTTGTGAATTGACAATCCATACTTTTTGTTCATTTTCAATGAGTTGAGAAGTCGCTTGGATAATTCTTTGATCATACGATTTAATTAAATTTGATAAATGTATTAATTTTTCTTTTTTTTCTTCAATAGGGACGTGATGCATAGGTCTTTTGATGTTATATACATGAGGTTTAGGGTCGCTTAGTACTTCTGCATTGACTTTATTTCCTTGAAAAGATGCGCGAAGATTTTTAACTACATCAAGGATTTGATCATAAGAAATGAAGTTGGTGTAGCCATAGACTTCATCTGCTCCTTGAATCAAGCGAACACCTGCGCCATAGGTATTTCCACGATCAATTTGGGTGACTTCACCATTATTGACTCGGATGACAGAAGATAAGGTATCCTCTAAAAATATTTCGGCAAAATCAGCACCAGTTTCAAGACCCTCTTCAATAAGTCTTTGTAATTCAGCTTTGGTTAGCATAGCTTCCCCTCTTTCTATTTAAAGTTAAACTTTACATCTATTATAAACATCATTAAGATGCATTTCAATGATTATGAAAAAAATCACTTATTGTCATATCCTCAAAGGATTATTTTTTAAAGATAAGTACATCTTCATTGGTTCCATAAAAGACATCATTATGGCCAGAAATTTTTTTGAAAACTCGTTCAATATGATCCCAATTGTCGTCAACATCACCTTCATAACTATGTCCCCAAATGTATAAAATCTGAGGTTCATTTCCATCATATGCTAAAAATTGATCGATGATGTCAAAAATATTTAAGTCGTTATGGTGACATGTCGGTTGAAATCTCAAAAGATCATCTTGAAGGGCTGTTTGGTGATTGGATTCAACTGTTCTCGCATAAAAAAGTCCTGCTTGACGCACAAGTTTGACGATTCGATCATCATAACTACCATAGGGATAGGCCATACCTACTGGTTTTTTGTGAAATATTTGTTCGATCATATCAATATCCAGATGAAGTTCAATCGATACCTCATGATCGGATAACAAAGTGAGATGCGGATGAGAATAGGTATGCACAGCAATTTCATGGCCTTGATATAGATCAACCATTTGATCAAGCGGGATATGCGATATATGGTGATCTTGAATAAAAAAATCATGGTCCAGATGATTTAGACCTGTATTGATATTAAATGTCGCCTTTAGATGATATTTATTTAGAAGTTCAACGAGTTTTATGTCTTGCATAATTCCATCATCATAGCTCAAGGTTACTGCTTTTTTATAACTAGTTTGCCACATGGTATTCTCCTTCATACGAACTATTATTATTATACTGCTTCTTCTTTATTTCTTGCTAATTCGTGATACAATCATTTTGGAAAGAAGGTCAAATGATGAACAAAGTAAGGGTTGGTGTGCTTGGTATCGGTCGAGGTTCTTCGATGATCAACTACGCTAAAAAAGCAGGAAATGCAGAACTAGTCGCTATCTGCGACTATTACGAAAAAGGTCTAAATGAACTTAAAACACAATTGAATGATCCAAAAATAACCTATTATCACTCCTATGATGAATTTTTAAATCATCCGATGGATGCTGTGGTTTTAGCCAACTATGCAACTGAACATGCACCGTTTGCGATAAAAGCACTTAAAAAAGGACTTCATGTTTTTTCTGAAGTACTTCCTGTGCAAACTTTAAAAGAGGCTGTTGAACTGGTTGAAGCAATTGAAGAATCAAAACTTATCTATGCATATGGTGAAAATTATTGTTACATGCCAGCACCAAGAGAAATGAAACGGCTTTTTGAAGCTGGAAAATTAGGTACCTTTGAATATGGTGAAGCTGAATATATTCATAATTGTGAATCCATTTGGGCTGATATTACCTATGGACATAAAGATCACTGGCGAAACCGAATGTATGCAACTTTTTATGCGACACACTCCATCGGACCTCTTATTCACATAACTAAACTAAGACCTGTCTCCGTTATTGGTTTTGAGATTCCTTACTCTAGTCGAGCGAAACGCATGGGTAAACTAGGAGCAACTGCAGGAATTGAAATGATTACTCTAGAAAATGGTGCAATCATTAAAAGTATTCATGGAGATTTGGCTAAAAATTCGATCTGGTTTTCCATCTACGGATCGAAAGGGCGTATGGAAAGTGCCAGAGAAGATAGTTTAACTCAAGATGTCGAACGTATATACTTAAATCTTGATCAAGATGAAGGATCAGATGACAGTCAAGTCGTCACATATGAACCCAAAGAAACTTTTCACGAAATAGCCAAAGACTTCGGTCATGGCGGTAGTGATTATTACACGATGTATCATTTTATTGAAAAAGTACTGGGTCATGAAGCGGATATCATCGATATCTATGAAGCTTTGGATATGTTTCTCCCTGGACTTTATGCGTATCGTTCCATTTTAGATGGAAACAAACCCAAGATCATACCTAATTTGAGAATCAAAGAAGAAAGAGAAAAAGTGAGAAACGATATCGCATGTACAGATCCTTTGGTCGCTAAAGATCAACTTATTCCGTGTTATTCTAAAGGAAATCCTGAGATTCCCGATTTCGTTTATCAAAAATTACTTGAAAAGTCTCGGTCAAAGAAATAAATAAAAGCCCTTCTCATATCGAGAAGGGTTCATTTTTTTATTGAAGAGCACCTAATCTATCAGCTATGGCTGGATGACTATAATAGAGTAAGATAGCTGCTTTATGAGGGTTTAGATTGGAAAGGTTCTGTTGGTATAATACGTTCAGCGCACTTCGCATCGCTTCTTTGGATGTCATGCTTGCTGAAAAAGCATCTGCTTTATACTCAGCAACACGTGATAAGTAATTCAGTGGTATGCCTAAGATAAGCTCAATAGGTGAAATTAATATCATGAAAAGAATGACAGAAAATCCGACATGAACTGAGGTTAAGCCAAAAGCCGTGTGAAGTGAAGGGATCGATAAAACAGCTCCAATCAACCCAACATAAAGGCCTAAAATAAGGAGTTGCTGCATAAGCATACGAATCACATCTTTATGGACGGAATGACCGAGTTCATGGGCTAAAACGGCAAGTATTTCATCTGTTGACATTTTTTCGACGAGTGTATCAAATAAAACCACTTCTTTTGTTTTACCGATACCCGTGAAGAATGCATTGAGTTTGGTTGACCGTTTGGATGCATCCATGACATAAAGTGCCTTTAGATTAAATCCGACTTGATGCGCAAGGGCTTCAATCTTGTCTCTGAGCTCACCTTCTGGAAGTGGCGTGACTTTATTGAAAAGGCGAATCAATAAGCGATTTAAGAACAAGAACAAAATCATGATGAATAAGGCAGCGGCAACCCAAGCTAGACCGATAAATGTCCATATTCCACCTTGGGAGTCGACAACTAAAAGGTAGATTGCATGAAGACCAGCGATAATTCCTCCACCGAGTACAAATGTAATGACTAAGCGCTTGATATAGTCAGATACAAAGGTTTTTTTAGTCGTTTTATTAAACCCATATTTCGCTTCAATGACAAACTGTTGATAATAGCGAAAAGGAATTGAGATGATCATGGAAAACACTGCATAGATACCAAGGAAATATAATGTGTTCAAGATAGCACTTGATGACCATGCATTTGTCAGTGATTCAAGCCATCCAAACACGCCAAAGACAAGAAAACTGAGCATGAGTAATAAACTCACTCCTCTTTGTACCTGTGAAAATTGATGGGTATCTAGGGAGTAATTCAACCATTTTTGATACTTTTCTTCATCATAAATCCCTTCAGCAAGCTTAGGGATAGGTTTTTTTCTCATTTGATGATTAAGGGATGAAATAATCGTTTCAAATACATACACCAAAATAAGTAATCCAATCACAAAATAAGCCATAAAATCCTCCTTTATTTAGTTAAACCAGAGTGAAAGTTCTTGTTTTGCACTTTCTACTGAATCAGAGGCGTGAATCAGATTTCTTAAAGTGCGCTTTTGACTCATCGATGCTTCTAATGAATCTTCGCCATAGCGTCCACGAATACTTGAAGGATCTGCTTTAGCGGGATCGGTAGCACCAACAAGAGCACGCACATCTTCAATGACATGATCCCCTTCTTTTTGGAGTTCAAGAGCAATGACTTTCTGTCCATCAAAAAAATCTAAGATTGCTTGTTCGAAATACGGTTTATTCACACGAATAATCACTTCTTCATAATGCTTTAAGATAAGATTACGATCGACAACGACCTCTTTTTGACGCTTGATTTGATAGCCATTTTCTTGAAAAATCTGAATAATCGTGTTGGTTAATCCTCGTTTCACCGCATCCGGTTTAAGCATGATAAATGTTGATGTTAGCATATAATTCCTCCTCATTACTCTTATTATAAACCAACTCTTTCATAAATCACACATTTATCATCCATGTGCTACAATAGTGTTGGAGGTTACCTTATATGCTTTATATCTTAACCGGTGTTGCCAAATCAGGAAAATCTTTGGTTGCCAAAGAACTCGTTAAAAGGTATCATCTACCACTCACTCAAACAGATCATATCATGATGATGCTCTACCGAGGAAATCCCAACTTGAATATTCATATCGATGCCTCAGATTCTACGGTAGCTTTTGAACTGGAACCCTACCTAAGAGGATTATTCCAGACGATCATCGAAAACAAAAAAGATCATTTAGTTGAAGGGGTTCACCTTTTGACCTCTTATGCGCATGAACTCATGACAAACTATCCTACCAAAGTAAGAATTCTATATCTGGGTTATGCAAATCAAGATCCCATCATCAAAGGTCAAGAACTCAAGAACCATGCGCATTTGATGGAAAACCCATGGTATATGAGTTATCCTGAAAAAGAGTTTCATCAATTGATGGTGTATATGGTCAAAGAAAGCCAGAGAATTAAAAAAGAATGTGCAGATTTACACATTCCTTATGTAGACATACACGATATTTTCCAACAAAAGGATGACATCATAAAACTTCTTATGGGTTCATAAAAGGTGGTTTTGTGGATACTTCAAGCATTTGTCCTGTTCGAGGATGAATGAATTTAACAGATTCAAAATGAAGTTTTAAGGGATCAGGTTCCGGTCTACCGTAGCGATCATCACCTACAACAGGATAGCCCTTATATGAAAAATGAACTCGAATTTGATGGGTTCTTCCCCCAAATATTCTAACTTTAAGGAGCGATGTCTCCTTTTTCTTTTCAATCACTTGATAATATGTCTTTGCGGGTTTACCTTCTTTGTCCACTCGCATTTTATTCTCATGCCTGTCGCGAGCAATCGGAAGATCAATGGTTCCTTCATCATCTTTTAGATGACCCCTCACTTCACAGATGTATATTTTTTCTAAACTCTGTTCTTCAAATAAATAAGATAGGTAACTTAAAGAAAGCGGATGTTTGGCAAATAAAACTAACCCTGTCGTTTCCTTATCAATCCGATGTGCAGGTAAAACTCGGTGATGATACCCCATGGTTTTTGCGTAATGATTCACACGTCTTGTTAAAGAAGTTTTTGAGATGCCATCATCATGAACGAGCAATCCTTGAGGTTTACTTACGATTAAAAAATCTAGATCTTCATAGACAATATCGATGGGAGTAGGATCGATCTGATGATCTTCTTCTTTTTGAAAATCAATCCATAGAAAATCACCTGTATGAAATAAATGGTCATGAAGGATTATCTTGTCATTGACTTTGATTCTTCTCTCTTGAAAGAGCTGATGGATCAATGTTTTGCCTAGATGATGATAGGCGAAAAAACTACGTAATGTCAGATTATCAAAACGTTGATCGATCGTCCATTCAAAACTCATCTTTACCACCTTATGTCTATGATTTTAAACCTTGATACATGGCATGTAATAATACACCAGTGCTGTCATGACCCTGCTCCCAGTACATCATTCCTGCAAGTCCTTCTTCGATAATAAAGGCACTTTTTTCTAAGATAGAGCGCTGATTATCATAGGAGATAAAGAGAGTTCCTGCTTGATTGACCATATAGGGGACACCTGCACGTTCATCATAGACTTTCGTGTAAGTGGCATTGACAATGTAATTGGCTTGTAGTGTAGAATATGACAAAGCACCTGCATAGGTCCATGAAGACCATGTTTGCGTCGTTTCATCGTAACTTCTCGATTGAGAAATTCCATAAAATGCAACACCTACGATGATTTTATCATAAGGGACTTGATATTGGTTTCTAAAGAGCTCAACGCTTTCTTTTATGGAGCAGCTGGTCAATGTTTTGCCAATCTTTAAGGTTGAATTTAAATATGAAGTTGCTGGATAAAGTGCATTTTGATATTGTCCGCCACCATTGACCATACCGTAAGTCATCATGTTGATATAATCTACATAATTCTTTGAGGTGGATAAACCGTATCTTGGGGGTTGCCACATACCACCTGTGATCGCGGTGGTCACAAGATGATTGGGATTGTTCGCTTTAACTTTTTGGTAGATTACTTCCATCATATTCACATAAAGTGTGGTCTCAGAATCCGTAGGTGTTTCCCAGTCAATATCGACACCACTAAACCCATAGGTATTGATGAGAGTCACAATATTATTGGCAAATGCTTCAACAAGTGATGGGGATTTGGCGATCGTTGACCACGCTGAATCAGGTGAAATTGAAGGGATGATCCAGTTGCCATAAAGTTTCGCTTTTGGTTTGATATAGGTTTCAATATTGGATAACACTGTAGTTCCCGTGAGCGTTCCATCACTTTCTGCTTTGATAAACGCGGTATTGATGATATCTAATGTTTCAAAAAAATCATCGCCAAGCAAATGATAATTGCGATAGATATATCCTGAGGCAATCGGGTTAGCAAGTGATTTATAATGCGTGGTTTCCAATGTGTAAGTAAACGTGTATTCATCACTATCAGAAGTAGCAAGAGCAGTTAAAGTTAAACTAACATCTTG
The DNA here is from genome assembly GCA_003605085.1 of Acholeplasma sp. Taxonomy (GTDB): domain Bacteria; phylum Bacillota_I; class Bacilli_A; order Acholeplasmatales; family Acholeplasmataceae; genus Peloplasma. The sequence continues at coordinate 107,946 of QZKD01000016.1, read as the reverse complement.
ATAAGGCATATGAAATTGACCACTAGGATCTAAAACCTCTGGATCAGATGACTCCCAAACGATGTCATAATGACTATAAGATGTTGGTAAATCGATATTTTCATGAATTTTTGGAGGAATAAATTCATCGATATATGCTTTAAGTTCTGTTTCAGAAGCACCTTCCCATTGTGCAATATAGTTCACTTCTTTGACACCTTCTTTGATTTTGTATCCTGGATAGGTATAATACGTCTTTGTTCCATCACTCCACCCTTGAAATGAAAAGGTCTCACGGTATGGAATAGGGAATGCTTCAATGGTGGTATATGTTTTGGTAAATATCCCTAAAAGTATGTCCTCTTCATAAATGCTTACCTCAAGATCGCCCTCTTCATAGACTAAAAGATCGATATTAAATCTGATAAGCATGTTGGTGATATCGTTTAAAGTATAACTCATGATAAGGTCTCGTGCGATGAGATCATTAGTGGATAGATGAACACCGATCACATAATCATAATTTGGTAACTCTAAATTAGCAATGCTTGCAGTGGCATGATCGGTAGCAACCACACGATATGCATCAACCGTTTCATCATATAATAGAAACAGTTTATAATACCAGCGTAAAAGGTCTTGATCATGATCGAAAAGTGAGAAAGTTTCACCTGTTAAGTCATCTTTGGCTTGAATGTTCAACGTGGTCGATGGTATGAGTTCATCGATGATCTCTTTGGTCCATGACCCTCCATTCAAATCAAAGGTTACCATAACTTCTTCATAAGCTTCTGGATCTCTAGGATTGGGGTGATTAATGGTGAATATAGCGGTAGGTCCATCTACTATTATTTGACTTTTTGAAAGTTTTATCCCATTAATAAATCCAACTAAACGCGATGAGAAAAAATAGTCATCTTTTGCGTGCAATTCAAAAGATAAGACATCACCTTTATCGATGATTTCAACATCAAAAAACGCACTTGATGAGGTCATTTCTAAGGTTTCCTCTACATACGTGATTTCAACATTTAAAATGGCATTAGGATCTTCTTCTCCACACCCTTTTACAAAAAGGCTTGAGAGGATAACGATGAGCCAAAACACATATTTCATGGCTTTAATCTCCCTTTCCTGTGCTTACAGTATACTGTAAATCGCCCATTATAAAAAGACATCACCCAAAAAGATGGGTGATTTTTTATTTTTTGAACCAAATTTTCAAACTACCGCTTAAAGTATAGATCAAATTCTAAAGGATGAGGCATTTTTTGCATAAGTTGATGATCTTTCATCACCTTTTTGATATGTGTATCAATGATTGATTGAGTAAACACATCACCGGCATGCAAATAATCATGATCTTCTTTTAATGCTTGACAAGCTTCTTCCAATGACGCTGGTAATGACTTGATCTTTTTCTTATCTTCATCAGATAAATCATATAGATTAAAATCATAAGGTCCATACCCTTGATCCATCGGATCGATTTTATGGATGATACCATCATAAGCTGCAAGCATAAGTGCAGCATATGTCAAATAGGGATTGCTCATCGCATCTGGACTACGATACTCAAAGCGCTTTTCTGTTTCATCTAAGGTATATCCAGGAATACGAATGACAGCACTGCGATTCGCATTGGCAAATCCTACCGTGACTGGTGCTTCAAAGCCAGGGACTAAACGCTTATATGAATTGGTGGTCGGGTTGGTAATGGCAGTTAATGAACGCGCATGATGAAGAATTCCACCGATCATATAAAGCGCTGTCTTAGACAAATGAGAATATCCAGATTCATCATACATAATATAGGCGCCATTTTTCTTTAATTGCATATGAACATGCATGCCTGAACCTGATTCTGTAGCAAACGGTTTGGGCATAAACGTGACCACTTTTTGTCTTTCTGAAGCCATTTGTTTCAAAATATTTTTAATCTTCATCGAACGATCACCCATCTCTTTGATGGAGGCAAATTCGACTTCTATTTCTACCTGTCCAGGACCACCATTTTCTCCATGATGATACTTGATAGGGATTCCGATACGTTCAGCTTCTATCACAACATCGGTTCTAAATTCATAACTTTGATCAAAAGGAGAATCTAGATGATACGCGCCATGATGTTTCACTTGAAGTCCTAGATTAGGCTCATCTTTCTTTTTTGTGTTCCATTCAGCTTGTTTAGAATCGATAGTAACTTCCATATGTTGATTCGTATATTCATAGGAAATATGATCTAGAACATAAAACTCAAATTCTGGTCCTAATAAAATTTGATCAGCAACACCTGAATTGAGGATGAATTTCTCAGCTTTTTCAGCAATATAACGTGGATCATCTTGATAACGAACCATCGTGTGATTATTGATTGCATAGATATCTGCGATGCAGACCAATGTTTTGACATGTTTTAATGTATCGAGATAGCATGATGAGACATCCGGAATCATGACCATATCCGATTTTTCAACAGAATTAAATCCATAACTCGATCCATCAAAGCCAATGCCTTTTTGCATGATATCGGGTTTTAATTTCTGACTTGTAATCGATAAACGATGCCATGTGCCCGTTAAATCAGTCACCTTAAAATCGATGACTTTTACCTCTTCTTTATTGACATAGGTAATCATGTCTTGGATGGATTTAAACATGTTGTTCTCCTTTAAATTGTAAAGCGCTTTCACCAGTGACATTATAGCACTTTAGTCTTGAAATGTGAAGAGGGTCTATAAAATAAAAAAGACCTCAACGATGAGGTCAATAATCTCTTAAATCTTCATATATTTCTTTGATGGTTTGACAAATTTGGGGGATATCCTTAAGTTCGGATTTTGTTCCAAAAGATAAACGAAGTGTCGCATATGATGAATCTCTTTTGATCGCTTCTAAAACATGGGATCCTTTGATTTCATTGGATAAACACGCACTGCCTGTTGAAACATAGATGCCTTTTCTATTTAAGGCATATTGTAATTCAGTACTAGATACATTAGGTAGAGATAAACTTAAAATGGATGACAATCGTTTAGTGCTATCTTTGGGTCCATTAAATTCAATCTCTGGAATCACTTTTTTGAGTAACTTTCGATATGCATCATGAATGCTCAAAAGTTCTTTACAGTAACTGTTTACCCTTGATCTTGCAAGTTCAAGCGCTTTAGCTAACCCGATGATTCCACTCACATTCTCTGTTCCTGAACGTAAACCCTTTTCGTGCTGTCCACCATAAAGGATGGGTTGGATTGTGATCCCTTGGTTTAGAATGAGTGCACCTATGCCCTTAGGGCCATAAAACTTATGCGCTGAAATGGTCATCATATCAATCGGTAATTGTGATAAATCAATGATGGTTTGCCCCGCCATTTGGACAGCATCGACATGGAAAACAGCACCATGCTCATGTGCGATTTGACCAAGAACTTTGACATCTTGAATCGTACCAATCTCATTATTACCCCAGATGATTGAGACGAGTAATGTATCGTGACGAATCAACTTTTTGAACTGATCGACCACAATAAAACCTTCTTGATCGACAGGTATAAAATCAATGTCATATCCTAAATGTTCGAGTGCTTCAACTGTATGTGTTGTCGCATGATGTTCGATAGTCGTTGTCAATATATGTTTTTTTTCAGGGTGTGCTTTGGCATAACCCAAAAGTGCTAAATTTGTCGCCTCTGTTCCTCCTGATGTAAAAACAACTCCTGAAGTAGACACATGAAATGCCTTGGCGACACTTTCTCTCGTCTCATTGATTTTTTTACGTATGAAAATGCCTTGATCGTGAAGGGATGATGGATTGGCATAAAGGTCTGTTAAGTACGGCATCATCGCATTTAATACTTCAGGATCAAGTGGTGTTGTTGCTGCATGATCTAAATAATAGGACATCATTTCACTCCTTTCGGTAAAAGGATAAATGTAAAACATCTTCAAGTGCAATAAAGGATAAATCTAGAGGAATATCTTTGCCTAAAACACATATCCCTTTAGGAATATAATCCAAAAGAGATTCCACCAAGGTTTGAGTCACATACGATTGATGGATGATGCATGGATCAGGATCACGAAACACTTCCATTGATTTTTTCTTCATAGCATCCTCTTTGATCGGTAACGTCAATGCTTTACCTTCAAAAACAACTGTATTGTCCCTGTTTTTGATCACTAAATAAGCTTTCATGGCTCCCTCCTAAATCATAAAGAACACGTAATACAATAAAATAGCTAAAAAAACGAGTGCATTAAAAAGTTTAATCCAATGTAACTTTTCTCTCATAAAAACGGAAATACCGATGATGGATTGTGTTTTCATCGCAATCGTCGTAATGATGATAAGGGGTAGTACAAAGATAATGTTGTAAATCACAAGTAAAATGATTCCTCGACTGATATGATCAGTAAAATGAATGAGATGCAAAATTGCGGTTAAATAGGCTTGTCCTGTACATAAAAATTCTGTAAATGAAATCACGGTTCCAATGAAGAAAGTGATCACATACACCATCTTCGAATTTTCTTCCATTTTTTCGGTGAATTTTTTCATTAATCTACGATTGAATGCTTGTATACCTCTCGGTAACTGATTTTTTACCAGATTATATTTTTGAAGTAATGTCACCACAAAATCGTAAAAATTTAAAATGAAAAGAAATCCTGTGAGTCCAATGATGACCCAAGGTAGCACAGTAACGATGATGGATAAAAATTGGAGTCGATTAAAGAAGCGGTAAAGAAGCGTTCCAAAGAGAAAATAGTTAATGAAGATGGCTCCAATAAATGTCAAACTTACCCGTAAAAGAATCTTTTTATTGTTGGTAAAACCTAAAAGCGAGATAAAAATCAACAGCATGGCTATTGCACATGGATTGACGCCATCGACAAACCCTAAGAGTACAAAATAAACGAGTGAGAAATCTGAAGGTGGTGCAACCATAATTTCTGGGATACTTTGCGTTGATGCTATATCTCGAATCGTAAAGTCATCAATCGCTTGATTGATCGCTTCTCTTCCAGTAAAGTAAGTTTCTCCGACAAAAATAATGGGCACGGAGGCACTGGTTTGTGGAACATCATAAGTAAATTGATAATTACGGAAGATCTCTGTATAGGATGAATCATCTTCAATAATATATTTCTTAATGCTTAGACCTTGATTTTCCAAACGCGTGAAGGCATCATCAGATTCATCCAATGCAATACATACCTGACAAAATTTTGAACCGAAATAGACAGCATCATAAGGTTCATCTGCTGCAGATATTTGGAGAGGTGCTGAATTTTGAAATAAGGTAGTAAAAATTAATAGTCCGATAAAAAGGATAGATTTAATCAGATTCTTCATGGTCGCTCCTTACATTATGTCTATTCTTATTATAGACGAAAATACGTAGATTTGTAAAAGTGTTCTTTCTAAAGAATGATAGATCAAGCATGATAAGATTCTTACATGATTTAGATGAACGTTCTTAACACCCTCTTGAGACATGGAATTCATGATATAATGAAAAAAAGGAGTGATACTTATGCCAAGCGCAGATTTACTCGTTGATCTCTATCAACAAACGTTTCAAATCCCAGAAAACAAGGTAGCAATAAAGCGTGTTTTATCTCCTGATAGTGATCAGGTTCTTGACTTTATTGGAACCAATTTTTCTTCTCGCTGGGTCTCGGAAGCGAAATCTGGATTATTTAGACCTCAACCCACGTGTTTTATTGCTGTAGATGAGCAAAAGATTATCGGCTTCGCTTGTTATGATGCAACTGCTAAAGGATTTTTCGGTCCAATGGGTGTTCATCCAAGTTATCGCAAGCATGGAATCGGTTCAGCCTTAATCATTAAGTGCCTTGAAGCGATGTACCACGATGGATATGGATACGCAATTATAGGTGCTGTGAGTGAACACACACAACATTTTTACCATCATGTTTGTGGTGCAATTCCCATTGAAAATTCAAGGAAAATCTATCATCGTTTAATCGACAGATAAATCGATTCATCATCTGAGGTCATATGCGAAAACTTTTCAATCCTATCGATTTCAAAGTAAAGCAAAATTATAATCAAGCGAACTTGGTATATTACAGTTCGTTTTTTGCCTATTTCTTATTTATACCTCTCTTTATCTATATCGGTAATCTACTTTTAGTCAGTCTCAATATTGTTTCATTTATCGCATCATTTTTTGCCATTTATTTTAATCGTAAGAAAAAGTATGCTTTTGCCGCCTTTATTTTTATCACAGCTATTCTTATTCAAACATTTTTTGAGGTTATCATGTTTGCCAATACAGCAGGCTTTGTATTCTTTTATTTTAACATCGCTGTTCTAATCATCTTTACTGACTGGAAAAAGTGGCAAAAAATAAGTTATATTTGGCTTTTAGGATCCTTGTTCGTGATTAGCGTTTTACATGCTAGAGAAGTCGATCCCATGGTGATATTACCTTCATGGCTCATCACATTCTTTCTTATCAATAATATCTTTTTAAACATGATGGGTGTTGGAAACTCAGCACTATATTTCGTAAGAATCGCTGATGAATCATTAAATGCACTTTCAGGGCTTGCAATGATTGATTCACTGACCAAATTACCCAATCGCACGGCAATCACACAACTTTTCGATCAGATTGACCCCATCACAGAGTGGGAGAATGAAAGTTTAGCCATTGTGATGCTAGATATCGATCACTTTAAAGAAATCAATGATACCTATGGACATCTAATTGGCGATCAAGTTTTGCTAAATATTGCTAAAACACTCGAAGATACATGTCGTGAACAAGATTTCATCGCACGTTATGGTGGTGAAGAATTCTTAATGCTTATCCCTATTGATCATGTGGAGTATATACATGAAATCATTGATGCATATCGTCAAAAAGTCGCAAATACTCCAATAACGATCAACGGTATTGAACTGTCGCTCTCCATAAGTATCGGTGTTCTTTATAAACCAAGGTCAATCATGCTTAATTATCAAGAAGCTCTTGAAAAGGCAGATACGCTGCTCTATCAAGCCAAACAAGCAGGTAGAAACTGCATTATTATTGAACGTTTAAGTCAAGAATAAACCCCTAGGGCTTCTAGGGGTATTTTTTTTAATTTAATTAGGAATTGATTTCGATAATTGTTGGAGGAACCACATAGATGACATCACCAACCTAATTTGCATCAATTGCAATGTACTCAATAAAAATATTTAAGAAATTCATTAATTCAGATATCTCAGGATTAGTCAACAAGTTTGTTCAGCTTATTTACTGATAATTGAGATTATGTGACCATGGCAATTCAATGGGAAAAACATCGTAGATGATCCTTTGTCTTAAGTCAATGGGGATCTTACCAGAGAAAATCAGTGCATGAAGTTGATTATAATCAAGTAGATATGGTTTTTCATTACAATAGATGATATAGTTCCCATCTTTTTTTTCAAGCAACAATGGATAGTGATTGACTTTGAAAAACCTATTGATTTTAGAAAATAGACTTTCTTCATTTATAATCTTTATCGTCGCATGTTGGGTAATCTTTTCCTCTTCTTCTTTGATCCATTTTTTGATGGGATCATGAATGGAAGTGGTTAGCTCTATACCCTCTTTGTGATAATGTTTGATTAAAAAGGGTAAGCTCTGAATGATTGCTAAACGATCACCTGCATATTCCTTTACACTTAATAGTTTAGCTTTTGGATGATTAACGAGAATGATGTAACTGATCATAGATTCATTTTGATACATCACATACACGGGATAACTTTGATAATTATCTGGATAGGTTTGTGCAATAAATAAATCATTAAACTCTTCACTAGAACGCTGATATTTGATCGCTTCTTTTTGATAGATTGGATAAAGTAATTGAGGATCACTACTAAATTTTCTAATATTTATATCGTGATTGATTGGATCGTTTTTTAATATATAACGACTCATCGCTCCTTCATAACGTGCACCAAATCTTTGATAAAGTGGTCCATCTCCAGAGATAATACAGAAATCAACTTGTTTTTTCATCATCTTTGCTTCAGCTAGACCAAGTAGTTTTGAAGATATACCTTGACCACGATAACTTTCTTCGGTACATACCGCTCCAATGGAAGCCACAGATAAAGTACCAATGGATGTATCCATCAGGGTGTGATAATAATTGACAGCTGCAACAATTTTTCCTTGATCTTCTGCAATCATTTGATGTTCATGATTATTGGGTGAAAACAAGCGGATAAATTGCTTCCCCATATTCGGTTTAAATACTTTAGTTGCTAGATTGATGATATCTTCTGATTCTTCTTGTTTTGCATGTCTAAATATCATGATAATTCTTTGACAAAGTGTTTAAAATCCACTGTCTCTCCTGAAACTCTAGATTTTTCTGCTGCGAATGCTAAAAGGTGTCCTTGCACGGCAATTTCAAGATCATGATTAACATCGATTCTTTGATGACACGCTTCGATGAAACGCTTAACTGCGCCGTGATCACCACCACCATGCCCACCTTTTCCTTCTGGGATATTCACATAAAAGGCATCTTTACCAAATGGTTTGATGGTTAAATGATCTTCATTCATATCACCCCAAAGTTCACCGTTTGTACCCATAATATGAATGTGGCGAGTAATTTTATTGGAGAAGGCTGACATCGAAAAATTGACAGTGGTTTCATGGTCAAATTCAATAGAGACCACCTGATGATCGACAACATCATTATCTGAGCGATAGACACATCGTCCATACGGTCCTTTTTCCAGTGCTTTTAAAATCGCTTGATCCGATAAATCATTGGAGACAGGAAACTTCATCCAATCTCCAGCATTTAAATACACTTTAGGGGCGAAATATAAGCATGTCTCTTGATGAGGACATCCATCTAAACAATAATTGGGGACCCCATCCATGGTTTCTCTTTTAAAATGGGAACGCGTGCCAAATGATGATAATCGTTTGGGAGTATCATCGAGTAGATACGAGATAATGTCCATATCATGACAAGATTTAGCGAGTATCATGGGGCTAGCAATCGAAGAATTTCGCCAATTTCCTCTGACATAACTATGGGCTTGATGATAAAAACCTACATTTTCTTCGTGATTAATCACCATGATTTTTCCAAGATGACCTTCATCTAAAACGTTTTTTATGGTATTAAAAAAGGGGGAATAGCGAAGTACATGAGCAACCACTAAAATGGTTTTCGTTGCTATTGCCTTTTTTTGAATTTTTAAAATATCGTGAGGATCAACGGCCATCGGTTTTTCTAAAAATACATGATAACCTAAATCCATCGCTTTAAGTACATGATGGATATGTTGGCGATCTTGGGTGCATATGAACACTGCATCTGCAAGTTTTCCCTTGCTATACACTTCTTCTGCATCATGAAAAACCATATCATCTTTTATCTTATGTTCTGTTTGAAAATAGTGTCTTCTCTCATTATCTGGATCGGCAACACCGACAAATGCTAATTCATTTGGGTGTTCAATCACATAACTGCCGTAGGCACCTATTCCACGATTTCCTGCACCAATCATGATGGCTTCTATCATCACTTTTACCTCACTTATCGGTTTTTTTATCAATCATTATTATACCAAGAATTTTTAGGGATGTTTTTCATAGATTGAAAAAAGTGGTACAATATGGAAAGAAGGTAGGTGGATGTTGTGCTCACACTCGCGCAAAAGGGGAGACTTTATCAAAGGTATTTATGCTGTCTAAATACAAGATTAGATATGATTGCTTTCACGAGACAAATGTTTGATCAACTTTTAGATCAAGTTGAGGTGATACTTCACCCTTCAGGAGATGCTTTACTTTACTTGATCAAAGATGACATTTGCTACCTTACATTTATCATGTCCATTGATGAATCTAATTTTAAATCACTTCTTGAATCTCTCGATCAGGTCGTGAAAGAAAAACATATACCGATAATAAAGCTTCATTTTCACAACCCTATTAAAATACCTTGGATGCCATTACCCGATGTTACACATCCCAATTATCCTGGGTTTCCCAAAGATGATCCTCGTGCAGAGTGGCTTTTTGCAAAGGGATATGAGATTCACTCTACTGAAGAACTCTATTATATCGATTTAAATAATACTCTTGATCGTCTTTTCGATTCACGTGTTGATTTCTATCAAACCAATGATGAAGATCAACTTAAATTCTTTATCTCGCAAATCCATCATCCAGAATGGGAAAATGCCTTATTGGATGTCATGGAACATCCAGAAAAACCCTTACTAGTCGCTAAGCATAATCATGAAATTGTTGGCTTTACAGGGCCATTATCTGTCGAGACATCCAAAAGGGGATCCTTCACGGGAATCATGGTATTAGAAAAAGCTCGACATCTAGGTTTGGGTACTGCACTCTTTCATCGTTTAGCTATTGAACTCAATGATATGGGAGCAGAATATTTAACACTCTTTACAGGAAAAACCAATCCAGCAAAAACCATTTATCAAAGTTTAGGTGGAAAAGTCGTCAAAGAATTTTATACCTTAAAAAAAATCACGGGATGACGTTCATCCCGTGTTATATTTTTTGGCAATAGATTCACCTGCTAAATGTCCTGTTGAAAATGCAATGGTTAAATTATATCCTCCGATAGGACCTTGGAGATCGGTTATTTCTCCGATGAAGTATAATCCAGAGGAGCTCTTAACTTCCATCGAGGATTGATCGAGTTCTTCGATCGCAATTCCACCTTTATTGACAAAAGCATGTTCAATTGAAGGCATCGAATCAATCTCAATAGGAAATGCATACATCATGTTTTTCAAGTCGATAAGCTCTTTTTTTGATAGCTCTTTTAAATAGTTTTTCTTAAGATGCAAGTGTTCTATAATCGTAGAGGCTAAGCGCTTTGATGTAAAACTTTCTAAGCTTTGTACAATGGTTTTGTTTTCATCTAGAAGATTTGCGATACTTTGATCATAATCCTGGATAGGAATACTTGTTAAGGATATACGAACATGAATAGATCCTTTTTCAAGCAAAGGATACACATGTTCAGAGGCATGTAAAACCACGGGTCCACTTAATCCCTGATGTGTGAAGAGTAGATCGCCATGAAACAATTGTTTGATACCATCCATTTTAAGTGTTGTTCCTTGAATGGAGACGCCTTGTAAATGTTTAAATTTCTGTTTAACTTGCGATGATAAAAGATATGTCTCAGCGGGAGAAAATGGGATTGTTTTGATTCCTAAGTGATTGGCAAAAACAATTCCATCTCCACTGCTTCCTGTCGTGGGATACGCATTTGAACCTGTGGCTACAATCACATATGAGGCATGGTAATCCTGGTTTTTCGTCATGACCACATAGCCATCATTCAACTTTTTAATCGCTTTGACTGAGGATTGATACATGATTTTATTTTGATCTAAATCTTTGAGAAGCGCCTCAAGAACACTTAAACTTTTATGTGTTTCAGGGAAATACTTATACCCTTCTTCTAATAATAGATTAAGTCCCCTGTCTTTAAGAAATTGTTTAATCTCTTTGGGACCAAATGAAGTGAGTGCATGATATAAAAACTTGCGATGTGGCATATTAAGATCTTCAATAAATCCAGCAACCGAACGTTCATTGGTTACATTGCATCGTTTGCCGCCTGTCAAAAGTAGCTTTTTAGCAAGTTGATCGTTTTTTTCTAAAATCAAATAAGGAATATGATGCTTTTCTAAAACATTGGCTGCCATGAGCCCTGCAGGTCCACCACCTACAATAATGACACTATCTCTCATGATTGATCACGTTTGAAACAACGAAGTTGGCAGCTGCTCTTGCATGAATATATAATGTATTGAGTATCGGTAAATCAATATCTTCGGGCTTGATTAATAACGGAAGTTCGGTGCATCCTAACACGATGGCTTCGGCACCACGTTCTTTTAAATGCTTGATCACAGTTTTTGCCTTTTCAAGGCTTGATGAAAGATATTTTCCAACAATCAACTCTTGATAAATGATCTCATGGATGACCGTCATTTCTTGATCTGTCGGTTTGATAACTTCGATATCTTCTTGATCATAAATAGATGATGTCATCGTATAGCGAGTCCCAAGTAATCCCACTTTCTTATAACCACGGATTTTCGCTTCATGAAGGGTTTCTTTTGCGATATGAATCAATGGTAATCCTACGGATTTTTGGACATCTTCTGCGATGATATGCATCGTATTTGCACATAATATAAGACCATCGGCACCGATGCTTTTTAGTTTTAATCCCTGATCAATCATCTTGATGGTTAATTCCTTCCAAGCAGATTTTTCTAATAAAATCTCAAGTTCTTGATAATCAAAAGAAACCATGAGTATTTTGGCTGAATGTGAGAATCCCAAGGCTTGATTGACAAATTTGTTGATCAAGTCATAATATACGGTTGTTGATTCATAACTCATACCACCAAGCATACCTAATGTTTTCATAGTTTATACTCCTGGATGTCCATCTGCAGTGATTGCATGACTTCTAGTGTTTTTTCATGAAGCTGTTCATCAAAGCTTGCGACTAGATTTTTATAGATGATAATCTTTGCTTCTGGGAGTGCAGCTTTAGCCATAACGGCATTAGAGATGACACAAATATTTGTGACTAACCCAACAATGACGATTTCATGATAGTCTTTTTGATGAAGAAAATTGGCAAGATCAAGTGAGCCAAACGTATTTTTATAAAACATAACATCATGCTCACCTCTTACGTGATTCACTAGGGGATAGATTTGATGTCCATTCGTTCCCAAAATACAATGCTTCACAGGAAGATTCTTCCCTTCTTGTGTGTCTAGGTATTCATTCGTATGGGTATCCAAAGTAAAAATCACATCAAATCCTTGTTGATGGAAAGAATCGATAAGTTTTTTGATTCCTGTTGCGAGTCGATCTGCACCTTCAAATCCTAATGCTCCATCGATAAAATCGTTTTGATAATCGATCACGAGTAAACATGTTTTCATGACTTCACCTCTTCTTCATTATATCATGACACAAACTATGCGACCATCTTCCCTTTAGGTAAAAAATAAAACCATCACAATGATGGTTATCTCTTCGTGGTCGGGTAGACAGGATTTGAACCTGCGACCTCCTAGTCCCGAACCAGGTGCTCTACCAAGCTGAGCCACTACCCGAAATGTCAGCAATGACATTATAACATAATCGGTTCAAAAACAAACGATGCTATCCTTTTAAAACCGTTCTAAGTTGTTGAATCACCATCCTTATAAAATAATTTTTCTATATAAATAATATTTCTTATTTTTCTTTCATCATCTCATCTTAAATCATTTATAATAGTAACGTAATAAAAAACATTCGAGGTGATATGATGCGTATTGAATTTGATGAGAAACTTGATTTTAGTGATGTCCTTATCCGTCCAAAGCGTTCCACTCTCGCATCAAGAAAAGAAGTCGACTTAAATAGAGAGTATACCTTTAAGCATAGTAAACAAATATGGAAAGGGATTCCCATTATGGCATCCAATATGGATGGGGTTGGTACCGTAAACATGGCTTTGGCTTTACAAAAGCATGAACTATTCACATGTTTAGTGAAAAGTTATGAGTCTGAATCCATCGGAAATACCTTTGCCGAACTAGATCCAAATTTCTTTGCTGTCTCTACTGGAACCTCTAAACGTGATTTTCAGAATTTAAAAGAGATCTTAAAAAATCAACCCTCGATCAAGTTTATCTGTATCGATGTTGCTAATGGTTATTCCGAGCATTTCGGAGCTTTTGTTGAAAATGTCAGAAAAAACTATCCTGAACACATTATCATCGCAGGTAATGTAGTCACGGCAGATATGACACAAGAACTCATTTTAAGAGGTGCTGACATTGTCAAAGTCGGGATTGGTCCAGGATCTGTATGTACCACACGTATTCAAACAGGTGTTGGATACCCTCAACTTTCTGCCATCATCGAATGTGCTGATGCTGCTCATGGTTTAGGTGCACATATCATCAGTGATGGTGGATGCACATGCCCTGGTGACGTAGCCAAAGCTTTTGGAGCAGGTGCTGATTTTGTGATGTTGGGTGGAATGTTTGCTGGCCATGATGAAGGCGGTGGAGAAGTCATCACTGAGTATCATGATACACACCAAAAGCATTCTGTTACCAAAGAACCGATTTATAAGGAACTTAAATTTGTTGAGTTTTATGGTATGAGCTCATCAACCGCCATGATGAAACATCATGGAGAAATCGCTGAATATCGTAGTTCTGAAGGTCGTACAGTGAAGATTCCTTATCGTGGGGGTGTTGATCTTACCGTGAAGGATATCTTAGGTGGAATTCGTTCTACATGTACTTATGTAGGAGCACCTACCTTAAAACAGCTTTCCAAATGTACAACATTTATTAAAGTTCATCGTCAATATAATGATGTTTTCGTCAATAACAAACACTAGACAGATTTGAATCTGTCTTTTCTTTTTTTGAGATGTGGTAAAATGAAGGAAATATCTTATAAGTCATCTACTGGATGTCTTTGTTATAAGGAGTCGTCAATGGACTTATCTACATTCAAAGATTACATTAAAAAACATCCCATCACATTTATTCTTTTGTTACTCAACACAATGATGCTATTTATTGTCATCTTCACAGGTGGTTTTACCAATTTCAACCTTGTCCGATGGGGTGCAATCTTCCCCCCTTTAATTATTGATAATCAGGAATTTAATCGCCTGATCGCTGCGATGTTTCTCCATGGCAGTATCCCTCATTATTTGTTTAATTCGGTTGCTCTTTATTATTTAGGAGGACATATGGAACGACTGATTGGTCCCAGATGGTATGTTGTCTTATACATGGGATCAGGCTTATTATCCTCATTGCTTGTCACCTACTTAGGAGATCTTAATGCAGTGACTATTGGTGCATCCGGTGCCATCTTTGGTATTATGGGTGGGCTGTTCATGCTCACAATCAAACAGAAAAAGTGGTTTCACCCACGCACGATTCGCTCCATACAGCAATTGATGGTCATGAACCTTGTCATCACCTTCCTTGTCCCCAATATCAGCATACTCGGTCATTTAGGTGGTCTTATGATGGGGTTGGCAATTCTTTTCTTCTTTACTCCTAAATATCCTTATTTCTATGTTCAACAGATGAAACAATGACGCAAGTTCATTGTTTTTTTGTTATTTAACGCGCTTTTCTTAGGTTTGTGATAAAATAAGAAAAAATCACGAGCATAATGACTTAATTTTCGAAAGGGATGATGTCATGGATTATAAAACAATGATGGATCAGGCGAGAGGACTCACAAAAGCTGAACTCGTCTTTAAGAATGCCTCGGTGGTCAATGTGTACTCAGGCGCGATCGATTATGTGGATGTCGCGATAAGCCAAGGAATCATTTTAGGAACCGGAACTTATCATGGTCTTAAAGAAATCGATCTTAAAGGTAAATTCCTTTCTCCCGGTTTTATCGATAGTCATGTCCATATTGAATCCTCTATGCTTACACCAAGAGAATTTGCCAAAGTGATCGTTCCCAAAGGAACGACCACGATTATTGCAGACCCTCATGAAATCACCAATGTTTTAGGCCTTCGAGCGATCGAATATATGCTTCACGCAAGTGAAAACATCCCTCTAGATGTTTATTTCATGCTACCTTCATCAGTTCCTGCGACTTCATTTGAACATAGTGGTGCTTCTCTTAATGCACTCGAAATCGCCTCATATAAAAATCACCCTCGGATCCTAGGATTGGGTGAAGTGATGGATTACCCAGCGGTACTTAATGGAGATCTTGAAATTCATCAAAAAATTGATGTAATGGAAGGTCATACGATCGATGGGCATATCCCTGATTTACTTGGTAATGATTTAAATGCCTATATCTTTGCTGGGATTGAAACTGATCATGAATCCACCGCTACCCAATATCTTAACGAACGCATTGCTAAAGGTATGTATGTTCATCTTCGCGAAGGATCTGCCACACGTAATGTCGCTGATCTCATCCCAGCTATCCATGAAAAAAATATCCATCGTGTAACATTTTGTACGGATGATAAACACGCACTTGATTTAATTCAAGAAGGGCATATCAATTATAATATTAATCTTGCCATTTCTTTAGGTATAGATCCCATCGATGCCATACGCATGGCAACACTCAATGCAGCGACATGCTACGGACTTAAACATATGGGTGGTATCGCACCTGGTAAATATGCAGATCTTGTCATCTTTGATGATTTACATCATATTGAACCCATCATGGTCTATAAAAGAGGTCAATTAGTCGCTCAAAACGGATTATGTCTTGATCAAACAAAGGAATCTATCCCAGATGATGTCATGCGTACAGTTCATGTGGATTTAGATCAAATCGACTTTAAATTACCCATTCACTCCAATCCTGTTCGTGTGATCGGCCTTGTTTCTCATAATATTATCACTGATGAAATCATTATGGATGTCAAGGTAAAAGATGGCTATTTTGTTTATCATCCATCTTTGGATGTGCTTAAATTGGTTTCGATTGAACGCCATCATCACTTAAATACCATTGGTAAAGGGCTTGTCACTGGTTTTGGATTCAGGGATTGTGCACTTGGGATGACCATCGCGCATGATTCTCATAATATCGTAATTGTGGGATCAAATGATCACGATATGATGATCTGTGCTAATGAGCTTAAAAAACTTCAAGGTGGTATCGTTTTGGTGAAGAATGGCAAAATTCTAACTTCATTGCAACTTGAAGTCGCTGGTCTGATGACAGCTTCTTCTGGTCAAGAGGTTGCCAAAAAAATCAAAGCCATTCGTTCCCATCTTATTCAATCAGGTATGACGATGAAAGACGATCCTTTGATTGCATTAAGCTTTTTATGCCTTCCTGTTATACCTAAACTTAAACTTACCGATCAGGGTTTATTTGATGTAGAACAATTTACCTTTACTCAATTAGAAATTAAGGCTTAAAAAAAGGAGCTTAGGCTCCTAATTTTCTTCATCTCTTTCTTCATTGATCACATATCTTCTAAAACGTTCACCAATGGGTTCTCTTGTCATATTCTTAAAGGTCTTATTGGGAAAGAAAATGGTGTTGATGATGGGGATAAAGAACAAGACAATCCACGCACGATTCCATTCATCAAATAAGACGCCAAGTAAGATATAAACACCTAATATAGCAATAAAGACAAGTCGTCTTGGGGTCAACTTCTTATCTGCAATCACATCCACCAAAGGAATGCTCAAGAAAACAAGCCATGTTGGATGCCAAACTTCAAACGTAATTCCAATCCAAAGAAAGACACCTAAAGCAATAATGATCATGAAATCGGATAAACGTCTTAATGGATGCTTGCTAAAAACAATCCAGCTTAAAGGGATGAGTAAAAAGAAACCTGCTGCTTTCTCCCATTCTTGATAGAAGATTCCAACACCTAAGAATAGTGTTAAACTTATGAGCGGCATGGCCGCAATAATTCGTTGTTTCATCATTTCACTTCCTCGTTTATATGTAGACATTATAACATAAAGATTCATCAATTGAAAAGGAGATTTACTATGAAGAAAGCTATATTTACTGGTATGCATGGAACGGTGGCTCCTGTAGTAGCGAAAACTTTTATATCCAATGGAGTTCAAGTGATTACTTATGATCGTGAACTCGTTCCAGTCGATCAACCTCTAGTCATCGAAGCATTTCTTAAGACCCAGCAGCCAGATATTTTTCTCCATTTTGCGATGGGTTCTCCCGAATGGGCAAAAACACTCGCCCTTTTGTGCCTTCGTCTAGATATCGTTTTTGTTTATATCAGCACGGTCTCTGTTTATGATGGAAGCATTCAAGGTCCTTATAAGATAGATACCCCCGCGGATGCCAAAGATAACTATGGATCCTATAAGAGACAATCTGAAATCCTTGTCCATGAAGCCAATCCAAAAAGTTATATTTTAAGACTGAGCTGGCAGATAGGGGATGCTCCTGGTTCAAATCAAATGATTGACTTTTTAAAGAAAGAAATGGATCAAAAAGGGGTGGTTACTGCATCATCCAAGTGGTATCCATCAGCGACATTTACCGTGGACACTGCAGAGGCTATCTATCATATCTTGTCAAAATTATCTCCTGATCTTTATTTAATTAATTCTAATGATCAATTCTCATTTTTTGACATCGTTACATACCTTCAAACCATTCATCCTTGGATCAAGGTTTTAGAAACTCAAGATTTCATCGCAGATATGCGCATGGTAGACTCAAGAATTCTTGTGCGAAAACTTTCAAGCTACATTCATCTTTAGATGAGTTTATGGTTTGTTCATTGCAAACCCACGCTTTTTGAACTATAATACAAGTAGAAGGAAAACAAAGGAGGTATGAAATATATGAAGTATGGTTATGGATGGGTATTAAAATTTGTTCTTGCGGCTATCTTGGTTGGAGTGGGAGTGTATATGATTTTTGCTGATGAAGTGGTGTATACCATCACTGGTATTGCTATTGTCATCTTCTCAATCTTTAGAGTCATTCCTTTGATGAAGTCGCTCAATAAAGAAGTTTTAAGAACGGTTAACTTAATCGAAATCATTTTTGATACAATTATCGGTGGTGTGATGATTTACATCGCATTAACCCAAGATCTCGCTACACAAGCTGTTTGGTCTACCGTCTACCGTTTCTCCCTTGCTTTCTTCTTCTATGCACGTGGGCTTGTCTATTTCAATTCTGTGGTTTTCTTCGGTGAAAAAACAGAAATTCCCAAGTTTTGGATTCACATTGTTAGTTTGACCTTAGGTACTGTTATTGCCGTTTTACCTAATTTCGACTATAACATGGTTGGTTTGTTCTTCCTACTCGTCTCGTTAGTAGGTGCAGGTTATTTAGGTATTGATGGTTTTGGTGGTTATAAGAAGTATCGGGAATATGCAAAAGAACTCAATGCGGGTAAAGAAAAAGAAAAACGTGTTCCTGAAGAAAAACAACCAATTGTTGATAAGGAAGAAGAAAAGCGTCCTTACGTCAATTAAAAAAATAAGGTTAGCCGAAGCTAACCTTTTTTTATGCGCGTTTATTTTTTAAAGTCTTTACCCATGTCACGATAATATCAATGGCGAACATGATAATTGCGAAAATCGTAATCCCTTGAATTGCATCACCGAAATATCCTCTGATCACTTCAGATGATTGGGAAAAATAATTACCAATGGTCGAATATACACCAGGTAAGAATAACCCTTGTGCATTGATAAATAGTAAGAACAATGACGTAGACAAAATCTGATATGTCGTATAGAAAACCGCAAGTGATATTCTCCATTCACCATATTGCAACTTCATCGTACTGACAAAGATACCCACTACAGCTGAAATAACGAAATAGATGATAAATGGATTTGTCACCAATGGATTAAAGAGTTGTTGAACCATGACTGTATTTTCATAAATACCAATCACATCGATATAGCGATAAAGTAAAACTACAAAGACTGCATTAAAGAACGTTCCTAAGACTAAACCAATGGTCGATTCCACTCTTGAAATCTTGGTCGTATTGGGTTTAGGTAAATCGGGAAGATCTTTTAGTTTCCATTCGGGAAGTTTATGATGTCTTGCTGCTGTATCAATTCCCCAGAAAATGATGGTTACCCAAGCAAAAGCAGTAACTACACTATTAAAAGCATTGGATATTACTTTTGAAAACACTTCTGCAATACTACCGAATATCGTCTGAGAATCAATATTCATAACTGCATCAATAGTACCAAAGACAAGGGATATTCCCATGAAGATTACAGCGACAATCTTTAATGTTTGGATGTAGTCATCAAAGAATAGAGGGGAAATTAAATAGCGATCTTCCCCGCGATAGTTTTTCGCAAGTTCTCTTGGATGTCCGAGTTGATGAAGCACTTTATCAATCTCTTCATCTGTGGGATTTTTTGGAAGCATGTCATTGATGTTTGCTGTGAGTTCTTCTTTGACTTCTTCTCTCATTTTTTCTGGTAATCGCTTAGTCACTGCATAAATATAACGTTCGATAATGTGTTTCATTGGATATCCTCCTCAATTAATCCATTGGTTTCCTTAATAATCGTTTTCCATGCTGCAATGAGTTCTTTATAGATCTCTTTGCCTTCTTCAGATAAAACATAATACTTTCTTGGTCTTGATTCTGTTGTATCCCATTCACTTTTTAAAAGGTTTTGTGATTCAAGTCGTCTTAAAAGCGGATAAAGTGTTCCAGCTTCAATACTGACGCCTTTTTCTTCAAGCGCTTGTAGCAATGAATAGCCGTATTGATTGGTTTTTAACTGCGATAAGACAGCAAGCATCTGTGTTCCACGTTTTAATTCAATGATGAGACTGTTGACTAATGTGTTATCCATATCATCACTCCTCGATATTGATTATACTGTATGTCATACACTATTGTCAATACTTTAATATTAAATTTTTACGATTATTATTTTTTATTTTAATGTGCATTCTTTTCTACTTTAGTAGAAGTAATATTTAAAAACTGTTATCATTGTCTATGGAGAGATGCAATAGAGTAGATTTTGCATCGGAAAATGAGTGTCTATGAGTAAAAATGTCCATTTAGCAGGCATCATGTTTGCAACCATCTTTGGTTTTTCATTTATGTTTTCTAAGATTGCTTTAGACTTTGTCAGTCCGATTGGCTTAATCGCCTATCGCTTTTTAGTTGCGTTTATCACTTTCGAACTGCTTCGACTCTTTAAAGTGGTCAAAATTCGTTTTGAAAAGTCTCATTTTTTCTATTTGTTTGCAGTCGCAATCTTTCAACCTATTCTCTATTTTTTAACTGAAACATATGGGCTCGCGCGGACAACGAGTGGTGAAGCTGGCATGATGATTGCTTTGATTCCCATTTTTGTGACTCTATTATCTGGAATCTTTTTACAGGAAAAGCCAAAACCAGTACAGTTTTTATTTATATTGCTTTCGGTATCAGGTGTGATGTTGATTCAACTTTTCAAAATAGGGGATGGTATTGCCTTTGAAGCGATTGGTTATCTTCTTCTGTTTGGTGCTGTCTTGTCAGCTGCTTTATTCAATATAGCCTCAAGAAATGCCTCAAAGGTTTTAAAACCCTATGAGATTACGTATTTTATGATGCTATATGGTGCGGCTGTCTTCAATATTTTATATGTCATTAAACTTCTTTCTGAGGGAAGATTGATCGCTTATGTCACCAATTTATATCATATTGAGTTAATCCTTCCTATTCTTTATTTAGGTATCGTCGCTTCGATCGGTGGATTCTTCTTGGTGAATTTTGCCTTAAGTAAAGCTCCTGCGCATATCACATCCATTTATTCAAATATCTCAACGATTGTTGCTGTTATCGCAGGTGCCATTCTTCTGAATGAGCCTTTACAGTATTATCACATCATCGGTAGTTTGATGATTGTCACTGGCGTTTATGGCACCGTTCGCTTTAGAAAATACCGAATTAAAGCAACAAATCCTTGATAGTCATCACATTGCATGCAATCTTGTCCTTTCGCGTATATAATAAATATGTAAGGATCAATAAACACTTGCCTTATGATCAAGGAGGAATATTATGACTTATACACATTTGCACAATGAGAAAAACCCAATCGTTACCTTAAAAGTCAAAGACTACGGAACGATCGATATTGAACTTTTCCCTGAAGTGGCTCCTAATACCGTGAACAATTTCATCCACCTCATCCAAGAAAACTTCTATGAAGGACTTATCTTTCACCGAATTATTCCTGGATTCATGATTCAAGGTGGTGGAGGACAAAGGGAATTACGTCCTATCAAGGGTGAATTTACATCCAATGGTTTCGCCAATCCACTCAAACACACACGCGGTATCCTTTCGATGGCACGGACCAATGATCCCAATTCACAGACATCCCAATTCTTTATTATGCATCAAAATGCTCCGCATCTAGATGGTAACTATACATCTTTCGGTGGTGTGACTAGCGGTATGGATGTGGTCGATAAGATTGCGACACAACCCAGAGATTATCGCGATCGTCCTTACACCGATATCGTCATTGAAAAAATGACCATTGATACTAAAGGTATTGCATATCCCAAACCAAAGACTTTATGACACGCAAAAATGCGTGTCTTTTTTTCATGAAAACACCCATTTTATTTTCATAAAACGCTTACGTTTAGAATGTCTATAAATGTAAATTTTCTGTGAGCATTTTCACTTAAAAACTTACGTTCTTGCCCTTTTCTTTTGGAAAATTATTGATATAATGATGACACAAAAGGAGGATGAAATCATGGAAGAGTATAAACTACATCGTCATATCTTATGCATCGATTTAAAAAGCTTCTATGCTTCTGTTGAATGTGCACTTCTTGATCTCGATCCTTTTAAGACACCTTTAGTGGTCGCAGATAAGTCTAGAGGGAATGGTTCGATTGTCCTCGCGGTAACCCCTTATCTCAAATCACTCGGCGTTCCTAGTCGCTGCCGCATTCATGAAATACC
This sequence comes from Acholeplasma sp., assembly GCA_003605085.1. Classification (GTDB taxonomy): domain Bacteria; phylum Bacillota_I; class Bacilli_A; order Acholeplasmatales; family Acholeplasmataceae; genus Peloplasma. The sequence goes on along the minus strand of QZKD01000016.1, from coordinate 85,431 downwards.
TCCTGATCTACCCATCATTTTTCAAAAGCCGCGGATGGAGACATATCTTGAATATTCCACAAAAATCATTGAGATTTACTTGAAGTTTGTTTCAGAAGATGATCTTTATGTCTATTCAATCGATGAAGCATTTATCGATGTGACAGAATACATGAACTATTATCAAAAAACCGACCTCGAGATGGCCAAATGGATTTTAGACACTATTTTCCATGAGACAAAACTCTATGCTACCTGTGGCATTGGTTCCAATATGCTCATGGCTAAGCTTGCCCTTGATATCGAATCTAAAAAAGCTCCTGATTTTATCGCTAAATGGACCTATGAGGATATTCCTACGAAGTTATGGCCAATCGAACCTCTATCAGAAATGTGGGGGATTGGCTCGCAAATGGAAAAAAGACTTAATCGTCTTGGCCTTAAGAAGATTGGTGATATTGCACATTATAATGCAGAGACACTTAAAAAGATCTTTGGTATTTTGGGTGAAGAACTCTATTATCACACCCACGGGATTGATATGAGCATGATCCAACAAAAGCAGACCATTCGTGCCGTCAGCAAGAGCTATGGTTCGGGTCAAACGCTATTCCACGATTATTTTGTACCCGATGTATTTCAAATCATCATCGAAATGGTCGATGATGTGGCTAGACGTCTTCGTCTTCATAAAAAAGTTGCTCGTACCATTCATTTTGGGATTGCTTATAGTAAAGAAGTCGGAGGAGGATTTTCTAGACAAATCACTCTTGAACAACCCACATCCAACGCTTCTGTCATTTATGAAACATGTTTAGATCTTTTTCGTAGATACTATGAAGATGAACCCATCAGACGTGTTCACGTCAGTGTAGGCAATCTTTTAGACCAGCATTCGTATCAATTTTCTTTATTTGAGGATGCTGAAAGATTGATCAAAGAACATAAACTTCATCAAGCCATGGATGATCTGAAGTTCAAATTTGGGAAAAATAGTGTAAACCGTGCTTCAAGTGAAATGGAATCTTCGACGATTAAAGCGCGCAACACCATGATCGGAGGTCACCATGCCTAGTCAATATATCGATCGTGGAATCATTAAATGGGCGCCTTTCGATGCCCTCGTCGGCTATGGAGCCATGATTAGAGAAATGAAGTTGAGGCTTGGAAAAAAAGATAAGCCTATCTTGAGCGATGATCAATACGAAGAACTTAACCGAAAACTTTCTTTGGCTGTTCTTCAAGGAATTGATGTTGAAATTGAATACTTCTTTGAGGGGTATATTCGTACAACATTCGGAAAAATACGCAAACTGGATCGGGTTCTAGGTTGGATTATTCTTGACACATTTGAACGTATTCAAGCATCCGATATCACCGACATTATCTATTAAAATTACCGACGAAAGTCGGTTTTTTATTGTATAATAAAAATGATAACAAGCAAGGATGGCTAACGATGAAGCGTAATTTAACGATCAACATCATCTGTCTTATCATACTATCCGTACTATGGGGATTTCGTATTGGATTCAATAGCGGTGACCAAGCAATATCACTTGGATTGGATATCATCGTTTTTTTAGGATCGCTATGCCTTCTTTTATGGAATGTTTGGTTCTATCCATCCGATGGGCTCGCATGGTTGAAAAATCATAAAGAGATTGTCATTGTTCTTGGAGCAATGATTCTTTTTGAAATATCGTTCATGCTAAAAAATGGCTTTGTTCCCACATGGGCGTATTTTTTCGGTGCTCTTTTAGGATTTCTTATTTGGCTTTGGATTGCACAGTTTACTAAAGGTACATTCCGAATTGTTTTTTTACTGATAAGTATCATAATCTTTATGAGTTATACCCTCGGTCAAGATGTGTATTACCGGATTTTTCGCGAGTTTTTTAGTTTTAAAGAGGCATTAACTCTTCGAGAAGGAATCGAATCTGGTGAGAGTATGTACCGGTTTCATGTGCTGCATTTATGGGTTATTACTCTAACAATCATAGCAGTCTTTAGTATATTCAAATATCGATCAAAAGATCCGATGAACCCACGATTTTCTCTTCGCCAACTTTTATCAATTGGTTTCGTTGGTGTTCTGTTATTGATGAATATGAATTACCCCAACCAAGAAGAAACGATTTTTTCAGCAGACACTTATCTTTACACAAGTGTATATTCAAAACGTGATTTTGCTAAACATTTTGGGTTTTTCCATCTGATGGGAAGAGATCTTCTTGATGCTTTAGTTCCCATTATTCCAAATGCTAAAGATGAAGGTACGATTGAAGATTTACTTAGTTCATTAGAAAAATCGCCTTCAGTTCATGAACATGTGGGTGAATTTGAAGGGAAGAATCTCGTTTTTATTCTCGCAGAATCCTATGATGAAATTGCGCTAGATCCTATCCTCACCCCTCATATCTACCGCTTAAGAACTGAAGGATATCATTTTAATAATCATTATACACCTGTATTTCAAAGAACCACGAGTGATACGGAGTTCATTTTTAATACCGGGTGGATTCCATCCATTGAAGATGGACCTACCGTCTCCATTTTTAGAGATAATACATATCCTGAATCTCTTGCCAATCGGTTTAACGATAAAGGATATCTTACACAAGCGTTTCATGGAAACTATAAAGAGTTTTACGGACGCCATATCGTATATGAAAATTATGGATTCGATGCCTTTTATGGACGTGATGAACTTGATATTAATCCAACAGATGGACGTTTTGACTCTCGCTTATTCGAGCAAGCAAAGGATCTCATTTTACCTACACATACTCCTTTTATGAGTTTTATCATCACGTTTTCTGGTCATTCACCCTATAATGAGCACCATGATGTTGCTAATGAATACTATGATTTCGTCCATTCGATTTACCATGATGTGCCTGAAGAACTTAAATATTACCTCGCGGTTCAAGTTGAACTTGACCACATGATTGAAAAACTCTTGGATTCACTTGACGAAAAAGGGTTAATGGATGATACAGTTATTTTATTATCAGGCGATCATTATCCTTACACCATGACTCAGTCCATTTATGAAGATGCTTCAGATCACAGATCAGATCATGAAAAATATCAGGGTAATCTCTATTTATGGTCCAACTCTATGACACCACAAACCATTGAAAAACAGACCACATCGTTTGACATCCTACCTACATTATCCGTACTTTTTAATTTATCACAAAGTGAAATAGAACTCGGACATGATATGTTTTCCTCCATTATCACACCTGTATACACAAAACATTATGCATATATCATGAATGGAAGCTTCGTGCAACTCACTGATCCCAATCCAATAACATACCTCGAAAGAGAACGCATTGCTAAACATTACATGCTTTCAAAGATGTTATTGAGAACCAATTATTTAGGTGAACGTTAATCCATTTGCTTCCTTGACAGCATGCATAATAAAAGGTATAATCAAAGTGTAATTTAAGCGTATCTAGAGTTCGAGAGCAAAGTGATGAAATGCAGATATATCAGCATTTTTACTTTGCTATTTATTTTACTAGGAGGATCAGCATGTTTTATAACCAATCCGTTATTCCAGCCATCAGTAATCACAATGAACTCCGTGCGTTTTTAGACCATCATCTCACCTATGGAATTTTAATGAACTTTCAGTTGGCACAACTTCCGGATTTAGTCAATCAAATGAAAGAAAAGAATAAAAAAGTGCTTATTCACTCCGAATTGATCAAGGGTTTGTCCTCAGATGAGTATGGTGCCATTTATCTCATTCAGACACTTAAAGTTGATGGCATCATTACGAGTAAACCCAAGGTCATTGAGATTTGTAAAAAACGAAAAGTGATGGGTATCCTACGTTTTTTCTTAAAAGATTCCATCTCACTCATGCAAAGCCTTGATGTCGTTCAAAAAACGAAACCTGATTATTTAGAAGTTCTTCCTGCGCTGACGATTGATATTATCCCTGAAATTAGACAAGCAGTTACATGTGACATTTTGATGGGTGGTCTTATTAGAACAAAAGCACAAATCGAAAAGTGTCTTGAAGCAGGAGCAATCGCAGTCACGACATCAAATCCTAAGCTTTGGTATTAATAACTTAAAAGTTAATCAAAAAAAAGAGTCCAGAGAAAAGTAATGTTCATCATTATTTTTCTCTTTTTATTTGAAAGGAGCAACTATGTACGATTATATCATTATTGGATCAGGCGTCATTGGATCACTCATTGCACGTGAATTATCACGCTATGAGGCAAGTATTCTCGTGTTGGAAAAAGAAAATGATTTAGCTACGCATCAAACGATGGCAAACAGCGCCATCATTCACTCAGGTCATGATCCAAAACCAGAATCACTCAAAGCAAAGCTTTGTGTAGAGGGCAACAGGATGTATCATGATTTAAAAAAAGAACTTGATGTTCCCTTGTTATACACAGGTGCTTTTGTTGTTGCTCATGATGACAAAGAAGAAAATATGCTTCAAGAACTCTATGTACAAGCGAAACAAAATGGTGTTCCAGATGTCGCTATCATCGATCAAGATCAAGCAAGAATCATGGAACCTAAACTCGCTTCTTCAGTGACGAAAGTTTTGTCATTACCCACAACAATGGTGACATTTTCCTGGGAAGTTGCACTTGCAGCGATGGAGAATGCACTTAAAAATGGAGCAACCTACCAAAAAAATGCTGAAGTGACACATATTCAAAAGGTTGATCAGGGATTTGAAATCACCGTCAATCATGACATTGTTCTTCAAGCTAAGCATGTGATTAATGCTGCAGGAGTGATGAGTGATCTCATCGCGAATATGATCGAACCTGATTTTGAAGTCAAGATCACACCTCGTCGTGGTGAGTACTTTGTCATCGATAAAAAGGCTGAAGGTTTATTCAAACGTGTCATTTATCCACTGCCTACTGAGAAAGGAAAAGGTGTTCTCATCGTTCCTCAAGTACACGGAAATCTTCTTCTGGGTCCAACTTCTGAACTTGTGGGTGAAAGAGAAAACGTCATGACCACACGTGAAGGACTTGCCTATATCAAAGAACATCTTTCATATCTTTCTGATCAGATTCCTTATCATCAAATTATCAGAACTTTTGCAGGTGTTCGTGCAACCTCAACCTATGGTGATTTTTATATTAAAGAATCAAAGAATTTTCCTGGCTTATATCATCTTGCAGGGATTGACTCGCCAGGATTAACTGCAGCCCCTGCGATTGCAAAATATTTAGTTGAACATGTGATGCACGATTTACCTAAAATGAAAACAAATTTTAACCCAATCAGAAGACGTCCTCTTTCATTTAGAGAATCATCGGATAAAATGCGATTATCTTTGATTGAGAAAAATCCAAAATATGGAAAAATCGTGTGTCGTTGTGAACATGTTAGCGAACAAGAAATCATCGATGCTATACATCATCCGGTAGGTAGTGATACGATCAAAGGAATTAAAAAAAGAACTCGAGCTGGAAGTGGATTATGCCAAGGTGGATACTGTGAATCTACAGTCTTAGGACTTATTGCCCAAGAAAAAGGCATACCTTTGCATAAGGTTATGTATGATGCCAAAGATTCACCCATTTTAGTAAAGGAGACAAAAATTCATGAAAATGACTGATATAGCGATTATCGGAGCTGGTGCTGCAGGTCTATCTGCTGCGCTATCGGCAAAAGATTCCAATATTCATATCACGATGATCGAACGTGAAGCCTCATTGGGAGGTATTCTCAATCAGTGCATTCATAATGGGTTTGGTCTTCACCATTTTAAAGAAGAATTGACGGGTCCAGAATATGCTGAACGATTGATTCAAGATTTATCTGATGATGGCATAGAGTTAATCAAAGAAAGTACTGTCATTGACATTCAAAAACAAGATGATTTTATCATTACCATGTCAAGTGAAGCACGTGGGTATGAACATATCAGAGCAAAAGCAGTGATCATTGCTTCTGGATGTTATGAACGCACACGTGGTGCACTACAAATTCCTGGTGAAAGACCCAAAGGAATCATGACTGCAGGTAGTGCCCAACGTTATTTAAATATGGATGGTTATTTAGTCGGTCAACGTGTGTTTATTTTAGGAAGTGGCGATATTGGATTAATTATGGCACGACGCATGACACTTGAAGGTGCACAAGTCTTAGGTGTAGCAGAAATCATGCCCTATTCAAATGGATTGACACGAAATATCGTTCAATGCCTAGATGATTATGATATCCCCTTATATCTATCGCATACGGTAACAATGATTCATGGTAAAGATCGCTTGGAATCCATTGTTATTTCAAAAGTGGACGATCAGTTTCAACCCATTCAAGGAACTGAAAAATTCTTCGAGGTAGATACGCTTCTCTTATCTGTTGGGTTAATCCCAGATATTGATCAGTTTTCGATTTTAGATGTCGAAAAAGATTCCAAAACAAAGAGTGCACGTGTCGATCAACACTTAATGTCAAATATTTCTGGGCTCTTCTTCTGTGGGAATGCATTGCACGTGCATGATCTCGTTGACTGGGTCAGTGATGAAGGTGCGAAAGCTGGACGATATGCCAAAGACTATGTACTAGGAAAATATCCGAAAGAAAATGAACATATCGATGTGACCGTAGGTAAAAATATTCGTTATGTTGTCCCTCAAATCATCGATATGGCAGCACTTGATGAGCCGATGGATATGATGTTTCGTGTGACGAAAAAAATGTTAAAAGGACGCTTGATTGCACGACAAGGTAATCAGATCATTGTACAAAAAACAGCTAACTTCTTAGCTCCAGCTGAAATGGAGCATTTAACAATCAAACCTAGTGACTGGGTTTCTAAAGAATCTATCATTTTAGAAGTGGAGGAAATATCATGAAATCAATGACGTGTATTATATGTCCAGTAGGTTGTCAAATTGATGTCGATCAAGATATGAATGTTATAGGCAATCGTTGTCCTAGAGGAAAAGTGTATGCGATCACCGAAATGACAAATCCTACGCGAACATTAACAAGTACTGTAAGGACTGCGTTTAAAGATCTCCCTAGATTACCGGTAAAAACAAGTGCTCCTATTCCAAAAGGTCTCATTTTTGAGATCATGAAAGATATGGATGATATTCTTGTACAAAATCATGTTAAAATAGGAGATGTCATCGTAAAAGATATTCATCAAACCGGAATTGATCTAATCGCTACAAGGTCCATTCCAAATCAATATCTATAGGAGGCTTTTATGTCATACATACTAGCAATTGATCAAGGAACTACGAGCACTCGTGCCATTATCTTCGATGAGCAATCCAATATTATGGCTATGGCGAGTGAGGATATCAAACAGATTTATCCGAAACCGGGTTGGGTCGAACATAGTCCTAATCAAATTTGGGTTAGCGTTCTCGCGGTCATGGCTCGTGTTCTTCTCGAAGCGAAACTAAGACCTGAAGAAATTCATGCGATAGGGATCACCAATCAAAGAGAAACAACAGTTGTCTGGGATAGAAAGACTGGTCAACCGCTTTATAATGCGATTGTATGGCAATCAAGACAGACGTCTGACATCTGTGATGAACTCAATGAGAAGGGATATGGCCCTCTCTTTAAAGAAAAAACAGGTCTACTTATTGATGCATATTTCTCAGGTACCAAAATCAAATGGATCCTCGATCATGTCGAGGGCGCTCGAGAAAAAGCGAATCGTGGAGAGTTGATGTTTGGCACGATTGATACATGGCTGGTCTATAAACTCACAGGTGAAGGCATTCATGTTACCGACTATACCAATGCGTCAAGAACATTACTTTATAACATTCATACCCTCGAGTGGGACAAAGAACTATGCCATATTTTGACCATACCCACATCCATGCTTCCCGATGTTAAACCATCTTCTTACGTATATGGCAAGACTGTTCCCCATCATTTTTTTGGTAAAGAAATTCCTATTGCTGGTATTGCAGGAGATCAACAAGCTGCACTCTTTGGACAAGCATGTTTTGATCCAGGAATGGTAAAAAACACCTATGGAACAGGATGCTTTATGCTGATGAATACAGGGAATAAACCAGTGATTTCAGAACATGGATTACTCACAACCATCGCATGGGGAATTGATGGAAAAGTTACTTATGCTCTTGAAGGAAGTGTCTTTGTCGCAGGATCATCAGTTCAATGGCTTAGAGATGGTATTAAGCTCATCGATTCTGCATCTGAAACAGAAACTTTAGCAAAATCTCTTTCATCCAATGAAGGTGTGTATATGGTTCCAGCTTTTGTTGGTCTTGGTACTCCTTACTGGGATTCTGATGCTCGTGGTGCAATCTTTGGACTTACACGTGGAACCACAAAAGAACATATCGCTCGCGCGACACTTGAAGCGATTTGTTACCAATCAATGGATGTTCTTCGTGCAATGGAAGAAGATACACATATTCCTTTAGCGTCATTCAAAGTCGATGGTGGAGCTACAGTCAATCAATTTTTGATGCAATTTCAAGCTGATATTCTCAATCTTAACGTCGATAGACCTAAAGTACTGGAAACGACAGCTCTTGGAGCAGCCTATCTAGCAGGTTTAGCTACAGGTTATTGGCCAAACATTGATGCAGTGAAAAAGGCATGGCAGCTTGACCAAGAATTTGCCCCAAAAATGGATCCCCTCGCGCGCGCGAATTATTTATTAGGATGGAAAAAAGCCATTCAAGCTGCACGCACCTTCAAATTAAAATAAAAAAACCTCAATAAGAATGATTTATTGAGGTTGTTATAAAGGGCATGTGAATGCTCTTTTTTTCTATGATTCTAAAAAGTCTATAACATCTAAGATCGTACGTTCTGGATCTTCTTCCATCGGAACATGACCCAAATCAGGGTAAATAATAATGTCTTCAGCAGCTAGATCAAGTGTTTCTTTAAACAACTCGGTGGTCTCCACTGAAATCCAAGTATCTTCTTCACCCCATAAAATGAGGACTGGTATATTTTCGCTAACGATTTTTTCAAGGATAGTCATTTGGTCTTCTGTAGAAATATCTTCAGATGAATTTTGTAAAATGGAAAGACGATGTCCATTAACACGTAACATCGAATAATATCGATCGATCACTTGATCAGAAGGTGATGTATATGAACCGTACACACCATTGAGTAATTGCTTGAAGAAAAACCTGGGTGTCATCTTACTCACTAAAGGAGCAACAAGATCACTCGATAGAACATTGATAAATCCACTTTCTGGAGCACCACTAGCATTTGTAGGATATATACTATCAATTAAAATTAAGCCGAGAACATTCACTTGGTTTACTCCATGGTATGTTCCTGTAAGATACCAACTCACTCCACCACCCATCGAATTTCCACCAATGTAAAAAGATGAGATATTGAGATGTGTTAATAAGTTCATGACGACTTCTGCGGATCGACGTATGGAAGTGACTTGATCTCCAAATCCCGTTGATAATCCATGATATGGCAAATCGACTAGAATCACACGATATCCATTTTGAATAAGTTCATCTTTCCAGGGTTCAAACGTAAGTGCTGACGAAAATGCGCCATGGAGCAATACGATAGGTGTATCTTCTGGATGACCATAATCGAGATAATGGATAGTGATTTCATGGTTCTTTTGATCCAATCCTAAAACATCTGTCTCAAAAAATTCAGATTCTTCTTCTGAAAAAAGATCGATTGCATCTACATAAGAAATGTCCCCACGAAACAAAATTAGGGACAAGAGAAGAATGATGGATAAAAATATCAAAACGATATATTTGGTAATTCGAATCAATAATCGCATAAATCCTCCCATTTTAATGAATGGAAAAATTAAATAGATATAGTGTCTTGATCAATTTCTTTGTTGGTTTTTATGAATAAATGGTCGTTAGATCACGAGCTGATTTTCTGCTTTTTGGATTAGGGATCTGCTCTGGATATCCAACCATGATCAATCCAACAACAATTTCTTGAGATGAAAGTCCTAATATATCCTTGAATCGATCAGATTCAATGTACATCGGTGTCTTCCATGCTCCACTCAAACCCTCTTCCGTGAGAAGCAATAAAAAGTTCTCGATTAATGCTGCACATGCTTGTAAATCTTCAAGCTCATCTCGAAAATCAGGATTTTTGGGCATGACTATGGCCAAGACTAAAGGAGCTTGAAATGCTTTATGAATAAGGGCTTGTTGATCACTTTGCTCTATTTCCTTAAAGGAAGATATATATTTTGAAACAAAAGTGGTTTTTCCTTCACCTTCTAGAATGATAAAACGCCATGGTTCACGCATTTTATGGTTTGGAGCATAAACAGCAAAATCCAATAAATCAATAATCGTCTTGGGATTGACATTATCTTTGGTGAATTTTGTTGTTGATACTCTGTTTTTAAGTGTATTCTTAATCGACATTAAGCTCATCTCCTCACACTTTAATGATACACTTTTAGTAATCATTTGACAAAAAAGATGTCTTGACGTTGAGGAAAATGGTCGATTTTTAAAACTAATGGATCGTTTTTTTGGGATGCAACGTATTGCCTTCGTGATCTTGAATGATCTTGTCGCGAATCATATCAAGTGTCGCCGTAAGCAGCATGAAAATAAGCACAAGTAAAACAGCTGATTGGAATGTATATTCAATCATCGCGATAACGATGAATAAAAGAGAAATGGATACATATACATTTTTTAACCAAAGGCTTAACTTAGGTTTGTATAAGTGGATTTGATGAAACCCTTCGCTTTGAAGCATGGTGATAAACACGATGACTAATGAATAACCAATCATTCCACCATATTGAAATAACAAAGTTGAGTTTTGTACAAAATCACTTGTGGGTATAATTTGATTGATCCATCGTTCAGCGTTTAAGAAGAGTGTCAAAACAATGCCGATGTAAATGGAATATTTTATAATGGTTTTCATTGATGATCATATCCTTTCAAGTCAAACAAGATAGCAACTATGATTTCTCATGATTCTGCATACGATAATGTTATGATTACTCTTTCAAGTAGGTATGCTCTATTCAAAAGATACATTAAAAGTTTACACATCAAATTTTTTTGTTATAACAAATGAAGTAATCTTGAAGAATTTTTGTCATCTTTTCGTAAGATGCCCCTCACGGTTGATTAGACATGTGATATAATTGTGATGTGTTTACATGGAAATTTTTAGATTTCAGTTCCTCTGCGAACGATTTCTGGATATCCGGCATCATCAAAATCGAGTGGAGTTCTGCGAACGATCTCTGGATAACCTGCATCATCAAAATCGAGTGGAGTTCTACGAACGATTTCTGGATAACCTGCATCATCAAAATCGAGTGGAGTTCTACGAACGATCTCTGGATAACCTGCATCATCAAAATCGAGTGGAGTTCTACGAACGATTTCTGGATATCCGGCATCATCAAAATCTAATGGAGTTCTGCGAACAATCTCTGGATAACCCGCATCATCAAAATCAATTGGATTTCTGCGGACAACTTCTGGATAACCGGAATTACGATAAACTGTTGGATTTCTACGAACGATTTCTGGATAACCTGCATCATCAAAATCTACTGGTGTTCTGCGGACGATTTCTGGATAACCAGCATCATCAAAATCTAAAACAACTGGATCTTCAGATGAATTTTCAGCAAATAAATACGATAAACCGATATGACTGAATAATACTGCGACAAATAATACTGCGACAATGACTAATTTTTTCATGGCTTGTGCCTCCCTTTTCCCTAATTGTATTATCAATTAGGGGAAAAGAACAGGGCGTATACGCCCTATTCGTACATAAGTCAATGAAAATGAAATGTAAATGGAGTGAAAATGTGAAATCTAGAGAGATTTGTAACTATTTAGAACAACTTAGGGCTGCAAGAAACATCTCACAAGAGTCTTTTACACAAAATGTTACCTCACTTCGTCAATATCGAAGATATTTGACAGGTGAATCCGACATTCCTTTTCCTGTTGTTGATCAGCTTTGCAATAGACTAGGTGTACAAACCATGAATTTTATCATGGAAATTGAAACAGCTCGTATTGAAGAATCCAAACGGATCGATCGGTTTTATAATTTTGTCGTAAATTCGAATGATGTTGAAATTCAAAGGATGAAAGAGGAATTTACCCACAAAGAATTCATCGAAGTCGAGAACAGGATGCTATTTGAACATAGTGTGCTTTTATACGATGTGATCACCAATAAAGTGGATTTAGAGAGTGCATCTTTTTTAACTAAACAAATGGTTAATTTCCAAAATATCACGAAACAATCCGCATTCACAATGACAGAAATGTTGATCCTGACCTCACTTCTTGATTTAGATACGGATACAGTCGAAACGGATGAGATTGCTGACAAAATTGAAATAGTTCTTGAAGACCAACGTGTGGTTGTTGGTTCATCCATTAACACTGCCTATCCTTTGGTTTTATTCCGTCTTGCAAAATATTCTGGAAAAAAGAAAGAGTTTAATAAAGTGTTAAAATATTGTGATTTGGGGATTCAACATGCATTACAAGATAAAAGCTTTTATCTTTTGGATTACTTTTATTACTTTAGTGCCCTAGCTTATTATCGATTAAGTGACTTTGACAATTATGAATCGATGGTTACCAAGTGCTTTTTAGCTCTTCAAATAGACAATAACGAGAATAAGATTCAACGATTTGAACAACTTATGGAACGAGATTTTGGAATTGAACTTTCACCATTTGTGTTAGAACATTATCAAAATTTACTTAAGAAATAACTGGGCTAAAAAATGCCCAGTTTTTTGTTCTTTCATGTATAATGTTCATGGAGTTGATATGTATGAATCAATGTAAAATTATTTTAAAACCACATGAAGAAGAAAGACTTTTATTTGGTCATCCCTGGGTATTCAGCAATGAGATTGATCGAATCGAAGGAAAGATTCAGAGTGGAGATATCGCATTTGTCTATTCTTCGAAAAATCAGTTTATTGGAAAAGGGTTTTTAAATACAAGTTCAAAGATATTTGTCAGAATTCTATCTCGAAATGAGGATGAAATCTTAGATGAAGATTTTTTCCATACCCTAATTCGTAAGTCTAATGATACTCGTCTTGATCTAGGATACGACAATAGTTATCGTGTTCTATTTGGTGAAGCTGATGGGATTCCTGGCTTCATTGTTGATAAATATGGTGATTATCTTGTAATGCAAATTTTATCTTTAGGCATTGATCAGCGTAAAAAAATGTTCATTGACATCCTTGTTAATTTGTTCAATCCAAAGGGAATCTTTGAACGTAGTGACGCATCCGTTAGAAAAAAAGAAGGTCTTGAACTATTTACTGGAGTAGTCTACGGTGAAGTTCCAGACATCATACAAATACGTGAAAATGAACTACGGATGAATATTGATGTAAAACATGGTCAAAAAACAGGATTATTTTTAGATCAGCAAGATAATCATAAAGCAATCCGACCATATGTAAAAAATAAAGAAGTTCTCGATTGTTTTTCTCACATTGGTGGATTTGGTTTGCACGCTGCATACTATGGTGCAAAGAAAGTCACCTGTGTGGATATTTCAAAAAAGGCTGTTGAAGACATTATAAAAAACGCTGAACTCAATCAATTCAATCAAGTTGAGGCTTTAGAAGCTGACGTTTTTAACCTATTGAGACAGTATCAAACAGAGTCAAAAATGTTTGATGTGGTGGTCTTAGATCCACCTGCATTTGCGAAGAAAAACGACGACATAAAAAAAGCTTACCAAGGTTATAAAGAGATCAATCTTCAAGCGCTTAAACTAATTAAAAAAGAGGGTTATTTAATCACCTGCTCTTGTTCACACTATATGACACCTTCACTATTTTTGGAGATGCTAATGGAAGCTTCAAAGGATGCAAAGCGTATCACACAAATGATTGAATTTCGCATTCAAGGGAAAGATCATCCAGCACTTTTGGGTTCAGATGAAAGTCTTTATCTCAAGTGTGTTGTACTCAAAGTTAAATAAAAAAACGCAGATGAATATCTGCGCTTTTTATTCTTTTATATCGCTTTGTTATGCGATATTCTAACTATATGATTATTCTGTTATTTCTGTATCAATGAGTCGCATTCCCAGTTCAAAACGAACTTCTTTTTTGTCTATATCATGATTTGAATATGACATTGTATCTAGACCAATAAAATGCAGCCCACGGTTAAAATAAAAGCGAATAGCTGGTTCATTACAACTTTGACATTCTAAGACAAGTGCACGTGCTTTTAAACCTTTTGCAACATCAACCATGTAATCAAACAGTTCTTTTCCGTATCCCTCACCACGATATTTTTTATCCACTAAAAAATTCCAAATTCGAAAGCGATTATTCCATGTTTCTAAGGATCCTTCAATCACTGCAATAAGCTTCTTCCGATCAAAAATTCCGTAGACGAGTGGGTTTTCAACATAGCTTGCAAAAAGATGATCTGTAAATGTTTTAACTTGTTTACGCAAAAATCTTTTTCTCTTGATCGAGATGTTGATTTCGCTTCTTTTTTTGATGGAAACGTGGTAGTAATATTTAGTTGTGTATTCATAATCAAGAGGATGATCTTGATAATCACCTCTTTTTAACTCAATAATCTTCATGGTATATTCCGATCTTATTCGTTATTGATATACTTATTATATACAATTTCATTCATTTCCTCAAGTTGATTTTGAGTAGTGAATTCATGATGGCTGTGGTAGAATAAACATGAAAGAGGTGTTTTAAATGCCACGCATTCTTCTTACAGGTTTTGAACCCTTCGGCGGAGAAACCATCAATCCCTCTATGGAGGCCATTAAACAACTCAATCTCTCTTCATTTCCTTCTGAGATTTTTTTCTATCAAGTCCCGGTTGCTTTCTACGATTCCTCAAAATTTGTCATTGAGAAAATTCATGAACTAAGACCCGATATCATCATTATGATCGGTCAAGCAGGTGGACGAAAAGATATTTCTGTCGAACGTATCGCAATCAATCTAGATGATTCTCAAGTCCCTGATAATAATGGTGTTCTTCCCAAAGATGATCCCATTTCCATTTTTGGAGAATCCGGCTATTTTTCAACTCTGCCCGTGAAATCCATCGTAGAAAATATATCAAAAGTCCACATCCCCTGCCATATTTCTAATTCCGCAGGAACCTATGTTTGTAATCATTTATTCTATAGCGTCATGCATGAGTTGCACGAACGTTCGATGAATCATGTAAAAGCGGGTTTTATCCATGTCCCTTATATCAAAGAACAAGTTGTTCATCGATCACATCTCTTTTCATTAGAAACCCATTTAATTACACAAGCCATTGATATTGCAATCCGAACGACTTTAGACTCACTAAGTATCATTTATAAAGCATCATATCCAGCTAGGATATAATGCTCTTTTTTTTTAATTTATTTTAAAGCGAAGAAAATCTTTAGGGTCGACAATAAGCCAATAATCCTTCCCATCGGAGGTCCGGTTCATCAATTGATAGTCAATCAAATATCTACGTATCATCACATAATCATCGACGATAGGCTTTAGGATATCATTGAGTTCTCTTTCATGGTAATGTTTATTGGGGTCAATCCAATGAATCACCATACAGATGATAATGTATTTTCTTTTTTCCTTAACGGGCATCTGGTTTAAGATCAGCGGATTGCTTTGCAAAACATGGTGATCAATCACCCATTGAATATCTTGATCTGAAATATCAAACATTGTTATCACTCCAACACCATGATATCATGATTTACTTAGCATGGTTTAAAAAATTATTGTTCATACCAATGCTTTATGATGGATACTTCTTCTGGAATCAATCCATGACCACATTCCAAAAGATGAAGTGTGACATCAGCCTTGCGCTTATTAAACATTTCTTTTAGATCATGAACTTCTTGAAGTGGGACGATAGTGTCATATTTCCCTGACAATACGATCATTCTTAAATGACTTAAATCTTGAAAAGGTGGTTCTCTCAAAGGAATCATGGGACGAATCAGTATAGCTTTGGACAATAAGTCCGTTTGGTGGAATAAGATACTTCCTATGATATTTGCTCCATTGGAATAGCCTAGAAGAGTCACTTTCTCAAGATTGAAGTGATGCTTAAAAGAAAGTTCTTGAATACTTTTAATATAAAAATTGGTTTCTAGAATCAACGAATCAAGATCAAATACACCGGGTGAAATTCTTTTGAAAAATCTGAGCATCCCATACTCGTTTACACGACCCCTAAATGAAATAATATTTGCATCATGATCAATCATTCTTGCAAAAGGTATCAAATCATGTTCAGAGCCTCCAGTACCATGGAAAAGCACTAAAGTTTTCCCATTCGTACCCTGTTCAAAACGATACATTATTTTTCATCACTCACAGTTTTTGCATGATAGCCCACTTTTTTGAGCAATTCAATCATTTTAGGAAGTTCTTCTTCATCAAGAATTTCAAATATCGAAGCTAGGGTGTTCACGTGATGTTCAAAAATACTTTTGAAGAAATTTCTTCCTTCCTCTGTCAAATCAACCATGATCACACGTTTATCTTCTTCACCAGGTGAGCGAAAAATCATCCCACGCTGTTCTAGTTTATCCATCACATAGGTCATCGAACTATTGGCCATAAGCATTCTGGATGCAATGGATTGCATGGGTTGTTTTCCTCGATTGTAAAGTAATTCTAGTGTACCAAATTCAGAGGTGTTCAAATTATAGGATAATATATCTTTTTTTATGACATTTTCAACACTTTGCATAGCACGAAAAAGCACCGTCGTCAGTTTTAAATACTCTTTTTCTCTAGACATCATTAATCCTCCATATATTCTTTAGTTAATTTCAAATGACTACGTCTGGTATCGATCGGTCTCACAAGTGATTCAATATACGCTCGTTCATTTCTGAAACGTGGTGGAAGTGCTAATGTCTCTCCCAATGTTTCATAGGATTCTTCATCATCGATAAACCCTGGTCCCATTGTAGCAAACTCGAATAGAATTCCTGGATACAATCTCGTATAGAGTGAATGGAAATAGAAACGATCGACAAATCCTGAATGTGGAGCTCTAAACTCGCTTAAGTGTTTCATCCAATCAAAGATATCTTGATCATCATTCACACCAAAGGCGACATGATGAACTCCACCATAGCCTTGCCGCGAAAGTGGTAAACCGGGTTGATCCATCACGATCACTGAAGCCCCATTACCGCCATCACCTGTTTGATATAAGTAATTACTTCCTTCTTGATCAATACGTTTAAAAGTGAGTTTTTCTGTCAAAACAATATCCATAAGTTCACGTTGATTAACTCTAAAGAATATAGGACCAAGTCCTGTGATTGCATATTCATCAGGAATGGGACCTTTTTTCCACGGTTTCCCAGAAGGCAAGCCAATATTGTTTTGATCTGAGAATAAAACATAAACTTGATCATCAAAATCAATAAACTCAAGCGTCAGCCGATTGAAAAGCATTATAGGTGAATGATGTTTCACGTTAAGTTTTTCAAAGCGTTTTTTCCAATAATGAATCGCTTGATCTGATGGGACACGAAATCCAGTCTTAGCAATTTCATTGGTTCCTCTAATCGCTTTACTCGATCCAGGAAAATCAAAAAATGTCATATCTGTTCCTGCATGACCTTCATCATCAGCAAAAAATAAATGGTACGTTTGAATATCATCTTGATTAATGGTCTTTTTGACTAAACGGATTCCTAATATGTATGTAAAAAAATGATAAATCTTTTCAGCACTGCTTGTCATTGCAGTCACATGATGAATGCCTAAGAGTGGTTTCATATGTACCTCCACACTTTGATTATATAAAAACAAACAAAATATTACCACTGTTTTGTTTCGAATTCGAAATTTATCGTACTTTTCTTTCGTTTTACTTTCGACATATAAGCCAAAATGAGATATAATAAGAGTGTTCAAGGTATCTTTCTTAACATCAGGTGATTCTATTGAAAAAACAAAAATACTGGTACAAATTAGATAATGCGGGGAAAATATTCCCTGCCGTCTCACAAGATGAAAGAAGCAATGTCTTCAGACTTTCTTTTTATTTGAATGAAACCGTCCAGCCCAACATCTTGGAGGAGGCGGTTAACAAAATTTTACCTCGCTTTGAAACATTTGCAGTCCAACTTAAAAATGGGCTTTTTTGGAATTATTTTGCTGCAAATGCGAAGCATTTTGTTGTTGAACCTGAACCTGCACAAGTGTGTAGATATTTTAAAGCTGTCCATAATCATGGATACCTTTTTAAAGTCTATTATTTAGATAATAAAATAACCTTGGAAACATTTCACGCGATTTCTGATGGAACTGGCGCGATGCATTTCCTTAAATCCATCGTTTTTAATTATTTTAAGTTACGTGGTGAAAAGATTGATCATGATGGCAAAATATTAAGCGAAAAGCCATATTCAAAAAAAGAAAGCGAAGATACCTTCGTCTCCAATTATGATAAGAGTAAAGTGAGAAATTTAAAAGAGGAGAAAGCGTACCATTTTAACGGTGAACGCTTTGCCAATCACTTTGTCTTAATGCTTAAGATCAAGATGGACACTTCATCTCTCATTACCTTAGTTAAACAAAAATATCAATGTACCATCACTCAATTTGTAACTGCATTATTAGCTTATTCTATCTTCCAAGAAAGCGTTGACCTCATTGGCGGAAAAAAGCCCTTAAAGATCTTTATTCCTGTGAATTTGAGACCTTATTTTGATTCCGTGACACTTCGTAATTTCTCACTATATATTAAAGGCACCTTTGATCAAAAGAAAACGGATTGGACTTTTGAATCCATGCTTGAAGTGACAAAAGAACAATATAAAGATCAGTTGGATAAAGAAAAACTCCATTCGCGCATCAGTTCTTTGGTGAGTTTTGAAAAGAATTTTTTCTTAAGAGTGATGCCTCTTGTCTTGAAAACCATCGCTTTCAAAATTGGTTATAATATTTTAGGTGAATCCATTTCGAGTTGTTCCATATCCAATCTAGGTGTTGTGGATCTTCCTGAAGGTCTTTCTGAAAAGATTATAGATGCTGATTTTGTGAACGCTGGATACGGGATTGCAATGACATTGATTTCAATGAAAAATCATACAAATCTTATTTTAAGTTCGCCACTTAAAGATTTATCCATTATGAATCATATGATTCAGTTTTTAGTCAAGGAAGGTCTAGACTTAACCCTAGACACCAATTATCGGGAGGGATACGATGAGATACTGTAAAACATGTCATGTCCACTACGATACCGATTTAGAACATTGCATGCTCTGCAATGGTGAACTAGAAAAAGAAAACGATCAGGTGGAAGTATTTAAATTTACAGAATGCACGAAAAGAAAAGCCTCTCGCTTCTTTAGCCGTCTCTTTATTTTTATAAACATTATTTCCATTTTAGTGACTCTGTATTTGGATTATACAGATGGAGCTGAACTTACATGGTCACTCGTCGTTTCGATCACAAATATCTATGCCGTATTAATGTTTATCATGCTAGCTGTCCCCACCATTTGGACATCGAAACTCACAAAAAGTATTATCATTACTGTTGGAATGTTAATCTTGATTGGTCTAGCCATCAGAGATCATCAGTGGTCACTTGATTACGTTTTCCCACTCGCAGTAACAGCAAACATTTTCATTGTAACGCTTCTCATTATTGTCAATAAAAAGAAATGGTTTGATTATTTTTCAAGTTTAATCATCATCACGATTATTGGCTTAGTCCCAGGTTTACTCAATCTACTTCATATCGTTGAAGTTTCCTGGCCATCCGTGGTTTGTTTCACCTATGCACTTGTCACCTTATTGGGTATCATATTTCTCCCCTCAAGATCCTCGAGAGATGAGTTTCGACGACGTTTTCACATTTGATCAAATAACAAGAGCGGTGCTTCAAAGATGAAGCGCCGCTCTTTCATTTAAGGGTTTGGTATATCTTTTGTCTCCTGATTCATTTGTTTTACCATGTAGTTAAAAATGTCTTTGCGGGTGATAATACCGATGAAGGAACCAAAGTCATCGAGGACTGGGACAAAGTTTTGCCGTGTGGCTACATCGATAATATCTTCGATGTTCGTATGGATGGGAACAGAGACATTATCTTTATTACGAGGTACTTTACTGATCTGTGTATGTTCTGTTTTCGAAAAATCTAACTGATGATCTTTGATGTACCAGAGAAGGTCACCTTCAGAAAGTGTCCCCACATATTTTCCATGCCTATCCAGAATGGGGATTGAGTTATAGCGATAGATCTGCATTTTTTCTAATGCTTGGCGAATCGTGTAATCATTGAATAGATATGCTACTTTTTCTTTCGGGGTCAAACAAAATAATACGTTCATAGTTCTCCTCATTTTAGCTGAGTTTTAGTCGATTAGCATGCATAGAGAATGCGCTTTTGAAAGCGTTATGCATTATCTTTGATGTAGATAAACCTCGGTGTAACTTATGGATTGCTATTGACCATTCTTATTATATCATAGATATAATGACATGCAAACATGAAAGATGATAACGCTAACATTTCACATATTTATTTACAATCGATGATTAAAATTGATTTATCAAGAAAAGAAAAAACCAATGGGGTTACCCATTGGCTATCGTTTAGGATTTTTCTTTAACAAGAACCACACCATTAGAATATATAAAATAACTAAGACTACCCATGTGATCAATGCTTGTGTAACACCATTTGGTGCGAAACTTGCAAGTAATAAAATAGGAAATCCAAAGATGATTGCAGTGGTTGTTCCGGTGACCAGATCGGTGGCTGCAGGTGTTTCATAGTAAGGGTCAACTTCACGTAATAAAGCGATTCCCGTCGATGCAGTCCCTGTCATCGTACCATACATGCTGGCAAATGCAGGTAATTCATATTGATGGTAAACACGTTTGGTAATCTTATGTAAGTAGTACATGGTAGCTAGTCCACCTACCGTAGTGATCAAGAAGAATGTGATCCAAACCGCTGGTGATGCTAGATCTTCAATATTGATGGACACGATCGATGCAACCACCATAAAGTCAAAGACCACACCAGCAATTCGATTGAGCATATAGTTGTTTGGATACTGTCTTGTCATCCAATTTTTTGAACGCAAATAATTGAAGAATTTCTTAGCCAAAAGTGCAATCACCATACCAAAGATGAAATTAAATCCCCAAATAAGTGATCCTACTAAACGAAGGATTGCAGGACTTAGTGAGGCGAGTTGAATAAGCCCATACATGGTTAATAGTGTGACACCATAGACAACAATGATTAATACGATTTGCATAGTGAGTTTATCAATGGATTCTGCCACAGGTATTTCATCAGGAGATTCGACTTCTTGAACACTCGTTAATCGAACTTCAGATTCTTCTCCAGTAACTTTTTTGCGATAAACTTTATTTAAGTATATGACCCCACCGATACATGCCCAAATAAATCCCATCGATGATATGGCAAGACCATACGATTGACCACCAGTAAATCCAGTCAATACCCCTTCAATATTAACAAAGTTTTCATAAACAATCCCAAAATTATTCGCTTGTCCCGGACCTTGTCCAAAACCAAAAGGGAGTAAAATACCGGTCGCTAAACCAGGACCTGTCTTGAAGACGGGAAATATCGTAAACGCTAGAATAGCCGTAATTCCTATCCCAATAATTCCTTGGAGTAGATACGAAGTCACAATAACCATTCCATTATAATAACTATGAGCACGTTGTGTTTTAATTTTGAACTTTTCGTTCACCTTAAGTCCCATTGCTATAAAACCAATCGCAATGGTATGATAAGTCACAAGATTTAAAAACATATTAAATTTATCAATTTGTGCTTCATCAATCCACCAGCTATATCCGGTGAGTGGTCTGACGATGGCCTCTTTAATAATGAGTCCCAAGAGACCTCCGATAACAGCTGTAGGTAAAAGTGATTTTCGTAAAATAGGTACTTTTCTTCGAATCACATTACCCGTGAGTAACAAAATGCCTAATAATGCAAAATAGATAATCGTCCCCCAAGTTGCTAAAGATTCGTAATTGGAAACCATGATGTTCTCCTTTAAGTTGAGTTTGAGATGTTAATCTCATGTCTATTATAAATCAAAATGTTTGAATTTGAAAGTAAAATCGGAGACCCTTTGAGGAGTTCTCCGACATTTTTAATTTTATAGTAAGATCAGTGGGAGATTAAATGCATCAGCAACACCTTGACAGGTGATATTCCCGTGATACACATTTACTCCTAATTTGAGTGCATTCGATTGTTTAATCGCTTCATCTAAACCTAAGTTTGCAATCATAAGACCATAACGTAAGGTTGCATTATTGAGTGCAATGGTTGATGTACGTGGAACTGCACCAGGCATATTAGCTACAGAATAATGAATGACACCATCCACGACATAGGTTGGGTCATCATGATAGGTTGCTTTAGCGACCTCGGTAGATCCACCTTGATCAATCGCAACATCCACAATCACTGAACCTGGACGCATATCTTTATAGTACGCACGTTTAATTAATTTAGGTGCTTTAGCTCCAGGAAGTAATACTGCAGAAATGACGAGATCAGATGCTTTTACAGTCGTTTCGATGTTGTCTTGACTACTATAAAGTGTCTTGATCCGTCCACCATAAATATCATCAAGATATGTAAGTTTCTTTAAATTAACATCAAGAATCGTCACATCAGCACCGAGTCCAACGAGCATTTTCAATGCATTTTCACCCACAACACCTGCTCCGATAATAGCTGCTTTGGCAGGGTTAACCCCAGGAACACCAGAGACTAAAACACCACTACCACCAAAGGGTTTTTCAAGATATTTCGCACCTTCGATAGCACCTAAACGTCCAGCAACTTCACTCATGGGTTTTAAACAGGGGAGTGAGCCATCAGAAAGTGTAATGGTTTCATAAGCAACTGATTGAGTTTTTGAATCCATTAAGGCATGCGTCAAATCTTCATTTGCAGCAAGATGTAAGTATGTGTAAAGGATTAATCCTTCACGCAAATACTGAAATTCAGAAGCTAAGGGCTCCTTCACTTTCACAATCATTTCTGAACGATTCCAAACCTCTGCCGCAGTTTTTAGAATCGTTGCACCTGCATTCTTGTAATCATCATCACTAAATCCTGAGCTGATTCCAGCACCAGCTTCAACAAAGACTTGATGTCCGTGAGCAACATATTCCTTGATACTTGATGGGGTTAGCCCTACGCGGAATTCTTTGTTTTTTACTTCACGTACTGTTCCAATAATCATACTTTTCTCCTTTAAATTTGCAATCGTATCTTCCATGAATATTGTAACATAGCACAATAATTTTTCATGCTATTGGTTGCGTTTTTTTTCATTTTGATAAAGATTTTCAAGCGTTTTTAGCATTATAGGTTTATCGTTTAAAAGCTGATGTATACTTTTTAGACCCTCGCGGTTTTTTTCTGTATCTAACCATAAAGTTAAATACCCATTCGGACCATATTTATCTAAGATATGTTGATAGGCTCTATCGATATGTTCATCTTTTTTAAGGTTTGGATAATGTTTAAAGCCAAACTGTATCGTGCGTTTCATGACGATTTCAGGGGAGATATCACGGTCTGCTTCAGCAATGATTTTACCGTAAATGGATCTAGGAGGATGTTCTCTTGAGGCACGATGGTCTTCCACAGCTTCTCTCATAATCTGTCGCTTTTCTTCAGTAAAATACTGTTTAAGAATACGATCTTCATATAAAAATAAACCACCGGTTAAATGGTGGTTATCACGACCAAATTTGATGCCGATGTCATGATAACATGCAACCACATAAACCATATCTAAATCAACATCGTAATCAGCAGCAATCTTTAAACTGTTATCGATGACTTTAAAGACATGATCTTTTTGGTGGGCGGGATCAAAGGATTGGTATATGGGGATGATTTTTTCATGTAAATACGCAGTTAATGCGGGATGCATAGGAGCCTCATAAGTTGATGTTTGCTTTTTTGGAGAGAGAGACGAATATTTCTTTATCGGTTTTGTAGGTAAGCTTTTCTAAAACATCGGAAGCATCAACCCATTGTGCATCTGCGATCTCTTCTTCTTGTGGTTTGAACTCATTGGTAACGGCACGGGCAAGAAAATAGACAACGTCTTTAATGACTCCTTGTCTTGGGTAATACCGAGTTTTTTCTTTTAAGTGATCATAAATAACAACTTCTAAGCCGGTTTCTTCGAGAACTTCGCGCTTCGCGGTCATTCGCTCACTTTCATTTTTTTCAACATGGCCTTTAGGAAATCCAAAATGGAGTCCATATCGTTGTTGAATGAGTACAAATTGGTACTTGTCCTGATGTTTTCTAAAGATGACTGCACCACAAGATTTTTCTTTGGTCATAACCATCACCTTCTTTTGTATTCTTAATTAGAGTATATCACATATTTCATATGTCGTCATCTGATATGAGTTCAATTCACATACTTTTTTACATCGATGTTACATTGATAAAACCGGTTTCATCATGTATAATAAGGTTAAAGCATATACAATCTGAGGTGATTCGCATGAAAGTCTTATTCTGCAGTTCCGAAGCATTCCCCTTCAGTAAAACTGGCGGTCTAGCGGATATGGCTCTTTTTTTACCTAAATCATTAAAAGAATTAGGACATGATGTACGCATTATAACACCTTATTACCGACAGATTGCTAAACACCATAAAGAGATGATTTTTAAAGGTTCTGCTACCATCGGTATGGGTGGAATTGAAACGATTGTCAATTATTATGAACTTGTTCATCAAGGCATTCCCTATATTTTTGTTCAGAATATGCATTATTTTGAACGTGATCAATTATATGGCTATAACGATGATGCAGAACGTTTCACCTGCTTTAGTTATGCTATCTTAGAAGGACTAAAGGTATTTGATTTTTACCCCAATATACTCCACTTAAATGACTGGCAAACCGGAATGATCCCTTATTTACTCGATGAACATTATCGACAGCGCAACGACCATTATTACTCAATTCACACATTGCTTACCATTCATAATCTAGAGTATCAAGGATCCTTTGATACGTATGTTGCTCGATTCTTTAATACTGAGTTTAATTATACCTACATTCATTTTGATCGGGTCAATTTCCTTAAAGCAGGAATTGAGCGAGCAACTAAAATCAACACAGTGAGTCCAACCTATCGTAACGAAGTACTGACCAATGACTATGGATTTTCCTTAGATGGTGCTCTAGAGAAGCGTAAAAATGACTTTTCTGGCATACTGAATGGGATTGATGATGCGGTGTTCAATCCAAAAACAGATCATTTCATTGATGTACCCTTTGGTTTATTAAAGACCAAAGAACTCAAGCAACAAAACAAAGAAGCGATCCTGCATCACTTTGATCTGGATGTCAATCCCGAGTTACCCCTTGTCGTTTATATCGGACGATTAGCGACACAAAAGGGAATCAATCTCATGACGCGAAGTTTAGAAGAGGTCATTGAGTTCGCGAATGCACGGTTCATTCTCATGGGTTCTGGCAATGATTCCTATCAAGATTTCTTCCGTTATCTCACCTTTAAATTCCCCGAAAAAGTCGGTCATTACATCGGCTTCAATGAAGAGTTAGCACACAAGTTATACGCATCATCAGATATTTTCCTCATGCCTTCTCGCTTTGAGCCCTGTGGCCTTGGTCAGATGATTGCCATGCGTTATGGTTCTCTACCAGTAGTCAGAGAAACAGGTGGATTAAAAGATACGGTGGATCCCTATAACCAATACACAGGTGAAGGCACAGGATTTACGTTTGCAAATTATGATGCTTACGAGTTTAAGGAAAAACTTTTTGAAGCGATTAATGTGTATTTAAATAAACCCAAAGATTGGAATAAACTTATCAAGCAAGCAATGAAAAAAGATTATAGTTTAAGACAAATGGCATTACAATATGAATCACTATATCAGATTATACTAGGGGTGTAACCATGGAAACATTAGCATTAATTTTGGCCGGCGGTAAAGGTACAAGACTTGATATTTTATCGCAACGTCGCAGTAAACCAGCGATGCCTTTCGCAGGTAAATTTCGTATTATCGATTTCACATTATCCAACTGTACTCAATCAGGTATCTTTGATATTGGTATTTTAACCCAATATCTACCCTTATCATTAAATGAACACATCGGTGCCGGAAAACCATGGGACTTAGATAGACGTGATTCAGGCATCACTTTACTACAGCCTCATAACTATTGGTATTTAGGAACCGCAGATGCTGTAAAGAAAAATATGGAATTCATTCAGCGAAAAGATCCGACATATGTTCTCATTTTGTCGGGCGATCATATTTATAAGATGGATTACCGCAAGATGATTCAGCAACACAAGGAGACTAAAGCTCGATTAACCATCGCGACACAACCCGTAGAACCTAAAGAAGTTTCTCGATTTGGTATTATGTCGATTAATGGTGATAAAGAGATTACGCATTTCGAAGAAAAGCCCAAAGTCTCTAATTCAAATTTAGCTTCCATGGGAATCTATCTCTTTGATATCGATTTATTAAAAGAAGTCTTAGTTTCGATTAAACAAGATGATTTAGATTTTGGTAAACATATCATCCCTCATCTGATTGAAACAACCAAGAAAGAAGTTTATGCCTATCTATTTGAAGATTATTGGATGGATGTCGGTACGTATGATTCTTATCTTGACACCAATCTTCAAATGACCAAAGATTATACTGCTCTAGATCTTTATGATCCCACATGGAAAGTATTTACGAAGAGCGAAGACCTACCTCCTGTTAAAGTGGGTAGTGATGCAAAAATTCAAAATTCACTCGTCTCCAATGGATGTGTCATTGAGGGTACTGTCATCAATTCCGTTCTCTCACCTGGTGTCCGTGTTGGTAAAGGATCAGTTATCATTAATTCTGTGGTCCTGAATAATGTTATTGTCAGCACTGATGTGAAGATTGATAAATGTATTATCGATAAGAAAGTTACCATCGGTCGAAACGCGTATATCGGATATAGTGAAGATTATACCCCTAACCTCGAAAAACCTGATCTACTGAAATCAGGTATCACCGTCATTGAAAAGGGTGCTTTAATTCCTGGTTTTACTAAGATTGGACGCAATTGCCGTATTTTCCGCACAGCAAAGATCACAGATCCCATCGTAAAAAGTGGATCTACGCTCGTATAAATATATACTCTTATAAGAAACAAAAGACGCAACTCAAGGTTGCGTCTTTTTCATTAAACAATTTCTCTTCTTCTAAACTTATAAATTGAGAATACAATCACAGCAAGCGTAAAGATCGAATAGATTATAAAGTTAAGCCATTCAAAATCCGTATGATCCTTTAAGATACCTACGGGTTCAGCAAAAGTGAATGGTGAAATGTATTTAAGCAGTTTTAATGTCGCATTATCCGTAGCATACGCAATCGTTGTGATGACATAAAGTGGAATGGGGATAGCCATAGGAATAAACGATGATGATTGTGGTTTTAGAATAAGTGCTAATCCCATCGATAAGTAACTGATCATAAGCATCATGCCCATATCCAATAAACCAAAGATAAAGAGTTCACCGATCGCTTCATTGGGTGATACAATCATAAAACCAATCAAAACAAAGAGAACTTGTGTCGCCATAAAGATGAATGTTTCAACGAAAACTACAAACATCTTTTGAAAAAGATAACTGACCCTGTGAATGGGTAATGTATAGAGTACTTCGACAGTTTTTTCTTTATCGTCTTTGTTGATGATTTGATACCCCATCATCGCTGCATAAATTCCAGCAGCAATTTGCAGAATCATCGCACCTTCTGTTGCAAAATACTCAATTCCATTTTGTGGAATGCCCCCAAAGTCATTAATAAACTCCACAAAACTTGAGTTAATGCTTTCCAAATAATCGATCATTTCGTTAAGTGCATCCATCATGTCCATCACCATGGGATAGATGATGATAATCGAAAACATAGTCACACCTAAGGAAATAGACCAAATGAGATTACTTTTGATGCTCCGTTTGAATTCTAAGCGAAAGAGTCGCATCATACATCCCCCCTTTCATAAAACACTTGAAAGAGTTCTTCTAGATCAATATTTCGAATCACCATATCTTTAAAGTGATAAGAAGATAAATAACGCATCAATAGATTGACATCCCCTTGATATGCATAATGGGAAGCCCCATTTTCATCTCGTAGATAGGTAAGTCCTTCAAGCACTAAATTCTGATGATTTGGCCACACGATCACTCGCTTACTTTCTTCTTTGCGAATATCTTCCATACGACGTGTAAAGAGCAGAGAACCTTCTTTGATCAACGCGACCCGATCACATACTTTTTCTATTTCTTTTAACACGTGTGACGATAGTAAAACGGTTGTCCCCTTCATCTTTTGTTCAACGAGTAGTTCCAAAAAGCGAGACTGAATTAACGGATCAAGACCTGCGGTGGGTTCATCTAAAATAAGAACTTCAGGTTGATGCATCATCGCAACTATAATCCCGATTTTCTTTTTATTCCCAAAGGATAAGGAGCCAAACTTCTTATTTAAGTCAACATCGAGGTGTTCAATTAAGTGTTCGAGATACTTTGGATCAACAGGGCGTGTACTTTGAAAAAATTTTAAAATATCTTTCACTTTAAGTTCATTGAAAAAGAAGGACTCCGATGGCATATATCCCACTTTGGAAAAATGATCTTGCTCGCCTACTTTCACTTCTTTACTGAGTAGGTGAATCGTTCCTGAATCTAGTTTCAAAAGTCCCAAAAGACTACGAATAAATGTGGTTTTTCCTGAACCATTGGGCCCTACAAAACCAAAGATCTCTCCTGATTTTACTTCGAGTGACAGATCTTCGATTCCTCTGATACTTCCATAATACTTTTTTGCATGTGATGCTAAAATCATCCTTTCACCTCTCATCCCATAAAATCATATGGCGACAGATCGTCCATGGGGTCTTCTTCTGCACTCTCGTGCGTTATAAAGCCATTTAAACGTGCTTTAAGCGTCGTTTGTCGCTTCTCCGAAAGATGGTTCGCCGCATAGATCAAAAGGTTCATATCGCCTAATACAATCAAAAATCGTTTGGCACGCGTCATGGCTGTGTAGATTAATTCTTTTTTCAACATGTGCATATAACTTCGTATCATAGGTAACATCACAATTTTATATTCACTACCTTGAGACTTATGAATGCTAATCACATATGCGAGATTGATTTCATCTAAATCCCCTTTTTCATACATGACTTCGTTATCATCATAATCGACAATCATGTAAAGTTCATCTTGAGCATTGGTCTTAATCGCTTTGATAACTCCAATATCTCCATTCATGATCAAACGCTCGGGGTCATTGATGAGTTGAATCACTTTATCACCTACATAATATGTTTTATCACCGTAGGTCATCTTTATCTCTTTATTTGGATTAAGGGCGTGTTGAAAGGTTTGATTTAATGCATCGATTCCAAGATCGCCTTTATACATGGGAGCTAGAATCTGAATGTCTTCAATGAGATTATAGCCTTCGCTTAATGCACCTTGAATTTGTTTGATTAAAATATCTTTAATCTTTTCAGGATGTGCACGATATAAATACACATCTTGTTCAGAGGTTAAATCCTCAGGTGTAAGAACTTGCTCATTCACTAACCGTGATAAACGAATAATCTTTGAATCCTTCGCTTGACGATGGATTTGATTGAGTCTAACTGTGGGGATGGTTTCACTTTCAATAAGGTCTGATAAGATCTGTCCTGGACCGACAGAAGGTAGCTGATCAACATCACCGACGATGACGACCTGGCATCCTATTTTGATCGCACCAAAAAGCTTTTTCGCTAAAAAGAGGTCGATCATCGACGCTTCGTCGACGATAATTAAATCGTGCGGAAGCGGATGGTATTCATCAAAAAGAAATTCACCATCATAATTGTATCCAAGTTGTCTGTGGATGGTTTTCGCATCCATATCTAAAAGTTCTTTCATCCGCTTCGCCGCTCTTCCTGTAGGTGCCATAAGAGCGATTTTTTCATGGATGGTAGGATGTTTAAGATTGAGTTTATAATAGAGACGATAGACCTCTAATAAGCCATCGATAATGGTTGTTTTCCCAGTACCAGGACCCCCTGTTATAATCGAAAAGGGATGTGCAAGGGCGGTGATAATCGCTTCTTTTTGTATGTCTGTATATTGAATATTTTTTTGAATTTCCACTGCATCGAGCAATGTTTTCATATAGGATAGATCGATATTAAGAGAGTCTACATGGATCAGTTGATGTATTTTATCGGCTAGATAGATTTCACTCACATATGACATGGTTAAATAATAACGATCGTCTTCTATCGTGATACGCTTCTCTTCAATCAATGCAGCGATCGCATCCGATAGATCCATAGGGTCACCTAAGACTTGTTCTGTATAATTGATCAGCTGCGTATGAAGGAGATAAAGATCACCATTTTGGTAAGCTAAAGTTTCTAAAGCGTATAGAATCGCTGCTTTTTTACGTCTGGGATCATCCTTAGGTACACCGAGTTTACTTGCGATTTCATCGGCCTTAATAAATCCGATTCCTTCGATATCATCCACGAGTCGATATGGATTTTCCTCAAGTTTTTCTAGGGTTAACATCTGATATTTATTCATCAACTTCATGGCCATTTTGCCTGATAGATTAAACCCATAAAGTGAGATTAAGATGTGCTCATTGGTTTGGTTTTCTAAAAGTTGTTGGTAAAACTTTTCGATCCGCACATTGGATAAACCAATCTTTTTTAAAATTGCTTTATCTTCCATGATCATCTTGATGGCATGAATACCAAACTCATACACAATCTTTTCAGCTGTTTTAGGTCCAATACCATGAAAGAAGGGTGAAGATAAATAGCTGATCAAACCAGAAACACTCTGTTCCTCACATTTTTTAAAAGACTCGACTTTGAGTTGTTCTCCATAGGTGGGATGCTTGACCCATGACCCCATAAATTCATATAAAATATCTTCACACATCACAGGAAAATATCCGACAAGGGTCACCTGTTTTAAGTCTTCAGTGACTAAACGAGCGATAGAATAACTATTTTCATCGTTGTGAAAGACATAATTTTTGATTCTACCGCGAACTGTTTCCATGAAAAACCTCACTGTTTCATTTGACTTTATTATACCATGGACAAAAGGAAAAGAAAAAGGAACATTTGGTTCCTTTAGCTATATGAACGTTGTTTTTTCTCATTAAATACTTGATCGATAAATCCAGATCCTAAGCAGCAGTCTTTTTGATAAAAAGCACATACTTGTCCTGGTGTCACTGCTCTGATTTTTTGAGGATAGGTAACTCTTATGGTATCTTCATTGATCCACTCGACAAAAACATCATGATCTTTTTGGCGATAGCGAAATTTGGCTGTCATAGGACCTTCGATTTTAGGTCCCCGCCAAATCACATCGGTGATGATTGCTTCATCGGAGTAAAGATAGGGATGCTCAAAGCCTGGTTCCACATAAAGTGTGTTCGTTTTCAAATCTTTACCGACGACATACCATGCATCTGTTCCCTCTTTGGTACCACCAATGCCAAGACCTTTGCGCTGACCAATCGTATAGTTCATCAGTCCAAAGTGTTCTTTGATCACTGTGCCATCCAAACGCTTCATCAAGCCTTTTTGTGCCGGTAAATAATTACTTAAGAAATCAGCAAAATGACGTTCACCAATAAAACAAATACCTGTAGAGTCTTTTTTGTTTGCTGTAATTAGTCCTTGCTCTTGTGCGATTTTTCTTACTTCTGATTTATCCAAATGCCCTATGGGGAACATCACATTTTTTAATTGTTCAGTTTTAAGTTGTGATAGAAAATACGTCTGATCTTTGTTCTGGTCAAGAGCTCTTAAAAGTCTTGGATATTCACCTGAAAGATCCACTTGAGCATAATGGCCCATGGCGATATAGTCGGGATTAAATCTTTTTGCATAATCGATAAACGCCTTGAATTTGATCTCATTATTACATAGCACGTCAGGATTTGGGGTTCGATTTTTTTTGTATTCATCTAAAAAGTAAGTGAACACGCGATCCCAGTAATCTTCGATAAAATCTACTTTATGCAGGATTATCCCAAGTTTATCTGCGACTTCTTTGGCATCCTGATAATCTTTTTCTTGTTCACATACTTCATCAAATGCTGTAGGATTTCCTTTGATATCTAAGTTGGTTGCACTATCCCAATTACGCATAAAAACGGCTTCAACATCGTAGCCGTCTTTTAGGAGTAGATACGCAGCTACACTGCTATCCACACCCCCACTTAAACCAATAATGACTTTCTTTTTTGCCATAACTTCACTTTCTTTTGACGTCACTAGGCATCCGGTATTGTCCTCTAGGTGATAATGAAATTCCTATGATTTTCGGTCCTTCTGGTAACGTTGCTCGTTTAAATTGTTGGGTATAAAATCGTTTGAAAAAGCGTGTGACATAAAGATTAGCTTCTTCTTGTGATAATTGATAGGAAACGGTCAGTAAATAGATAAGTTTATTCTCATCTGCACCGCGTTCAAGATGATGAAATAAGATAAAATCATTGATATCATAACGCCCAATGGAACTTTCAGTAGCTTGATTTTCCAAAAGTTCTGGCGTGATAGGTGCATCTAGGATGCCCTTTAACGTGTCTTTAATAAAATGATAGTCATGGTTCATATGATACTCAATTAATGTCTGAACCCATGTTTTAGGGAGGCCAGCGTTGACAGCATACATACTCATCTGATCACCATTATATGTCATCCAACCCATAGCAATCTCAGATAAATCACCTGTACCTAAGACAAACCCACCATGCTTATTGGCTAGATCCATAAGTATCATTGTACGCATGCGTGCTTGTGCATTCTCATAAGTCACATCTTTTTCTTCATGTTGAATGGATTTTAAGTGTAGATTAACCGCATCAGCAATGGGTATTTCCAAAGCTGTGACACCTAAAGCTTCCATCATCGTTGTAGCAAATCCTTTAGATTTTTTCGATGTGACATGTGCAGGCATCGTGACTGCAATAATATCTTGAGGACTGCGCCCCAAGTGTTTCATCGCTTGATCTGAAACAAGAAGTGCTAAAGCTGAATCAAGTCCTCCTGATATACCGATCACAACTTTACTTGAGGAAGGGGGAAGACTTTCAATACGTTTAATCAAACCAAAAGTTTGAAGACGATTGGCTAAAGCGATATCTTCTTCCTCTTCAGGTAAGAATGGCTTTTGAGATGGAGTTGTTTCAAATGTGAATTCATTCGATTCAGTAAATGTAATAGGAACAAATTGATACTGATTTTGAATATGCATATGCATATCTCGATACGTTGAATCCTGTCTTTTCTGATAATTGATAGCTGCAAGATCGATATCTGCGACGAGTATAGATGATTCTAAATATGGCTTTGTATCTTCAGCAATCATCACACCTTGGGATGCGATGAGTTTATGCGATGAAAAGACAACTTCCGATGAGGATTCAAAGTGACCCGTGGATGAATAGACATATGCTGCCATTTGTTTTCTCGAATGATCCAATACCAAATGACGTCTGACCTGGATTTTTCCAACACGTTCAGGAGATGCTGATAAATTAAATATCAGGTTAGCTCCCGCTAGACTCATATCATCAGAAGGACTATAGGCAGCCCATAAATCTTGACAAATCTCAACGCCAATGCGAATCCCCTGTTCCGCATCTTCAAAAATGAGATAACCAAAAGGGACGCTCTCACCAAAAAGTTTGATGGACTTCATCGTTGTTTTAAATCCAGTATGAAACCAACGTTTTTCATAAAATTCATGGTAATTAGGTAAATAATGCTTGGGAACCACACCCAAAACTTTTCCTTTTTGTATCACGATTGCACAGTTATAAAGAATTCCGTAAAGATCAAGTGGTGCTCCTAAAATATAGATACCTTCATAGGTTGTCTCTTTCATGATGGCCATAAGTGCTTCTTTTGCTTCATCAATGAAGGCTTGTTGATAAAATAAATCACTCGATGTGTAACCGGTCAACGTCATTTCAGGAAAAACAACAATTCCAGCAACTGTTTGATTAAGCATCTTTAATATTTCTTTTTGATTGAACTTAATGTCTCCAACAACGATTTTGGGTGTTGCTGCTGCTACTTTAAGAATGCCATATTTATACATGGTTTTTCACCTCATACACATGATGATGTTTTATATATTGATAGACATCTTCAGATAAATGTTGACGATATAAATGAACATTATTTCTGATCTGAGAAGATGCAATAGGATAGTCAAAATCAAGAAAAATAAATTTGTGAGGGATTTCTTGAAACATGAGATCAGCTTCCTCTTTGGTCATATATCCAGACCGATTCATAACAATACATGGATAGGATGACAAGAGTTCTTTATAGTTGATCCATTGATCAAAATGAACCAAGTTATCTGATCCGATAACAAACAACAATTCTTGATCGATTGCTTCAAGTTCTTTTAATGTCGCGAGTGTACCCTGATAGGGTCGTTCATCTTCAATCGTGGAAATCATGATATTTTCGATATGTTTCGTGGCTAACTTAATCATCATATAGCGATGATGAAAAGATACAAGCTCTTTTTTCCGATAATCATCACCAACAGGAACAATAATCATTCCAGCACTTGGATAAAGTGTTATAAGGCGTTCGATTATTTTTGTGTGTGCAAGTGTCGGTGGATTAAACGATCCACCATAAACGATTTTCATGAAATCACCCTATTTATTATATCATGCTTCAAACAAAAATGATTGGTGTTTCATAAGACCAAGGGTTTCCTGTGCATTTTTCTTTAAATCAATTCTAAATACTGTTATAATACGATTGTATTACTATATATCTTCATTTCCTGAAGGGAAGGATATCCATGGACTTAAAAGAAAGATATTATCAAAAGATTCGCACGGATAAGATGCGCTTAACAAAAAGTCGTAAAGCGATGATTGAAATCCTTGAAAATCAACATCTCACCTTTAAAGAAATCCAAAAAGCGTTAGCTTCACGTGGTTTTTATAATGTTTCAACGATTTATAATAACTTAGAGTTCCTAGTTGAACAAAAAATCGTTGTAGAGATCTATATTAATGATACGAAGTATTATGACTTGGCAATGGGGAATCCCATGCATAATGCAGATAGCCATATTCATATCATGAATCGTGACACCAATGAAATTACTGAAGTGAATAGTCCAGATATTTTTGAATATGTGGCGAAGCACCCCGCATTTAAGCATCTCGATTTGGATTACATCAGAATTATCATTTCTGCTTCAACAAAGAAAAAATAATGAGACTGCACAAACGTGCAGTTTTTTGTTATACTTGATGTAAACACATCTTTTGGGGGGACCTATGTTAACATTCCAATTATTGAGCCTACTTTCAACCGCTATTTTTTTCATCTTTTTCTTTTATCATCTAAAACAATTACCAAAATTGAATGGACAAAAATTAAATCGACATCTTGGGTTAGCCATGGGAGTTTCTCTACTCCTTTTTATCGCAGATATGACTTTATACATGATGTCTGAATCGCTTTTTGGATACGGTCAAACATCCAATGTCTCGGGAATTTTTGGATTACTTGGCTTTGGATTCAGTTTTTTCATCATCTATAAATGGATCTATCCCTTCATCAAAAAAGGAGGATATCGCGACGATTCGAGCGTCGGACATCATCTCCATTTTCAGTTCATCATGTTTTATCTAATCCTTTTCATCGTCATCATGACTACGCAAAGTATTTTATCGTCTATATTCATTTATAGCCTATTCTAAGATCGAAAGTTCTTTTTATTTTCTAAGATTGGCCACAAAATGCTCACCGGTCTCTTTATTGGTAGCAAGTGGAATCTGATATACATCGGATAGACGTAGAAGTGCAGAGACATCGGGTTCATGAGGTTGAGCAGTGAGTGGATCTCGAAAAAAGAAAATCATGTCAATCTTTCGATTAGCAACCATTGAACCGATTTCTTGGTCTCCCCCTAAAGGTCCTGATTTTTTAAGCATGACCTTAAGTCCAGTTTCTTCGATAATAATTGAGCCTGTCGTTCCAGTCGCGTACAAATCATGCATACGAAAAACATCGATGTGTCGTTTGACAAAATCGATTAATTCAGGTTTTTTCTTATCATGAGCAATCAATGCAATTCTCATATTAACGTCTCCTTAACGCGCGAAGTTTCGCTGATTTACTTCGTGGATTATTGAGTAATTCTTCTTCTTTTGGATAAATAGGCTTTCTTGTTAAAACCTCAAATGGCGATGTATGAAGATCAGGTATAGGAAGTTTTTTCAAGATAGGATCTTCACTCACTTCATCTCTAAAGAAATGTTTGACGATACGATCTTCTAGTGAGTGAAAAGTAATGACCACAAGTCTTCCATCAGGTTTAAGTAGATCAACCGCATCCGCTAACACATCTTCTAACACTCTAAGTTCATCATTGACGGCAATTCTTAATGCTTGAAAGACACGTTTAGCGCTATGCCCTTTTTCTTTATAATTCACCTGATCACAGATTTTTACCAGTTCCATGGTGGTTTTTAATGGGCGTTGTTCGATGATTCGTTTGGCAATCTTATAACTATTTTTTTCTTCACCATAGATATAGAAAATTTTAGCTAGCTCTTCTATCGTATATGTGTTGACAATCGTTTCTGCAGAAAGAGCTTGCCTTTGATCCATACGCATATCGAGTGACGTCTCTTTAAGATAGGTAAATCCTCTTTCTGGATCATCAATTTGAAAAGACGATAAACCTAAATCGAGAAGGATACCATCGATGGCATAAATACCACGGTCATTCAATTCTTTCTTGATATATCGAAAATTATTGTGTATATATGTGACATTAGGATAATCCTTTAAAACATTTTGTGCATAACCAATGGCAAACGCATCTTGATCAAAGGCAAAAAGATAGCCCTCGTTCAATGATTCTAGGATGCATTTGGAATGACCACCGCCACCCAAAGTTCCATCGACATAGATACCTTTTTCTTTAATTGCAAGATATTGAATTGCTTCTTCTTTTAAAACTGTCAAATGTTTCATCATTAACCTCATGTCCATTATCTATGAATACGAATAAAATGTCAATCGACCAAAGAAAAAGGTGCCTTAGGCACCCTTCCTTAATCCTTCTTGGATTCTTTCTTGGTTAATACTTGTTGTCCTTTGTAATAACCACTGTTTGGTGTCACACGGTGTGGCAGTGTGAATTCACCGGTTTGTGGGCAAACAACTAATGCAGGAGCAGTTAACTTAAAGTGAGTTCTTCTCTTTCTTTTAGCAGTTTTACCCGTTCTACGAAATGGAACAGCCATCTGTTCACCTCCTAAGTCTTGTAAGTCTTATCCAAATCAGCAAATGCGGGGTGAGGACTCTTTTCTTTTTCGAATGTGGTCTTTTCTGCATCTGGATGATAAATGGTGTAGGGTTTTTCGGTTACCATGTAACCAAAGATAATCTCTGAGATCTCAATGGGATCTTCTAAAGGATAATCTGCATCATCGATATCACCAAAAATAATTTCGGTGTCTAAACTCATCTGATATGGGACTGGCTTGAGTGTTTTTGAACACGCGAGTTCCATAAGACATGATAGTTTTAGATTCATGATGAGATGGTTTTCAAACCAAGACCAATCGAGATGGATGGTCGCTGGTTGAATAGAAAGCATATCAGGTACTGAAGTGAGATTTGGAGTAAAGTCAAACTCAAAATCAAGAGAATTTTTTTCTTTTAACTCATGGAGTGACATTTTCATGATTTCACCTCAACGAAGGTATTATACAAAACATTAACTAAAAAGTCAATGAAAATATGAGATTATTCCCTTTATTATACTTAAGCTTTTCTGCTTTCTCTAACCTTGAATTTCAAGGTGTCTAAAAGGTCTTTTTCTTGCGCGGTTAAGAGTTGTTGTAAATCATAATTATCATGGATTCTGTGGTTTCTTAAGTGGAATGGTACCTTAGTTCCATCTACAAGTGTCACTTCGAGATCAAGTGTTAAATATTTTGGATGTGTGACATGATCATATTTAAAGGCTGTTTCCATATGAACGACATCAAAATAATTAAACTCCCCTGAAACATCGTATGCGATATGGCCATTGCGGTGGTCAACATTGGCTTGATGATAGAAAAGCGAATCATCACCAAAAAAGACAGCGGTTACTAAAGCTTGGTCATAGAGTAATGTGTAGGATCCATTCGCTTTTTTATCTAAGCGATATGAGACCTTACTGTTATGGTCAAAGGCATCAGGAACTGTAATCAAAATCAGCTTTTGATAATCGCCTTCTTGGATACTTGAAAGTTCATGTGCGCGAACGACGACGCTTTTATAATCCTCTTGAAGCATATCATCATAAGAATCCTGTGCACGACCTGAAAACTTTTTAAAGTATTGAGATGTATATTTCGCACGATTTTTGATGGGTTTTTGTTTCTTTTTTCTATCAACTTCTTTTTTTACCACAACATCATCTTCGGTTACGATTTCAGATTCTGTGTCTCTATTTTTAAGTTTCTTCTCTTTCATACTTAAACCACCTTTCGCCTTCTACTCTATTATATCGAATATTCAAAAAACCTGTCAATTATTCCCATGAAATCAATAAAATAATGTGCTATTCACCTAAAACGCCTTGTTCAAGCAATGCTTTAAATTCGTCACTCTTGACATCAAGGATGTAATCTTCAATGGAATCTTCGATAAGTATCTTCTCAATCGTTTTCTTGTCATAAGGTTGTTTTTCAAACCTTTTTTCGAAAGGTGCGAGAGCTTTTTTGTCAAAGAAGTCACCTTGAATGGTAAGTTGTTTGATAATTCCTTCTTCAAGATCGAGTTTAATTTCAAACAATCCACCTGTAATACGCTTCTTTAAAATTTTGGTGTAGGGGGGTTGTTTTTTATATATCCATTCTTTTGACGTGTATTTTTCTGCGAGTTCGTTAATTTTTGCTATATCATCTAAGGTAAGTTCATAGGTTTGATTGGTTAACGTATTTTCAAAGTGTTTAATCAATTGTTCTTGGGTAAGTCCGCTTAGATATGGCTTCAGATTGGTCACACGTGAACGTACTGAATCAATGCCCTTGGAGACAAGCTTCTCATCATTTGGTGTGATGGCTCGAACCATGGTTTCTAAATCACAATCATATAAAAATGTTCCATGCATCAACATACCATATTTATTTTGTAAAAAGGCATTACCACTGATTTTTTTTCCTTCAAAGAGTAAATCATTTCGACCTGAGAACTCGATATGAACATCAAGAAGTTTCATCGAATCGATAATTTTGGAAAGATACGTTTTAAATGAAAACTCTTTATTATGACGTTTGGTAATGATGGAGAACATCGTATTTCGATGATCGGCATACACACATCCACCTCCGGTAGGACGTCTGTAAATATCGATCTTGTGCTCTTTTAGAAAATCAAGATTGACTTCATTTTCAATGACTTGATTTTTACCGATGACCACGCCATGGATCTCCCATGTAAAAAAGTACGTTTCATCATCTTTGAGCATGTGTGTTAACACATATTCTTCTAAAGCAAAATAGAAGTAGGGTTTGAGATTACCTTCGTTATGGTGTCGGATCAAAATCATCATGAAAACCTCCCATTGGTTATTCAAAAATATTATACCATATTCATATTCTATCTAAAAACGAGATGACTCCAAAGGAGTCTTAAAATCATATTGTAGGCATATAAGACATCGCTGATTTAGAATCGTGATAAAATAAAGCTGAAAGAGAGGTTATATCTATGCTCACATTTTTTAAACTTTACTTAATTACTTTTGTCATATTCTTTTTGATCGATATGCTCTGGCTAGGGCTTATCGCTAAAAACCTTTATCAACGACAAATTGGTCATCTGCTCAGCCCGAATGTCAACTGGGTTGCAGCTATTATCTTCTATTTACTTTTCATCGGTGGTCTTGTTCTCTTTGTTCTCATGCCAGCTGTCCAGGATGGAAAACTGCTTCATGCCGTCCTTTATGGTGCACTTTTCGGTTTGATTACCTATGCAACCTATGATCTAACCAATCTTGCGACATTAAAAGATTGGCCATTAACCATTACACTCATTGACTTAGGATGGGGTACTTTCCTTGGTCTATCGACATCAACACTTGCTTATATTATCTATCAATGGATTTTTTAAATTGGAGGTTTCACCATGTCACAATTCATTATCTCAAATGAACTTCTCTATAAATCATTTATCATTGGAGCAAAACAAGTCATTTCTGAAAAGAATGGATTAAATTCAATCAATGTCTTCCCAGTGCCTGACGGAGATACGGGAACCAATCTTGCATCCATGATGAATGCGATTATTGAACGCTCAAAACTTGGATCCAATCCAAAAGAAACTCTTCAATCCATCGCAGATGCAGCCATTATAGGTGCAAGAGGAAACTCAGGCATCATTTTTGCTTCCTATATCAGTGGATTATCGGATGCTCTCCACCAAGAGATGATCGACCTCGATACATGGATTACTTTAACAAAAAAAGCGTATGAAGCTGCTTATCACTCGATTAATACTCCTGTTGAAGGTACGATGATCACGGTGATGCGAGCATGGATGAATGCTTTATCTGAATTCAAAAAGGCGACAACAGAAGCAATTGATCTGTTGATTCAATCCTATGAATATGTCAAAGATGAATTGGCAAGAACACCTGAATACTTAAAGGTACTAAAAGACAATCATGTTGTTGATGCAGGTGCAAAAGGATTTGTCCATTTCATTGAAGGATTTATCAAAGCTTTTAGAGGTGAAGATATCGTCATTGAAGTGCATGAAGCCGTCGAAGAACTCCATGTCGATCATTTAGAAGATTCTCAATTTCGCTTTTGTACAGAAGCATTGCTTCGTGGAAATCAACTTGATATGGATCATATTCGAACATCGTTATCAACTTTTGGTGATTCTTTAGTTGTCGCTGGGAATGAACGCACGCTTCGTGTTCATATTCATACCGATCATCCGGATCAAGTCTTTGCCTTTTTAGATGGATTTGGACAGATTCAGGAACAAAAAGTAGATGATATGAAGCGTCAATTTGAAGCAGCAAATCATCGTAAATATCCCATCGCATTAGTCACGGATTCCATTGCTGATCTTCCCACAGAACTTGTCGATCATTATCAAATTCATCAGTATCCAATAACACTTCACATGAATCACTCTGAATATTTAGATAAAGTCACTATTCAAAGCTCACGATTCTATGAACTTATGGATTCGCTTGAAATCTATCCCACATCTTCCCAACCCAACGGAAAATCATTAGAAAACTTCTTTTCATTTCTTACGACCTACTATAAAGATATTTTAGTCATCACTGTTTCCAAAGAAATGAGTGGAACATATCAAGCGTTTGTTGATGCAGCAGTGAAATTTCCAAAAGCCAACATTCATGTGATCAATTCAAAACAGAATTCTGGTGCTGAAGGACTTTTAGTTTTAAAAGCAGCCAAAATGATTGAAGATGGACTTCCTTTGGATAAGATCGTTGCTAAAATAGAATCGATGACAGCCAAGGCGAAGATTTTGGTCAGTGTAAAAACGATTAAATATATGGTTCGCTCTGGGCGTTTGACACGACTTTCAGGAACAATTGTCTCATTAATGCACTTAAAACCTGTTATTTCCATTGACGAAGAGGGCAAGGGTATCATTATGATGAAGACGCTATCTACCCATAAGGCTGATCAAAAGATCTTTGATCACATCAAAGACATTCAAAACCGCTATGGTATCGAATCTTATGCCATCGTTCACGCCAATGCCAATGATCGCGCCTCTTTTTATGCGTCTTCACTTGAAGGATTACTGGGCGAAAAACCCACGTATATCATGGATATATCGACCGTGGTTGCTATGAACGCTGGAATTGGTACCGTTGCAGTCGCCTATATCAGAAAGGATCTCACATGATCATTACAACGCTTATTGCCGTATTTACTTTCTTTAACCTCTTTTATCTCATCGCTCAGATCAAAAAAAACAATGGTTTAGCTGATATCGCGTGGGGTTTGGGGTATGTTGTTGTCGCATGGACCATGTTGCTATCGGATTCACTGACACATATTCATCAGTGGGTGATTACCGGTTTAGTCACCTTATGGGGTATTCGACTTTTCCTTCATATCGGGGTCAGAAATTGGTCCAAACCCGAGGATTACCGTTATGTCAACATGCGAAATAAATGGGAAACACATGTCAAAATTAAAGCCTATGTCTATGTATTTATGTTACAAATGGTCTTTCTCTTAATCATCGCGACACCAATTATCATCAGTGGTTACACAGGTTTTGATGAAACCAATCTATTTTCTCAAATTTTCTTGGGTCTTGGGATCCTTCTATGGTTGATTGGATTTTATTTTGAAGCTTTGGGTGATCATCAATTAAACCGCTTCAAAGCGAATCCAGAAAACAAAGGTAAACTTTTAACAACGGGTCTTTGGAAATACACGCGTCATCCCAATTACTTTGGTGAAGCATTGATGTGGTGGGGTATTTGGGTCGTGGGATTAAGTGCTTTATCTTGGCTCAGTGCAGTGGTGATCATTAGTCCTATATTCATAACCTACTTATTACGCTATGTCTCTGGAGTTCCTCTCTTAGAAAACAAGTATAAGAATCGCCCTGATTTTATTGAATATGCGAAAAAGACCTCTGTCTTCTTCCCATTTCCCCCAAAAAAATAAAAAAATGGAGGCCACATGCCTCCATTAATTTTTAAAGAGATTTTTAAATCGTTCCCAACTGGATTCTTTTTCCTTCGCTTCTAATTTTTCAAGTTGCTCATATAATTTTCTTTCTTGTGAAGAAAGGTTTTTCGGTGTCTTGATTTGAACGATGACCTGTTGATCACCTTTACGCTTTGATCTGACATTTTGGACACCTTTTTCACGCATGCGCAAAATGGTTCCGTGTTCAATCCCTGAAGGTATCTTGAGCGATACATCGCCATAAATGGTAGGAATATCCACACTGCCACCAAGCACTGCTTGGGTCACAGTAATCGGTACTTCTAAGATGATGTCATCATCTTCGCGGCGGAATACTTTGTGCGGACGAACTCTAAAGTTTAGATATAAATCCCCAGGAGTTGCTCCTTTAGATCCACCATTACCGTAACCAGCCACCTTAAGTGACATATTGTTATCCACACCTGCTGGAATATTGACATCCACGGTTTTTGTTGTTTTCACACGACCGCGTCCGTTACATGTTGCACAGCGTTTCTTGATAATCTTACCACTGCCACCACATTTGGGACAGGCTTGTTGTGAGCGCATTGCACCAAACATCGTTCTTTGTTCGACGTTGATGAAACCATCTCCGTGACAACGATCACAGACTTCAATATCTTTACTTGATTCAGCACCTAATCCATGACAGGTATGACAATCTTCTTCTACATCCACTTGGATAGGTTTCTTAGTTCCTAGTACAGCTTCCATAAAATCGATGGTCATCGTACGCTCTAGGTCATCACCTCTTTGGGGACCATTATAGCTTTCACGACGTTGGCGACCATTGCCACCAAAAAACTGACTAAAAATATCGGAGAAACCACCGAAATCTCCAAATCCTGAGAACCCTGATCCAGCGCCACCAAAGGGATTACCTTGGTGACCATACTGATCATAGGCTGATCGTTTTTGTTGATCAGAAAGCGTATCATAAGCTTCTTGGACTTCTTTAAATTTTTCCTCAGCATTCGTTTCTTTGGATACATCAGGGTGATACTTTTTTGCTAGATTACGGTATGCCTTGCGAATTTCATCCTCTGATGCGGTTTTTTGGATGCCCAAGACGTCATAATAATCACGTTTATCTGCCATATCATCAACTCCATTCACATAAAGGGGCAACGCCCCTTAATGGATTATTTTTCTTCAAATTCTGCATCAACGGTATTGGATTTATGATCG
The DNA here is from genome assembly GCA_003605085.1 of Acholeplasma sp. Lineage (GTDB taxonomy): Bacteria > Bacillota_I > Bacilli_A > Acholeplasmatales > Acholeplasmataceae > Peloplasma. The sequence continues at coordinate 41,331 of QZKD01000016.1, read as the reverse complement.
GTTGAATCTTGTTGTCCGCTTTCCGCTTGTTGTTTTTCTTGAGCCTTTTGATAGGCTTTGACTGCAACTTCTTGAGCATCTTTTTCAAGTGCTTCTTTTCTTGATTTGATCAAATCTAAATCATCGCCCTTAAGAGCTTCTTCTAAGTCTTTAATTAAACTTTCGAGTTTACTCTTGGTTGATGCATCTACTTCAGCACCTAGATCGGTGATTGCTTTTTGTGTTTGGAAAATCATGTTGGATGCTTCGTTTCTGAGGTCAGCTTCTTCACGCTTCTTACGGTCACTTTCTGCTTGTTCTTCAGCTTCTTTCACCATGCGTTCGATATCAGCCTTAGATAATGAACCCGATCCTGAAATCGTGATTTTCTGTTCTTTATTCGTTCCTAAATCTTTTGCTTTAACAGATACGATACCATTGGCATCAATATCAAAGCTTACTTCGATTTGTGGTACTCCTCGTGGTGCTGGTGGGATATTGGCTAATTGAAAACGTCCAAGTGTCTTATTATCTGCTGCCATCGAGCGTTCACCTTGGAGCACGTGAATGTCAACTGCAGGTTGGTTATCTGCTGCAGTGGAGAACACTTGAGACTTCGATGTAGGAATCGTTGTATTTCTTTCGATAAGTTTGGTGAAAACACCACCTAAGGTTTCAATACCTAAAGAAAGTGGGGTTACGTCTAGGAGTAAGACATCTTTGACATCACCCGTAAGGACTGCACCTTGAATCGCAGCACCCATAGCAACCACTTCATCAGGGTTTACACTCTTATTGGGTTCTTTACCGAGTTCACGTTTCACCATGTCTTGAACCGCAGGTGTACGGGTCGATCCTCCGACTAATAATACTTGATGAATATCTTTTGCAGTCATCTTCGCATCGGATAATGCACGACGAACAGGACCCACGCAGCGTTCAACTAGATGCGCTGTAAGTTCGTTAAATTTTGCTCTTGTCAAGGTCTTTTCTAAGTGGAGAGGTCCAGCAACGCCCATACTGATGAAAGGTAATGATATCTGTGATGTAGTCACACCTGATAATTCTTTTTTCGCACGTTCAGCAGCATCTTTTAAGCGTTGGAGAGCCATCTTATCTTTAGATAAGTCGACACCATTTTCTTTTCTAAATTCATCGACTAGATAATTCATGATGACTTCATCATAGTCATCACCACCGAGATGATTGTCACCTGAAGTTGAAACAACTTCAAAGGTACCGTCTGCTAAGTGAAGAATCGACACGTCGAATGTTCCTCCACCAAGGTCAAATACGAGAACTGTTTGTTCTTTTTCTGTCTTATCTATGCCATAGGCTAGTGCAGCAGCTGTGGGTTCGTTGATGATCCGTCTGACATTGAGTCCAGCAATCTTCCCTGCATCTTTAGTTGCTTGGCGTTGTGCGTCATTGAAATACGCAGGAACAGTAATAACTGCTTCTGTGACGGTTGCTCCAAGATAATCTTCTGCTGTTTTCTTTAAGTTTTGGAGAATCATTGCAGAAATTTCTTGAGGTGTATATTTCTTTCCGTTGATATCCACGCGATACGCGTTATCGCCCATATGCCGTTTGATTGAGCTTACTGTATTTGGGTTTGTAATCGCTTGACGCTTTGCAACATCACCCACGCTGATGTCTTCGCCTTTAAACGAGACCACAGATGGCGTAGTTCTGCCACCTTCAGCATTGGCAATTACCTTAACTTCTCCGCCTTCCATGACGGAAACACATGAATTGGTTGTTCCTAAATCGATACCAATAATTTTATTCGTTTTTGCCATTTTCCTCACTCCATTCATTGATTTTGACCATGGCAGGTCTTAGTAGTTGATCTTTGTACATATATCCTTTTTGAATGACATCGATCACGATGCCATTTTCTTTTTCCTTGTCAGAAATCTTTTCGATCGCATGATGTAAATAAGGATCAAAAGGTTTGTTTAACGCTTGAATTTCCTTTAAACCATCCGAGATTAAAACATTATAAATCTGATCATTGATCATCTTAAATCCAATCAAGAAATTTTTGAGTAAATCATTTTCTGTCGTCATGTTGACGATTTTATCAAGCTGATCAAGTGGATTTAAAATTTCGCCAATCAGATACTTGCTCGCATATTTTCTTTCTTGAATACGCTCATTATGCATACGCTTTTTGAAGTTTTCAAGTTCAGCTGCATTACGAAGCATTTTATCTTTGATCTCTTTGAGCTCATTTTCGAGTTGATCAATCTGTTCTTTATGTTTATTTCTTTTTTCTTTCTTATGAACTTCTTCATGAACATCGTTATCGTGTTCTAAATTGATGTCTTTAATTTCTTTTTCTTTGTTGTCTTCCATTATTGATCATCCTTCTTTATTTTTTGTAGAGTTTTCCAAGGTTGCTAGCAATATATTCCAAAAGTGGAATGACCTTGTTATATTCCATGCGAGTAGGACCTACAACCGCGATGGTGCCATGCTCATAATCATTGACCCGATATGGGACAGAAATGATCGTACAATTGTCCATCGGAATCAGTTGTAAATCACTGCCAAATTTAATCGATAATCCTTCATGGTCACCAATAAGTTTGACAAGTTCCCTTCGGTCTAACATATCGACAAAGTTTTTGATATGCCTTACGTTATGAAACTCTGGTTGTTCAAACACATTGGTTACCCCGGATAAATAGAAATTATCCTGGGCAAATTTAGAAAATGCATGAATAAATGATTGAATGAGTTGTGCTTGATATTCCATAAAAGATTCAATTTCAGTTTTCGCAAACTCAGCCTCGAGAACAGAACTTGCTTCTGAGATTTTTCTATTTCGCAGAAGATCATCTAGTGTCTTAATGACTTCTTTGACATCGTTGATGTTTGTCAGTTCAGGGATTCGAATATTTTGATGCTGAACATGCCCTTGATCGGTCACGATCAACACGACAGCATCTTGTTCCGATAAAGGGATAAAGTCGATTTTTTTGATGAGATTTTGATTGGATGATGGTCCAATGGCAAGTGCTGTATAATTGGTGAGTTCAGATAATAGATGAATCGCTTGTTCAACTGCAGCTTCTCTTGCAATGGTATTCTTTAGAAACACTTCATCGATTAAGGGAAATTGTTCTTGAACATCGTAATCACGAGTGACAAGATGTTCAACATAATAGCGATATCCCATCTCTGATGGAACGCGACCGCTTGATGTATGTGTTTTTTCTAAAAAACCAAGTTCTTCGAGCTGTGCCATATCATAGCGCAGTGTTGCAGACGAAAAGTTCAAATAAGGCATGCTGGTTAACGATTTTGAACCTACGGGTTGGGCATCCTTCACATACTGTTCGATGATTGCCTTTAGAATCAGTTTTTGACGACTTGTGAGCATTCGTTCACCTCGATTAGCACTCATTCTTGTTTTGTGCCAACTTTATTGTACACGAACGAATTGGCACTGTCAAGGATTATGTGCTATTTTTTATAAAAGATTGCTAGACACTTTGTGTCTAAAAAAAACACAATCCTAATCGATTGTGTTTACTTATACATTTTACTCCATTTAAGATAATATGGATTGTTTTTTTGTTCATGACGAATCGTGGTTGGATCATCATGACCGGGATATACTTTAATGTTTCCTGATAAGGCAAGTAGTTTGAGAATACTTTTTCTTAAGTCGACAAGATTACCTGAATAGAGATCATGCCTACCTACATCTTCTTTAAATAAAGTATCTCCTGTAAATAACTTTTGATCGTACAAGAATGACAATCCACCCTTGGTATGGCCGGGGGTATAAAATACATCGATCACATGATCTGCAAGCATAATCTTTTCTCCTTCATTTACAAAGATGAAGTTGAGCTGTTTACGTTTATAGGGGTGTGCTTTAGGGGCGTACCCATTATATTGATCCTCGAATAACAAATGAGCATCTTCACTATGAAGATAAATAGGAACGTCAAAGTGTCCAATCAAATCCACATGATCTGCATGTGCATGCGTTAAAAGGATGCCTGAAATAGTACGTTCACCGACAGCATGTATGATTTCATCATAGCTATGTGAAGGATCAATTATCAGACATTGATTAAATCGACACAAAATATAAACATGGGATAAATCGTCATTACCTTTTATTTGTAACATACTTTATTATAGAAAAAAAACTATTCAAAGAATAGCTTATTTCTTTTCCTTGTGAATGGTGTACTTTCTTTCGCGTGGGCAGTATTTTTTTACTTCCATACGCTCTGGATGAGCTTTTTTGTTTTTATTCGTATGATAGTTTTCTTCGCCGCATTCGGTACAAACCAATTTTACTAGGTCGCGCATGATAATCCCTCCAAACGTACGTGACCATTATAACAAATCACATTCACATTTTCAACTGTTTCTCATTTTAATTTCATTTTCAATTTAAAAATACTGACTAGGAGCAAATGTAGTACCCATAATCTGTTTTTTATCATATAATCTTTATGGGTGATGACAATGTTAACAAGAGAAAATACACGTCCCGTCAAGGTGGGTCCTTACCAATTAGGCGGAAACAGTAAAGTCTATATTCAAAGCATGACAACCACGTATACCAAAGATGTGGATCAAACTGTCAAACAAATTAAACAACTTACCGATGCAGGATGCGAAATCGTCCGTGTCGCTGTTTTAGATATGGTGGATGCGAAGGCTTTGGGTGAGATTAAACGACAAATCTCTATTCCTTTAGTCGCAGATATTCACTTTGATTATCGTCTTGCACTTGAAGCCATTCATCAAGGTGTCGATAAAATCAGACTCAATCCAGGAAACATTCCCAAAAGAGAACATGTCATGGAAGTCGTACAAGCATGCAAAGAAAAAAATATTCCCATCCGAATCGGTGTCAACAGTGGATCTCTTCCTAACAGAATGGCTCCCACTGCGGAAAATATGGTTGCAACCGCTAAACATCATGTAGACATTTTAGAATCGATGGACTTTTATGATATCGTCTTATCCTTAAAAGCAACCGATATGAGGCTTATGATGGAAGCATATAGACTCGCTGCGAAAACCTTCCCTTATCCTCTTCATTTAGGTGTTACTGAAGCTGGTACTGCCTTTTCTGGTGCGATCAAGAGTGCGATGGGTATTGGAATCCTTCTTGCTGAAGGTATTGGTAACACCATTCGTGTCTCATTAACCGATAATCCGGTGTTAGAAATCCAAGCAGCGAAAGAAATTTTAAAAAATCTTGGGTTAAAAGACAAAGTACCTAATCTCATCTCATGTCCTACCTGTGGTAGAATCCAATATGACATGATTGATATCGCAAAAAAGATTGAGCAGTATATGCTAAAAATCAATAAAAATATCAACGTAGCCATCATGGGATGTGCTGTCAATGGACCTGGGGAAGCGATGCATGCCGATATCGGAATTGCAGGTGGAAAAGGTGAAGCGATCCTCTTTAGAAAAGGTAAAATTATCAAAAAAATTAAAGAGGCTGAAGTCTATGATACACTGATTGAAGAAATTGATCAATTTGATGATAGTAAAGAAAATAAGGAAGCTGAATAGGCTTCCTTTTATGTATAAAGTGTGATCTCATAGTCACAGAGATCTTGATAAAACTCTTTTTCATGTGAAACTAAGATCAGTGTACCCTCATAGGCTGAAAGAGCATCTTTTAATGCTTCTTTTGCTGCAACATCTAAGTGATTGGTAGGTTCATCTAGGATCAAGACATTTCCTTTTTGATGGCGTAATAAGGCTAAGCGAACTTTGGTTTGTTCTCCCCCAGAAAGAGAGTTTAGCTCACGATTCGCCATGTCATAATCGATTCCATGATTCCCTAGCAGACTCATCACATCTTTTTTGGTGAAATGAGGATATCGGTGATGGACGAGTTGAAATGGGGTAATTCCCTCTTCAAATTGAATGTCTTGGGCAAAATAGGCGATTTTTGCTGTATCGATCCACTTATATTCGCCACCAAGTTTTGGAATGATCCCCATAATCGTTTTTATAAAGGTTGATTTTCCAATACCGTTTTTTCCAGTGATGGCAACTTTTTCTTGTTTCAAAATAGCCATAGATAATGCTTCGAGAAGTGGTTCTTGATATCCGATTTCTAACAGATTAGTAGTAAGGACATCTTTTCCTGTCTGTGAGGATAAGGGAAATTGAAAATGATACGTTTTATCGTGCTGGGGTGCTTGAATACGAACGATTTTTTGTAGCATCTTTCTTCTGGATTGTGCACGTTTCGTTGTTTTGGCTCGTACGATATTTTTTTGGATAAACTCTTCTGTCTTTTGAATGAACTTCTGCTGACTAACAAAGGCTTTTTCAGCCTGTTCTAAGCGTAATTCCTTCTCCTTAAGGTAGAACTCATAATTCCCTTTATAACGCGTAATTTGACCGTTTTCTAGGGCAAAAACGGTGGTAGCAATCTCACTTACAAATTCTTCTAGATGTGAAACGACTAAAAATGTTTTTGGATAACTCTGTAAGAATTTTGCTAACCATTCGATGTGCTTGACATCAAGAAAGTTTGTCGGTTCATCCAGCAAAAGAACATCAGAATCCGATAATAAAAGTTTACCTAATATAATTTTAGCTCGCATGCCCCCCGATAAATACTTGATGGGGTCTTCTAAGATATCCATGGATAAACCTAAACCATGAATGATATTGCCTATTTTGGATTTAATCGCATAAAAATTAGCATCCATAAGTTCTTCTTGAAGTGTAGAGGCCCACATCAATATTCGATCGTGATCCTTCTCACTAGAATGAACAACTCTTTCATAAAGTGCTTCCATCTCACTCTCTTTTTCAAAAAGGGGTAAGAAAGCTTCGTAGAGGTATGATTTAACGGTCAACTCAGGATCGATTTTTGCATATTGATCTAAATAGCCAATCCTTTTGTTTGGCATCCATGCTATCGATCCATTATCTGGCGATAATTGTCGATCGAGTAAGCGTAAAAGGGTTGATTTTCCCGTGCCATTGGGTCCTAAGAGAACCGCGTGTTCACCTTCAAACAACCGCATGTTTGCTTTTTGATACAAATTTTCTCCGCTGTAACTAAATGTTAACTGCTCAATATCTAAAATACTCATATAGGTAAATCGAAGAATTCAGGGATTTCATCATCCACATAAATCCATTGCTCCTCCAAAAAGTAATTGTCTTTTGATACAATGTCTTTTATATCCTGTTTAAAATATTTAGCATTGCATGTCGCTAAAATCTGTCCATCTGAAGTGCATAAATAGCCTTCTCCTAAAAAAAGTCTTTTTCTGTCTTCAGTAATCTTTCCTACAGCATAAAGTATTTGATGCAGGGGGACTGGTTTTTGGAAACGAATATTTAGATCATAGGTGACACCAAAAGAATTGGGTTCAATGATTTGAATTGCTCGTCCAATGGTCTCATCAAGCAATGCTGTGATAATCCCACCATGCATTCGAGTTGGATAGCTTTGATGGATGTTTTCTCCATGAAAAACACCTAAAATTATCTGATGTTCGAGCTCGTAGAATTTTGTATGCAACCCCGCTTGATTATTTAAACCACAGACAAAGCACATATCCGAATTATTTTGTTTTTTGGTTACACGATATTTCATATGAGACTCAAGTCAAAATGAATGTATATCATATAAAGCATGCCATAAAGCGCTAATATGGTGGATACAATCATCAGTGTCTGGTATAATTTTTGAAATTTATAGGGTTTCGAAAAAGTTTGAAATAATCCGATAGAAAAAGGAAATAGAACCACTTTCAACAAGGTATGACGATCTAATTTTTCAACACGACCAATGATGAAACGTAGGATGAGTAAAAGAATTGGGCCACCAAATGCACCGAGATAGAGTGCATAGATAATCGTAAGGAGTAGTGTACTAAGCATGATGACGTCCTCCCCATATGCCATACACTAAAACAAACAATGGAATAATGAAAAACCACATTGTATCAAAGAAAAACATTCCCAAAACTCCCCAGATAAGTGAATAAAACGCTGATAGAAAGATCTGTTTTTTGGTCATGATAAAACCTCACTTTCTGATATAAGGTATGTCGATAGTTCACCACTATCAGAGATTTCAATGTGTCTTCCACCTTTTTCTAAAGTCCCGTAACCGTTATATCCGGTCGCACGACCATAGGCAAGCATAATCCCCTCAAGCATAAAGTAGAAATCATTGAGATGATCATGACCCACAAAAAGTGCTTTTGATTTTCCAAATTCGACCATGGCATCAAAAAATCCTGTATCCATCCCTTGTGAATAGACACGATCTTCACCAAACGTCCCTACAATATCCGTGGCTAAATTATACTGAATGAGAGGAATATGCATAAAGACAATAGAATCCACCTGATCATCTTCAACATGATCACGATACCAGTTCACTTGACCTAAAGAAAGATAATCATACTCAAAATCAGCATCTTCTAATGAAGGTGCTTCGGCTTTAGAATCTATTAGGTAAAGCCGGTAAAAAGGCGTCCCATCTTTGGTGAATGTAAAGTGAAAATTACCAACACCCCCTTGATCAATCATGGGTCCGACTTTAAAGTAGAGATAGTCTGTCTTAGGTATAATGGACAAAAAGTCTTCATACGAGTGATAATCGTTTTCGTGATTACCAAAAATAAATGTCCATGGTGTCTTTAAGCCTTCCATAAGGGAGATAATTTGTTTGAATAAACGTGGTGCTGAGGGGGACATGGTGAGATCACCTGAAATCACGATAAGATCATAGTCATCATAGGTGCTGAGTGCCTCGATTAATCTTAACGTTTTTTGATCGCGATAATCATAACCATAGGTGAGATGTAGATCTGTGATCTGAAGGATCTTTAATGTTTCATCCTTCATTTCCAAAACGAAAGGTTGATCATCTGAATATTGGATGGGTTCATTTTGACATGATGAAATCATCAAAGATATCCCAAAAATGATAAAAAATAGTAAAATTTTACGCATTGTCTGTTAACCTCTTCAATAAATCATCGAGTTCCATAAGACGAACTAAATAATAATCATAGACCTTGTCTTGATAAGAAACAAAGACCATCTCATTTTCATTAATATAGCGCTTGATCCGAAGTGTACTTGGATAGATGATGACAATCTTGGGATAAGGTGATGAAAGACGTCTGCTCTGATCGATGATGTGAGATTTTCCAATCTGATGGATATCCCATTTGTTTTTACTATTAATTGTAAGTTCCGCATTGGCTGGGACTTGGATATATAGTATTTCATAGACTTGATGATCAATCTTAACCGTAAGATGACCATCCATTTCTGAAATCTCTCCGTAAGTTCTTATGGTCTCCAATGTCTTACTTTTTATTTGATTTGAGATTTTTTTTTGATAGAGTGACAGTCCAATATAACTTAGCATGAGGAGTGAAGTCCCCGCGATAAGGAGTTCAAGAAACATGATTCATCACCTCTTTCGTTACTTGAATAAGTGTGTCATTTTCAAAGATACAATGATAATGATAGCGCATGTTTTCACGCAACATCGTGGGTAAAAAGAAGCGTATGTTATGTGCAACACCATAATTATTGGGATCGATAATCCAGTCTAGATGCTTCCAATCCAAGATGCCTTCTTCGGTTGAAAGCGGTGTATCAAGCTTTTCTAAAGTATTGCCATGAATCAAAAATAGGTGTAAACCTTGACCGTGTGCATCGAAAGTATTCCAAGTCAAGATTCCACAATCTTTGATATATTCTTCTCTGATCTTTAATCCAGTCTCTTCAAAAAGTTCACGAATAATGCCTTCTATAGGCGTCTCATTGGTTTGAATTTTCCCTCCGAGGCCATTCCAACACCCTTTCCAGGGTTTTTTCTCTCTGTTGACCAAGAGGAATTGATTGTTTTTGTGAATAAAAGCCAAAGTGTATGTATACATAATTTCCCTCACACATTACTTTATTATAACATGTCACGCGAAATTTTTGTTTTAGATGTTGATAACTTGTGAACCTCATGTTTTTTCTATATAATCGAATTAGTACGCATAGAAAGGTGGATTTATCATGTCATATTCATCCATTGCAGATTATCGACTTACACTTACCGAGGAACAAATATGGTGGTTTGATCACGTAAGAGATTACGTTTTGCAAAAATACCCAACGCTCTCATTTACGCTTTCTTACCAGCGACCTATGTTTAAAATTAAACCCAAACTCTTTTTGATGCTCGGTGGAGGAAAGAACCACTTTTCAATATATACGACAGATTTTGACTATGTCAATACATGGAAAGAAAAGAAAATACCCGGGTTGAAATTTGGAAAATCTGCTGTTTTATTTCCTTTAAATAAAAAAGAAATGATCACACTCGCCTATCAGATGTGTGATGAGGTCATCTACCGAGCAAATTAACTTCTTCCGTTATTTCAAAATGACGTTTTTTATCCCCTAAGGCTTGCAATTTTACTATGTTATGCTATAATAACAAATGCACGGCCAAACACGCCTCCTTAGCTCAGCTGGCAGAGCAACTGACTCTTAATCAGTGGGTCCACGGTTCGAACCCGTGAGGGGGTACCATCGAAAATAAAAGCACATCATGTGATGTGCTTATTTTTTTGTTATTTGAATTGAAATAGGATAATGATCGCTTAAGTAAATCCCTTGGTTTTTGTGATGATGAACCATTGAATTTTTAATCAACCATTGATCGGATAAGAAAATATAATCGATCGGTAATCCCTCTTTTTTATCACTAAAACCATGGAAAGTTAAAGGGTACCCATTCATGGAATCATAAATAGATTGATGACTTTTTTTCAATGTTTTTATCGTCATCGAATCAGGATACTGATTAAAATCACCAGTAATGACATAGGGGAGATGTTCTTGGTTTACTTGTTTGATTATTTTGAGCAGATGCAAAGCTTGTGTTTTGCATATATCATCACTTGCATAATCAAGATGCGTATTAAAGAAATAAAAAGGAGTACTTCCACCGATATGAACGAAAGTCACAATACGAGGAAAATGGCTACCTGGGATGGTTGATTCAACTTCTTTTGTATCTGTTAACCATAAAGTTCCCTGTTTTAAAATAGGTAGATCTTTTTTAATTGCAACAGGTGTACCTTCTCCACGTTCATCACGCCCTTGATAGATGATCTGATAATGATCGCCTAACCCGGAAATCAAGTCATGAAACATCCCTGGTCCTGCTTCTTGCATTCCAATCACATCAAATTCTTCTTTGAGAATAAACTCCATCATCGCTTTTCTACGATAGATCCATTGATGAATTCCGTCAACCGTCACATCAATTCTTAAATTGATACTTGCTATATGCATTTTGATCACCTAAATGTATTGTATCATTTTATCCCCTATAAAGAAAAAAGATGACTTCATTTTCAAAGGCATCTTGATAAAGTGATGGGATTGATTTAACTTACATTCACGGTCAGACTTAAGGTTTGTTCTACGTATACGGCGACATACACCAAGTTTGCATATGGCATTTCATCAGGAAGTTCACCACTCCAACCCACAAAAAGGTAACCGGGGCGTTCTGGTGCTTCTGGATAAACAAAATCTGAAAGGTCGGCACCCGCTACAATGTGTTCACTATAGACTACATTACCTGAATGATCTTCAAAAGAAATCTTTTGGATTTCAATTTCTGTTGCATAGGTTTTGGAAACCTCCAAAACAAATGTCATTGCTGCAAGTAACATGGTTAATGTTAAGATGATATATTTCATGTTTGGGGTCTCCTTTTATCAAATTCGAGTTTATTATACATAGAAACTCTTACTTCCAAATAACGTGTTTCTTACTTATTTATTAATTCGTTTGTCTCATGATCATCTGTGTTAAATGTTGTTTGATTGTTTTTAAGTGCTTTAAAGACTCATAGTGTGTAAGAGTTTCATCCAACCAGTTGAAATTTGCTTCTGTGATTTTACTTGAAGCAAGTTTTTTTGATAATTCATGATAACGTCTGTCCTCAATCAAGACACAGTGAAATCCATTCGATGTCGACTCACATATCGCTTGTGTTCTTATATACTCTTGTGTATTTTCACATTTTAATCGAAGCATCGTATCAAAAGGCTCTTTAAACAATCGTTCAGAGAAGTATTGAAATTTCCGAAAATCATATTTATGAATGATTGATTTCATTTGTCCTAAATTTAAATTTATCTCAGATGGGGTTTCATGATCGGTTTGGCATGCATTTGATGAACGTAAAAAAAGTTCACCCTTAAGATGGTTGTATGCTAAGTAAAAAGCCCATGTGATGTTTAATGTCTGCACCGTTATCCCCTCCTGATGCCTTTAGTCTATCAAAAAGTGTTTAAGATGATGTGACAGAGTTCTTAAGTATTTCTTAAATAAAAAAAGAGAGTAGCAATACTACCCTCAATTTGGACTATTCTTGGCCTAATTTGTAGCCGAATCCCCACATTGTCAACACAATTTTAGGATGTGATGGATCATCTTCAATTTTCTCTCTGAGTCTTCGTATATGAACATTGATCACATTATCGTTATAATAATACTCTTCTCCCCATACGGTACGATACATTTGTTGTTTAGAAAAGGTTTGATCCGGATGCGTGATTAGAAGTCTGAGTATTTCAAATTCTTTTAAGGTTAATTCTAAGAGTTTCCCATCTTTCTTCACTTCAAATGTGTTCAAATTGATCGTGAGTGGACCAATTTCCATGACTGTTTTTAATTCTTTTTCATGAGATTTTTGCGATCGGCGCAAAACAGCTTTCACTCGAGCGACTAATTCCAACATAGAAAAAGGTTTTGAGAGGTAATCGTCAGCACCAAGGCCTAAGTTGATCGCTTTTTCAACATCGGTATCTTTGGTCGAAATGATAATGACGGGAACATCTCCTTTAGAACGAATGTGTTTGAGAACTTCTTCACCATTCTTTAATGGCAACATAAGATCTAGAAGTATACAATCATAGGAGACAGAGTCAAATTGCTTAATTGCTTCTTCACCATTAAACACGGCTTTTACATCAAACATTTCTTCTTTTAGTTTCGCTTCTATACTTCGGCTGACAAGGATATTATCTTCGACAATGAGAATTTTTTGTGACATAAGACACCTCTTTTTCTAAAAAATGATGAATGATTGTTGTAGTCTTATTATACCATCAAGTTATCGAAAAAAACCATAAAAAATGCCTTGACCGCAGGGGGGGCGCGGACAAGGCGACTGAGAATCAGTTAAACGATAAGAACACCCTAAAGGGGGGGAACTTATCATATTGTTTAAAGGAATCTCAGGTAACTTAATTATATATGATTTATCCAAAAATACAAGGTTTTGCCATCAAAAGCATGTATGGAAAAAGAAAAGCCTGCAAGAACAGGCTAGTTCAATTTATTTTCGCTTACGGCAAGAATCTCTGACAATGATCTCAGTATCGACAATGATAGGATCAATTTTTCTCACCTTTCCTTCAATCATACCAAGAAGTGTATCACACGCAAGTTCACCAAAAGCTTCGTAATCTTGACGTATGGTTGTCAATTTTGGGGTTACGATCTCACATACCTGGAGATCATCAAACCCAATGACTGAAACATCACCTGGAACAGAAAAACCATGATTGTATAAATAATTGATCGCACCGATGGCCATAAGGTCTGAAACCGAACATACCGCTTCAGGTAAACCATACGCTTCGAAGATCATTTTCATGGTCGTATAGCCTTCTTCATAACTATACTTCTCATTGGAACGTTCAGCAAGATAGAGAGGTTCAAGACCTTTTTCATGAATAAAATCTAGATAGGCTCTTAAGCGTTCACGACCAATAAAATTGGTATAAGATCCGTTGATAAAAGCGATTCTCTTATGACCTAAATCATAAAGATACTTACAGGATCGCTTAATCGAATGATACGAGTCAGAAAATATCGAATTGGGTCCTTTTTCTGCTGGATCTAGTGTTAAAACAGCGAGTTGACTCAAATAGAGTTTATGGATTGCATCCGAGTTGTCACCACCAGATACCACTAAAACGGCATCCACATTTTTCGATTGGCAATGTCTTAAATAATCCAGACCACTATCGGTATTATGAGACAAAAGTAAGATATCGTATCCCTTCGATTCGATATTCTTTCTAAATGCTTCAAGCACACTCGAGAAAAATAGGTTTTTTAAACCATATTGTACTTCGTAAACAACACCGACAGTATTGGAACGTTTGCGTACTAAACTCTGTGCGGTTGCGTTTGGCATGTAGCCAAGTTCATCTGCGATATCAATGATTCTTTTTCTTGTTTTTTCGCTGATTTCTGTATAGCCATTCAGTGCTTTTGATACGGTTGATATCGAAACTTTCGAAAGTTTCGCAATTTCATCGATGGTAACCATCATTTCACATCCAGTCCACAAGTATTGTAGCAAATCGAAGGGCAAAATGTCGATATTTTAAAGAAAATTTGCAAATAATGAACGAAATTTTCTCAATTCTTGATAAGAAGTGTGACAATGGAGTGTGGTTCAAGTTGAATGAGTTTACCATTGGGTACCAAGACTAAAGAAATCTTTGGTGCATCGTTGGTTTCATTTTGAATGATAACCACGAGTTCTTGGTTTGGATTTTGATACGCGGTTGCGTATATACCTTTAGGGAGATTCATCGTTGTTTTAATTCGCTTGGCATTTTCTTGGATGTATCTAGAGAAATGCCCGATGTAGTAATATGAAGAATTGATGATTAAATCTTTGGTTTGACGGTCATATAAAATGGGTGAGTCACAGTAGTTTTTAACATGATTGGGTCCACCTTCTTCATTCAAAATCAGGTTCCAATCAATCCAACCTTCCACATGGTTATTCAAGTCACCCAAGATATTTCTTCCATAGCGTTCACCAGTATGCCATTCGTGAGGTTTAGGACCGCCTTCAATACAGCCTTCTGTAAATAAAAGATGTTTGTCAGGAAAAAGGGATTTAACAACGGATAGATTTTCGAATGCTTCACTCACATACCAATGATGAGCAATCCCCCATAGATGTTTTTGTGCTTCCGGGTCGGATAAAAGGGTTTTTGCACGTGGAATAATGATGTCACGATTATGATCCCATCCTAAAATTTTAAGGTTTGGATCATATGTATGCAATGTTGGACCTAAGTAATCTCTTAAAAAATCACGTTCTTCTTCTGCAGTATAAATGCAGGAATCCCAGGTTTGAACAGCTTGGGGTTCATTTTGAATCGTCACAGCCCAAAAAGGAATCCCTCGATGATTCATATGCTCTAGATATTTCACGAAATAATTCGCCCATGTCTGACGATACTTTGGAAGTAAGGATCCACCATGATTCATGTCTTGATTGGTCTTCATCCATGCTGGTGGAGACCATGGCGAAGCGAGAAGCTTCAACTCAGATTGATATGTCATGGCTTTCTTAATCATCGGAACAACCCACTGATCTTCTCTCGATAAATCAAATGTGGCTAATTTTTTATCATTTTCTTTTACATATGTATAATTTTCTAAAGCAAAATCGGAGCTATGAATCGCAGTACGTCCTAAGGTATACTTAAGACCTTCTTCAGAATAATACTTTTTTATGACGTCATTTTGTTGATCTAAAGTCATTTCTGCAAAGGTATAAGCCGCGGCTTCAGTAAACGCTCCTCCAAATCCAATATGGGATTGAAAAGTGATTTTAGGATCTAAGACAATCATGGGTTTTGTTGGATCAAAACTTTCATCTAAAAATTCTTCAGGATAGATGTGCCATCGTTCAAGTGTCCCTTTTGCAGTTTGAATCTTTTCAATTTTCATGCTAACCTCCATTATTTAAACCAAAACAAAAACAATGATGCTCATCGATAACAGAATGTTTGTCATCTCTTTATCTTAAAGACAGTGAGTGACTTATTTATTTCGATTTTAAGGTTACACGGACATGATCAAAATGACCACGTCGAATTTGCTCAGCAAGATGACCATCAACTGTGGGTCCTTGTACGGTTACATGATCAAATGCATTTTTAAGTTGATATTCGACCGGATAAAGTCCTTC
Organism: Acholeplasma sp.; assembly: GCA_003605085.1. Taxonomy (GTDB): domain Bacteria; phylum Bacillota_I; class Bacilli_A; order Acholeplasmatales; family Acholeplasmataceae; genus Peloplasma. The sequence goes on along the minus strand of QZKD01000016.1, from coordinate 25,280 downwards.
AAACGTGTTTTTGTTTTCTGGATTATAAATGGTGATATTGACTTTACTAAATAATTTAAAAGAGACCTCGTGTTTCTGATCAAAGAAATCATGGGTGAGAATGGGATGAATCTTGAACTTCAAGACTTGATCTTCAAAGGTAAACAACGTCTTCCCAGTCATCATAAGAATCATCAGTGTCATCGCTTCTGATGTCGTTCCAGTTAGACGTGCGACAAATGCGCGACCGTGATTTTTTGGATTGGGGTTATTAGAGGTTGCGATAAAGGAAGCATTCTCCAAGGGGCTTCTACCATAGATTTCTGGATCCATAAATGGGGGCATCGCTGTCTTCATATCGGTAAAGTATTCTTCATAAAGACCACTCTTGATCAAGCTGATCAAATACTTATATGACATATGCATGAAACATGCTTCACGCTCAAGCCAACCCTTGGTGAATGCACGGGCACGACCGATTTCAAGCGTCTCATCGTCTAAAGGATTTGAGGTGAGATAGAGTCCTAGTTTTTCATCATACATGTCTGTTTGCTTAATTTTTTGATAGATCATCTTCGCTTCATCATGATCATGAAGCTGCTTCATATACGTTGCTGGTGCTTCCAAATAAAATGGTAGCATTCTGACTTTCCATTGACGAACTGTCACTGTCGGATAGCCAAGTTCAGGATGTTTGACTTCATTGACTTTATAATCAAACGCTTCATATGAAAGATAGGTTGGCAATATACCATCACCCATCTTTTTCGCTTTTGTTAAGCCCTTTTCAATGGATTTGAGTATGATATTTAATCCTGAAATAAGATCATTTTTATGGATCTTTATTGGCTGTGGATCAAGGAAGAATTTGGTATCTCTATCAAAAGCTTCACGAAGATCTTGCATATAATCAAATCCATACTCAATCCCACTAATGATGTCTTTAAAGAACTGGGCAATACGAGTTGGAACCATAAATATTTCCTGATCTAGATGTGGTAACCATTCGATTAAACGATTAATTAATCGCTTCAAGGTAATGGTTTCAGTGAGTCCAGAACCGAAAATTGCAGGTAATCCGTTCATCGCATCATTCCATCCCGGTTTTTCACTATCCATCATGATTCCCATACCTTCAGGATCAAGACTGGTAAACTTGATCGATGCTAAATGAATCAATTTTGTCAGTAAGGTGACACGAATGGTTTCCCCGTGTATGCTCTTGTGGAAATTGGTCTGATTGACTTTAAGATGCGTCTTATTGATTTTTTCTTGGTCATGGTAAAGAGGATAAAGTTGTCTTACTTCACCTTTAGGTGTCATCACATATTTAATGGATCTTGGGAAAACAGAGACATGATTTTGATAGAATCGGTACTCGGGACTTAAGAGCAGTTTATCGAGGCGATCGGGGAAAACATTTAAATATGCCTCGATCAAATCCATGTTATAAATCCAGTGATCACTCCAATATCCAGTGCCATACACCGATTGAATCTCTTGCGTTGCATAGGAAAGAACATGGTTTAAGAAACGATCCTTATCCACGGTAAGTCCTATTTTATGATGATCAATCTCTGTCATAAGCTTACCAGGTGTAAAAGGTTGTTTTAAAATCTTTTCAATCCGCTCTTGATGGGATGTCACAAGTTTTAACATATCTGGCAAATCTTCTGCTGTCACACTTAGTTTACTTCCCTGAATGGTTAGAGGGTTATGTCCATCAAGTTGGATGAGATCCATAAATTGATGAATATTAAATATTTGTGCTTCAGGGACGAAGTAGACATCATTTCTTCTGTTTTGATTCACATCACGATACGAACCATTACCTTGAGAGAAATACGCGGGTTCAACGAAAAAATTGTTGTACTCTCTTTCCATATCGCCATGGATTCTTGAATAGATATGATAGATAATCTCATGTTCTTTTCCCTTGAAGACAAGTGGGAATCCACCACGGAGTAAATTATCTAGAAAACTTTGCTTTAAGTATGCATCAAACGTTTTATAATGTGTAGAAACTTCTACTGGTGCAGTCACTTCTTGTCCTAGGATATCCGCATCACGTTCTAGCTCTTGAAAATACTCAAAACTGAGTTTTGTTTCAAGTTCATGAAGTTCCTCTAGATGGTTAGCCTTACCAAAGAGTGTATAGAACTGATATTCTTGATCAAGCATGAATGTTGCAGCAGAAAAACCACTCATCAACTGATTGACGGTGACTTGTTCCTGAAGCAATAATTGATCTAAGATTTGTTCTTGGAATATTTGGGGGTTACGCAAAGACATTTCATAGCCAAAAATGAGTGATGGATCAAAGATGACATCGAGTTTTTCTTGTTCCTGATTGACAGATACATAGAAATTTCCTTGTTCAACTCCTTCAACTTCAGCCGTGTCTTCTGTGGTTGATCTATTTTTAAGTAAAGGCATCTTGCGCTCTTGATTAAAAACATCAAACCAAGCAACCGCGAGATTACTCATGTTTTTAATCATGAACTGATTGGTTCCATATGGCCACATGGTGGCTAATCCATCGACGAGTTCAATATGGCGATGATCTTTTCTTAAGTTTTTTAATGATACTTTTCGAATTAAACCTGGATAAGGTTGATTGGTCACGTTAAAATACTTAACGGTAAGTTCGAGATCATCGAATACTTCTTTTATACCGACAGCATTGGTCTCTGACCACATGGATCGTGGATGATTATTATTTGAATTAAAGGGTTCATAATAACGACCATCTACTTTGATGAATGTTCTAAATCCATCGATTTCTGTACGCCGATACGCCATATTCGCTGGACTGAAATCCAATATGGCTTGATCTTTAGATTCTAGACCAAAACTAGAAATCAATTGACCTCGATTCACATAATACACCCACATAGGGATGCCATAGCGTCCAGCGATGCCAGGCAAAAAGGAGGCAAATGGTTTTTTCTGATCGTAACGATCAATCCACAATTTGCCTTGTTCATAAACATAAGAAGAGTTCATCATGCGTTATCCTTTCTGTAAGTTGGTCACGGTGTCTGACTGATAGACTCTGACATACTCAATTTCCATGCGTTGAGGGAAGATGGAGTCATCAACACCTTCAGCACCACCCCAATTACCACCGATGGCGATATTGAGAAGTAGGTGGAAACGTTGATCAAAAGGCCATTCTTCAAAACCAGGACAGTTAAGATACAGACCTGGATAAAAGCGGAAATACTGAACATCATTGATATAGAAAATGATGCGTTCTGGAAGCCAAACAATTGAATATGTGTTAAATCCTGTCGAAGCACTTTCAATCACACGAGAACCACCTTTTTGTGTTCCAATAGAATGATTGTAGAATTTGGTATGAATGGAACCATGGATCACATTTTGGTCATAGCCCACATGCTCCATGATATCAATTTCACCACTGTTTGGCCAATTGCCATAGCGCCAATCCGTGGGTAACATCCAGATCGCTGGCCATGTGCCAACACCGGTTGGAAGCTTAGCACTGATTTCAAATCTACCATATTTCCAATCGCCTTTATTTTTGCTGATGACGCGTGCTGACGTATATTCGCGACCTAAGTAAGCTTCTTTTCTGGCTTCAATAATCATCTTGCCATCTTCTACCCAAGAATTAAGGCCGTTGGTATAATATTGGAGTTCATTATTACCCCAACCTTGACCACCGACATCATATCCCCATTTGGTTGAATCAAGGGCTCCATCGACATCAAATTCATCAGACCATACGAGTTCATAGTCATCAATGGTTGTGTAATCATAATCGTACCCTGCACCTTTACAAAGGGAATAATCCGTTTCTTCTGGTGGTGTCGGTTCATCTTCCTCACATGAGGATAAGAGGAAGATGAATGCGGCAAGTAAAGTAAATAGTAAGAGTTTTTTCATTTTTTTATTCTCCTGTCATACCTGTACGTTCAATACCTTCAATAAACTTACGCTGTGCCGCTAGGTACATGATAAATAGCGGTAACATCGATAAGAAGGTTGCAGCCATACGGTAGGCTTCATTAATTCTCACTTCACCACCTTGGCCAGGAATGCTTCCGGCAAGGTCTTCAAATTGAGAGGCAAACAATGATAATCTTAACACAATTAATGGATTATTGGAATTATAATAGATCGTTGCTGAATAGATATCATTCCAATTCCAGACAAAAGCAAATAAGAAGACGGTGATAATAATGGGCGTGACAAGTTTAACATAAATATGCCAGAAAACTTGTGTTGAGGTTGCCCCATCAATTCTTGCAGCTTCATCCAAAGAGATTGGAATCATCTTGAAGAAGTTGTAGAAAATCAAAATAAGGATGGCAGAATTCACACCTTGTCCAAAGAGTGTTAACAAAAATTGAGGAAACATCGTTTGGAATAGTGTGGGTTTTAATATACCATCAAGAAATGTACCACGAAGTGTTGAATTAAAGAATGGTGTCCAAACGTTGTCTTGTAATCCGAAAATCGTCATCACGCGTGGAATAGTAACCATAGGTAACGGAATGACGAAGGATAATAAGACCATCGCAAACCAAAATTTCTTAAATTTGAATTCATAACGTGCAAACGCAAAACCAGTCAGTGAAGCAATCACAGTTTGAACAAATGCAACGACACCAATATTTCTAAGTGATTGAAATAAATTACCTGCATCACTAAAGATACCAAGAATTGCTTGCAAAGGTGCTTCTGCAAAATTAGCTAACGAAGGAGGTAATAACCCCAAGACGCGATTCGCTACAACATAGTTAGCAAAACTGAGCTGCGTAGGAATCCAGTCTACTTCTGGATTGACAAGGTCAATCTGGGTTAAAAATGACATGGAAATCATCTTAAGCAAAGGATAAAGGAAGATGTAACTGACACCAATCAGTAGCGCGTAAACGACAGTCTTACCGAAGATCCCAGAGGTTGCTTTGTGTCCAAAAAGAAGTTTTCTCCATTTGGCAAGATCAAGCTTTTTGATCATGGTTCTTATCCTCCTTTTGCTTCATTTTTTCTTTAATCTTATGTGTTAAGTCCATGAGGCTATCTTTGATTTGTTGAGAGAGTGGTTTTTGAAGTTTTTGTTGTTGCAACTTCTTCATCTTCTCCAGTGTTCTTTCTTTTCTTTCACGCAGTGATTCTTCATAGATCGTATCATCTTTTTCTCTTAAGAGTGCATATGCGATTCCGACAAAGATGATGACAATGAGCGAGTAGATCAAGACAACCGCAGCAGCAAATCCAAGTCCATCGGAGTAATTATCACGAATGGTTCCAACCACGAAGTTGTAGATGGGGTTCACCTGGAAGATTGCGATCTGTACAACCGAGAAGATCGAAACAACGAGTGCTGTTGATTTTAAATTTGGAATGGTAATTTTCCATAGAATTTGCCATGAATTAGCTCCATCAATTTGCGCAGCTTCGTAAAGTTGAGAATTGATTTTTTGTAGCCCGTTCATAAACAAGACGATGGGAATCCCTGTAAACCATAAGATCAAAGTAAAATTATTAAAAATTCCAGCAATCATATCGGCAATAAAGGGTGAGAAATTTTCGATCATACGGAATACGATGATGTCCGTGACATCGATTCGCGTGGTAGAATCCGAGTTGATGAGTTCAGTCATGACAGGTCCCGATAAAACAACGACTGGGAAGAAGTAAATCATTCTAAATCCTGCACGGAACTTAATGTTTGCATTAAGCAATAAAGAAAGAATTAAAGATAATACGAGAATAGCCGGTACATAGGTCAACTCGACCACTACGAAATCTAAGATCAGTGGGTTAAACGTCGTATTCTTAAAGAAAGCTGTTTCATAATTGGCAAGCCCAATCCATGTATTCGTCCATCCAGTTACATCTCTTACGACAGTATTTAGTGAAAGATAGATGGTGTAGAAAAAGGGATAGGCTACGAAAATGATAAATCCAATGAGCCAAGGAAGTAAGAATAAGTAAGCTGAGCGATTGACATGTTTTGATAAGTCTGAGACTTTTGATTTAGGTTTTTTCATCTTAGCCTCCTTAATCCAACACGCGGTAATTGAGTGCAGTCACAGAATGCCCCTCATAAAGAACGAGTTCATCAGTGTAATTGATGACAATTCTAACGCCATTATCATAGGTATTGATGATCACACCGGGTTGATACACTTCACGATCCACCCATGAGGCATTTAAGACATTTTGATACGCATCACTCATGCGAGAATAAATATCATGAATCATGTCTTCATAAAGTACGAATTCTGTTGAATAGAAGTTTGAAGAATTTGTAGATACCAATTCATACGAAGGATCATGGGTTAACATAAACGATGGGAATACATTATAATCGATCATACGTAGTACATCACTATCGGTATAAAATGAGAAGTTTGCATAGGATGCATAGATTTCCATCGATCCTTGTAAAACGAGTTGCAAGAAAGGTACAGTATCGGTTTGAATGAGGTACTGTGAAGTAAATACAGGTGCTTGTAAGTAGCGATCAATGAATGGCCATAAATAGAGATTTGGGTTCAACGCATTGATCTTATAATTTTCATCGATGGCCATCAGTGTTTCACTATAGAGTGCCATGACTTCTTGAATCGATAATTCATCACGACCATAGTCGCTATAGAGTAAGTTGGTCACACCTTCATAGGTAAAACTCATCATATTGAGATCTCTTACTGCTTTTTCATGGGATTTAATCCATGAAGCGACAAGATTAGGACGTGCAAAATATGTTTCACTTACAGGTCCTACTTCTCCGACGATGTGTTCTCTAATGTACCACCCGTTATAGTGTTTAGCTGCATTACCTAGTAAACTCATCTGTTCTTCATAGATGGTTGAATAGTTTAAAGCAAGCGATAGATCAATATCAAGTTCTGCTAAATCGGCAACAACATCTTCAAAATCATTTTTAGTTCCAATCGCGCGTGTCCAATTAGGATTATCTTTATCTCCTAAAGTGATTCCACCGCGTTGATAACCATAAACACCTGAATTAATGCTTTCAATGCCTGTGGAATTGAGTTCGGTGAGTATTTCTTTTACCTGATCAATGGTTGTCACCACGACATCTTGTGTACCAATAAGTGAATCCATCGCATCCGCCATGATGAAATCAAGGCGAATAGGCATTGCATCCATCTGTTCTTCCATCGGATGAATGATATCATTATCGATTAAAATATCACGATATTTGAGTGCCATTCCAACATAGTCAGCTGGATAGCCATCCGTTTGACCATCACCTGCTAAGAAAACATAATCCATCGTAATGTCATAAGACATCTTTTCAGGAAATAACGTGTTGTAACCGGCTCCTGCTTGGTTGTAAATTTGTTGGAATACATTGTTTCGATTAAAACGTGCATATACGTAATTATATGGAGTTAAGTTGTTATGAGGACTGGAGATGATTTCCATGAACTCAGCCCCATCGGTTGCATGGGCAAAGAATGCTGCTTGACGATTTCCATGCGCCACTCCATAGAGAGGAAGTGTTGGGTTCTTTAAAGGAACATACCCGAATTGCCAACGATAATGATAAGTATCCGTGCTAAAATCCGCTCCGTACATATCACCGCGATAGGTTGATAAGGATGTCGTGTAGTCATCGAGTCTCAAAAGAGCTCCACTTCCATCTGGAACGAAAATATACCCCGGAATACGCTCTTTGGGAACATTTTCTGTGGCTCTTGGATAATCCATTTCAGCCATATCAAAAATAAGTTGTTGACCACCTGAGGCACCCATAAATGGTGTAAAAATGAAAGCAGCAATATCGGCGGTATCCTCACCAGAAATCTCATCATCTAAAATTTGATATTTCATGCCATCTTCCGTTAAATAAATATGAACTTTTAAGATGACATCAATGACATCAAAGGTTACATCCAAACGATAATGTGAGGAATCGTTATTGACCATAACTAATGTTGAACGAACCGCTTCTTCAGACGCACTTGAAATACGTTTAATCTGCATGGCGCTGTCATAATATTCCATGGTTAAAAGTGAATTTCCGATTCCTTCGAAAAGGGTATTCATGCGGTCTTCAAGGGGAAGACATGTCGCGAGAATCTCTTCTTCTGTGGGAGGGATTTCTCCTTCTAGCAAGAGATCACAATTGTCTTTGATCTCATTATCAAAAGGAATGTCAAGTCCAGTTTTCCAAGTATACCCATTTCGTTTATCATAAATGGCGAAAACATCTCTTGAATCTCTGAAATAATACTTGTAATTGTCATTTTCATAAAGGAACTGCATATCTGTGGGTTCACTGATGACATAAGTCACTTCATCAGGTGGAAGTTTGGTATCTTTAGGCGATTCGAGATAAGTTGCACGCACAGTTAAACTCGTCATAATCAAAATCAAGACAATAACAATGAGTTTTTTATTGAAGTACATTACGAATCACCTCCTTGATAATCGATTCTAAGAACATGTAAAGTTGTTCCCACATCATGATGATAATGATCAAGACAACTGCAAACACAATAGCAAACAGAACGGTCATCAAGATACTCTTAAACGTTTGCCTTGCTGAATAATCATGGATTTCTGTCATACCTAAGAATAAATTGATAAAGCTCCAACCTAGTCCAACGAGCATAAGCATATTCAAGAAGAAGACTTCGTTATAGGTCAGCACATACGATAGCAAGGTGGTCGATAACAAGGCAATCATCAAAGGTCCCATCGAATAGATGAACATAATGAAAATCTGCTTAAAGCCACCAATACCATCATGGATCGAGGTATCTAAATAATTACTGATAATTAATACCATAGAAATCGAGAAGAAGCCAATGACAATAGCTGATAAATCCATATCTTCAGCTGCGACAAATTGATAGATAAACCCTTTATTAACGCTGTAGTTCAAGTATAAGAAGAACAACACAAAGTAAAGGATAATCGCAGTGGTCAATGTGACACGATGACCTTTTTTAATTTCATAGAAACTATCCAAGGGATGTCTCATGACTCTAAAGATATACATAATATCTTTTAGTAATTTAACGTCAAAGAATTTCCTTACGGGTGCTGTCCATAGGGTAATCTTCCCTGTTTTACGATCGACGATCACCAATGTTTTTTGCAAAACCAAGAAAACAACTAGGATAATGATCAGTGCACCAAGTGCTTGTTGAATATCGACATTACGAACTTCCCAGAAAGCTTCTGAATATCCTGTACGGTTTCCAGCAAGCTCAAAGTGGTACATGGCATCTTCATATTTTTCTTGTTGTAAATAGGTTTTTGCAATCGAATCATGGGCGATGACTGACATTTGGTTTAATTTCAAAACTTCTTCCCATACGATAATCGATTGGCTATATTGGCGTGTTGAGTAGAGAAAGAGTGCTTCATAAATCTTATTGGCATATTCAGTAGGCTCAAAAGACTGCAAGAAGTTCTTTGAATCATCGAGTGCCCAGATGTTTCCTTTAGAATCCACCGCAATCGAAGCTAATCTGGAGAATAACCCTGAAATATCCGAATTCATTTCTCCTGTTAAAAGATTGCTCGCACCAAAATTATAGATGAAATCTCCATCTGAGGTATAGACAAAGATGGTTCCATTTTGCATCGCTGCATAAACAATGCCTTCCTCATCGACATAAATATCACGAGCATCTTCATAGGAAAGTGTTCTGCTTTCAGCAAAAATGTTTCCACCCTGTGTATTATGCTTTTTAATGGCATTTCTAAATGTTCCCATAGTGGTCGTATAAACCATAGAGTTCTGATCGATGAAGAGATTCGAGAACGTCTGAGGATCACGTGCTGCAAAATCTTCAAACTGCTCTTCAGAGAAAATGATTTTATAGATTTGTTGCGTAAACGATAACTGAACCTTATTCGAAGTGAAATACCCTAAGAATTCACCTGTATTCGATAATTGAATAATTCCGTCCTTAACCCCTTCACCATAAATATAAAGGTTTCCACGGTTATCGACAACAACCTTGCTAGGGTTATAGGTGGTATCGCCAAATGATGGCGTTGTTGGGCGATCAAACTGACGAATATAGGTACCATCAAGTTCAAACCAAAAGACGGTTTCAGCCGTGGTGTCGGCAACATAAATACCTCGATCACTGACAAAAACACCTTTGGGTTTATCAAAATCAGGATGTGATAAGACAAAATCAATCGTCGAAGAGATGGTATTAAACGCCACGACTCGTTTATTGTCGGTATCAGCGATAAAAAGCATGTCATCGCCATAGAAAATCATATCTTGAGGACCACGCAAGCCTAAATTGACATATGTTTTATCGGGAAGATAGGCATCTTGAGTACGTACATAACGGCCTTTGGCATTGAGTGTCATCGTGTAAGATGTCGCGGATGAAGCTTCTGATGTGAAGCTAAAGCCGAAGACTAAGACAAAGGATAAGATAAGAATGGTGAACCATTTGATTGTTCGCATGGGACCCTCCTTACTTAATACCGGCATGGGCCATCGTGTTCATGACACGAGACTGCATGACGATAAAGATGATCAAATTGGGTAAAAACATGATTAACCCGGCAGCAGCTGCCATCCCAACACCCGCTAGTGTACTTCCTGTATTCGCCGATGCAAGGGTATTTAAGTAGAAGGCAAACGACTTCATGGTTTCATCTTGAATATAGATTGATGATGCTTCAACAGCACCCCACGTAGCTTGGAACGTCAAAATAGCCACGGTCGCAATCGCGTTGATGGTCAGTGGAATAATAATCTTAAACACGATATACATATCGGATGCTCCATCGACCCTGGCTGCTTCGATGATGGGATCTGGGATTTGGTCGATAAACTGTTTCATCAAAAAGACCGAAACAGGCACCGCTAAATACGGTAAGATATGCACTAACGGATTATTATTGAGTCCGATATTGACGATGATAAAGTACGTTGGAATGATGACCGCGGTACGAACGAACATGAGCGCAATCTGGTTGATACCAAACAGGGTCTTCTTCGCTCTAAAGGTCTTCTTCGATAAAACATACCCTGTGGTTACGCTGATCCAAATGGTAAGGAACACCATCACGGTCGTAATAATCACTGTATTAAAGAAATACCGTGAAAGAGGAACCCCTGTGGAGGTCGCTGTTCTAAATAAGTCAACGAAATTATCCAATGTAGGCTTTTGAACAAAGAAACGTGGTGGGAATAAGAATAGTTCATCGAGTGGCTTAAACGCTTGGTTGACAATATATACCACAGGAAGTAACATGAATAGCCCTAGGGGAATTAAAAATGCATAAAATCCAATTTGCGACTTACTGAAGTTCGTCGGATTAATCTTAGTTCCTTGAAAACTCATGTCCTCACCTCCTAGTCCTTATCCATAAATAACTTATAGGCAACTTTTGAGAACAACCAAATAATGAGTAAAAGGACCACAGAAAGTGCGGCTGCATAGCCCATTTCATAACGGATAAATCCGTAATCATCAATATGGTTGGTAATCAGTTGCGCAGCATACTGAGGTGTTGGGTTTGACCCTGATAGTGCGACCCCGATATACCCATTGGTGAAGGTTGCGACAATCGCCATGACAGCACCAAAGAGCATTTGAGGTTTCATCATCGGAATCGTAACATACATAACCTCTTGAAATTTATTGCGTATTCCTTCGATATAGGCAGCTTCATAAAGTTCTTCGTTTCCATTCAAGATACCAGCTAGCATCGCTAAAAAGCCGACTCCCATGCTACTCCATAAGGCAACGATAATGACAATATTCATCAAATAATCTGGGGATACTAAGAATTGAATGGGGCGATCGATCCAACCATTATCAAGTAAGAAGGCATTAATATACCCGGATTCATCACCACTAAATATCGTACGCCAAACAACCGACATGAAGACACCACCAACCATGGAAGGTGTGTAGATTGCTAGTGCTAAAATCGTACGGGGTACTTTTTGAATTTGTGCAAGCATCCATGCGAGCAGAAAAGCGAGGAGATAACCACCTGGTCCGACGATGAGCGCAAATTTCAGTGTGTTTGGTAATACGAATTTCAAAAATACGGGATCTTGGGTAAAGATATTAATGAAGTTAAAGAGTCCACGATATTCTGGGAATTGAATGACATTAAAACTAGTAAGTGAAAGATAAAAGGCAATTGCAACAGGAAGCGCAATAAAAATCGAGAACAGTGTCGCATAGGGTAATAACATCAATGCGACGGTGAGTCCATCTTTAAATTTCGCTTGATTTCGCGTTTTCTTCTTTAAAGTTCCGACATTCATCATGGTATTATCCATTGTTAGCCTCCTCAATCTTCATTCGTACCCAGTCGATATCACGAATGGTATAAGGGATAATGATTTCACCCTCTTGATTCAAGAAGCCGAATTCAATCATTTTCTTTCTGATTTCTCGGTCGATGACAATCGTATAACGGTCGACTGCAATACCTGTAGGTGTACCATCATAGACTGCGGTGTTCCACACATCAGATAATGAACGTTCAAGCATGTATTGACCTGGGGTTCTTGGTACGTCAACTAACCATCTGACTTGATCTAATATGATGGCTTTATCTTTTTCAGGGAATGGAGAATTTCTAAATGCGTCAATGTTACCTGATAGCCATGCATAGGTAGGACCATAGGTCGATTGTAGATTGAAAGCAAATTGACTTTGTGTGTCTACAGACATCCACCACTTTAAAAATGACCAAGAATCATCAGGTTGCGTGGTTGAAGATAAGATGAGTCCTGCAGTACCATTAGCAATATAGTGTCTATTTTCTTCACCATTCACAGTAACGCTTGGATATGGTGCAATTTCCCATAGACCCGATAGTTCAGGTGCTGCATTCTTAATTAATAAGTACGTTCCAAAATCTGATATTCCGATGGGGAGTATTGCGTAACGGAAACTGTTATAGAAAGATGGGACTTGTTCTGGCAGTGAATAATTGGTAAATAGTTGATTGAGGAAAGTTAATCCTGCAATCGATTCTGTACTATTTATTGAGGATTTAACTCCGGTTTCTGAATATAGCTTTCCACCATATTGATAGATGAAACCAGAAGTTTGGTAGAACCACTTGATCGAGACACCACCAGCAATGGGGTGATAGAAATTCATGCCGTATTGTTGAAGTTCAGGCAAAATTTGAATCACTTCATCCCAAGTGTCAGGCACTAAGAAGTTTAACGCATCAAAAATATCTTTACGATAGATGATGACATTAAAATCTAATGTCTCAGGAAGTGCATACGACTTATCATTTAAGATATATGGAACAAATGCACCAGGTGCAAATTGACCCGCAAATTCCCAATAATCTGGGAAAGATGAAAGGTCATAAGCTGCACCACGAATCGCCAAATCATAGGGCATATAGGAAGCAAGTCCTAAAGCAACATCAGGTTGCTGATCAGCCGCTGATGCCATGACGAGTTTATTGGGATCTGGCATGACAGAAATCTTCACTTTAACACCTGTATCAGGCGTAAAGGTTTGGTCTGCCATCTTTTGCATCATATCGACATATGTAATGGGGCGGTTGACCCAAACATCGACGACATCTTCCTCTTCTGTCAGTGAATATTTATCTGAGGTAAAGGAAGCAAAGAATGCTTGAATACCTGACCATGATTTAATAAAGAAATTGGCGTTGGGTCGAGGCAATTTTTGATCATGATAAGCAAAAATCATATTGAGATACATGGGTTGTTCTCTTACCATCGTAAGAGAGTCACCTAAATACTGTGCAATGGATCCAGTCCCACCAGATAAATCTTCAAGATATAAGGGAACTTTATCAGGATTTTCTTGGATAAGGGTTAATTTGTAAAGTGCTTTTTGAATATAAGAAATCGTGGTTGATTCAGAACCATTCGGTGCATAGGGAGCAAACTCAGCGATCGCTGATTTGAGTAATATTTCGTATGCGTCCAAATAATCAGGTGTCTCAGGAATATATTCTGTGAACTTCCAGGTGCGATCACGGTCAACTTCTTTACCAGCAATCTTTCTAATATCAAGTGAAAATTTATTGATATGATCAATCACCATCTGAAGATAACGTAATCCTTGTTCAAGAGGCTCACTTTCGACACGCATCGTAATTGAATGGGTGCCTTCTTCGAAATAAAATAGATAGGGATCTTCATTACCTAAAACTTCGATCGCCCAATCTTGGCCACCGGTATGTTCGAACTCATAAGCTTTTAATTCTTCAAATGGAACTTTTCCATTAATCTTAATCGAACGAAAGACTGAGTAGTCATGTTTCATGTTTTGATAGTGGAACGCCAGTTGATAGTTACCTGCTTGTTCCACATCAAACGTATAGGTGATGGACTGTCCTGGTAAATCCCATGAAGTACCATCAATAATGTTTAGTTTTTTATAGACAGGGTCAAAAGGATCCATCGCTGGATTATTCAAAGGCATAAGGTGCGTAAATGATGAATTCTTTTCTGTGTATTCAGTGGCATTAATTCTGATCATTGCCTCAATATCCGTTTGAGGTTTGTTCTGTCGATATGTTTCATAATCGACCAGCGACTCAGGTGCAAGAAGCACTAAATCACCAAGTTCTATCAATGTTGATGATGTGTTTGTAATTTCAATTGTGTTTAAACCTTCATTCAAGACAAAGAGTAATGGATCGACTGACACATACGTATTGTTATAAAGTGGGATAATTTGCCAGTCATCATCGGTCATTTGGTTCGGTAAGACCTGATCACCATAACGATCGACTTGGAAATCTTTACTAACGTCCATCCATGTCATGGGGACATCAATGGTTTTTTGATCATCATAGAGAAAGACTCCATTGATCTTAACCGATAGTGTAAGATTATTCAAAGATCTGGTATCCATCAGTGCTTCCATAGCAAAATGGACGAGTGTTTCATCGTCTACGGTCACGGTATAGATTGCAGAATCTCCTAAAGAAAGCGTCTTGGATAGACTTTGAATTTCATTGTTAAAGAGCCCTTCAGGATCATTCATGGGTACAATCTGATCATCTTCTAATTTTTGGATAAATGCTGGTAAATCATTCAGATAATCAATATAGGTATATCGTGGAGTCTCTAGTGTTGTCGCTAATGTCTCATATGCTTGACTTAACTCAAGACCAGTAATTTCATTTTGTGGAACATAGTTATCATAATCATTAGTGAAAAAGACAATCGCGACGATGACGACGGATAACGACAAGACCGCGACAATAATGTTCTTTAAACTGCTCAAAATATCACCCTTCTTTGTGTTGAATAAAAGTGAAGGCACCAAACACAGTTGTTGGGTGCCTTCATTTAATTGACTACAAAATTGTTGCTTTAAGAATTATTCGAAATCAGCGTCAGTCAAGCCGTAGAATTCTTTTAATCCTTCACGAAGTGCTGCTTCTGATAATAAGAAGCGTTCGTTCATAGCGGTGTTCCAGTCACCGAGTTTAGATAAGACTAAATCTGTCCAACCAGCATCCGAACGGAGTGGTGAAGTTGCTTCAGGGTTACCTGTAATAACAGCTGGATTCCAAATGTTTTGCCATTCATTTAAGATTGGACGAACAGTACCATTGTCATCATAGGTCCATGGATATGCCTTATCAGAAACATCCCAAATTTGTCCTTCTTCCCATAATCTTAAGATTTCATGGAAACCAGGCATAACAGCTGGGTCAGAGAAACGAGCATGGATTGGTGTTGAATACCAAATTTCCATTTGTTCGTCGAATGCTTCACCAGTTACAAGTGGGAAGGAGTCATTCATTGCAGACTTAAGGGCTTCGCCATCAAGGAATTCTTGATCAGCTCTTGCCTGCCATGCACGAGTGTCACCAATCCAGAAAGATGCGAATGTGTACGCGATCTTCGCTTGGAGTTGTTCATCTTCGGTATATTCTGGATTACCATCTAACATTGCAAAATTATAGACTGCAAGTGGGTCAAGAACGACACCAACAGTATTTTCTTGGTATGCTGTAGAAGGTCTTGGATAAATATCCCAGTCATTGGATTGTGCTGCACCCCAGTGCCCTTCGGTTGGGTTTGCTGCATCACCCATCATCCATGGGTCGCCATCTAAGGTAAGGATCTTGTTATCAATGAAGAACTTGAATCCCCACCACCAACTAGCATCCATGACTTCAGTTGGAACTAAACCTTGTGCTTGAAGACCCCAGATGGATGAATCTGCCCATTCAGAAATATAGGGAATCAATGCTCTAACTTCATTGGAGTTAAGGTTGATGTGGTCACCTGAACCATCATATGAAGAAAGTTGCGCTGCAAGAGTTGTTGTTCCTGTGAAAATGAAGCTAAATGGTGTATCCATTGCGCCCCAGAAATTGGTCATATCAGCAGAATTTACGAAATCTGTATATTCTTCGATTGTCCAATCAGGATCGGGTACATCGATGTTATTTTGTTCAGCTAGTTCTTTGTTGACAAAGACACCCCAAGGTTGTAAGAACTGGGGAAGACCTGCTTGAATACCAAAATAGTTCATCATCTGCATAACGCCTGGGTTAAATGACTGATAAAGAGGGTCACTTGAGAATTGTGAAAGGTCAGCAACTAAACCTTTGGTCACGTCATCAACTAAGTTTGTTGATGCCCAGATGTCTGGATAATGACCGTAGTTGGTCTTGAAGTTTTCACGTTCTTGATCCCAGCTTACGCCGCCATCATTTGGACCAGCTGCTTTCGCATAAACGTTAACTTTAACGTTGGGATAAACTGCGTTAAACGCTTTAGCTACTGCGTAAATGGTCGCCTGATTTTGACCTGCTAAATCTTCAGGTGCAAGAGTCTTGTTACCGATATCTTCAATGTATGATCCGTCACCGGACCAAAGCATGACAGTGACGTCACCTTCGATACCTGTATCAAGCGCTTCGTACTTGTCCTGACATCCCGCAATGGTCAGTGTAACTGCCAACGCGAGTAAAAGCACTAAATACTTTTTCATTTTTTTCCTCCTATTGAGTATTTGAGATTGGTTTGAACCAACTCAATTATACCATTCATTGAAAACGATTTCAATTAATTTTCTCAAAAAACGAAATCGTTTTAGTTAATACGTGAAACCGCTATCCTAACTTTTCTAAATAAGTGCTATCTGAAGGCATAGTTAGCGCTTTTTCAAAAATTTAGACTGGCAATTTCTCGATCACATAACTCGCTGTGGTTGATCCAGAGAGCGTCATCGCTGCTTTGGCACCACCGATATCAAGTGTGAAACTTATCTGGCTGCGACTCTTGTTGTGTGCGACAAGAACGATAGATCCATCTGGATTGATGAAACCTGTTGCGAGCAAACTCGCATGTGTACTGGAAACATCGATGCGTGTTGCTCCTTGTCTGATAAACTTACTAAAATGACCAATCATGTAATATTCTTCGTTTTTGGTGTAACTTCCATCTTCATGGATAGTTACAACACCACGACAATTCATACACCCGCCATTGGTAGGCCCATCATTGTCATCAAGCGCTAAATTCCACATCAAGACGCCTTTTGCATGATAGTTGATCGATCCGATAAATACATTTTCTAAATTCCAAGACATATTGGACCCAAAATCAGTCGCCCAATCGCCTCCTGAACATTCAGTAAACCAAATGCCTTTTTCTGGATAAAGCTTATGGAAAGTATCTTGACTTGACACTTCACCTCCATAACAATGATATGCTGCTCCGTCAACATAAGGATTGGCAAGGGGATTGCCGACCACGTTGACCGGATAAGGATTCGTCCAATTATGATCATACGCAATGATAAGAGTCTCTAAGTTGTTTGCGTTAAATGCTTGTCCAAGACGCTGAATAAAAATGGCTTGATCACTTGCTGTCATATACATCGTTGGGTAACCCGTCGTTTGATGAAGGGGTTCATTTTGTGGTGTCACGGCATATATGGGGATTCCGTGAGCTTGATAAGCTTGAATAAATTTGACAAAATAAGTCGCATATGCATCAAAATAATCGGGAAGCAATGATCCTCCATTCATCGTTTGAGTGGTCTTCATCCATGCTGGAGCAGACCAAGGAGAACCTATAAATAATAAGTTGGGATTCTTTTCTAATGCTTTTTTGATCATGGGTATCACATATTCTTCATCACGGGCGATGGAAAATTGTGACATGGAAAGATCTGTTTGTCCAGCGGGTAAATCATTATAAGAGTAGTTGGATAGAGCAAAATCTGAAGCACCCATGGGTAAACGAACAAAACTGATGCCGATACCTTCTGTTCCAAAAAGATCGTTAACAAGCATTTGTTGCACTTCAGAGGGAAGTTCACTCATGACATATGCCGATGACTCGGTCATCGCAGCTCCAAAACCATCCATGGTTTGATAGGTCTTACTTAGATCCAAGGTCACTGAATATAGTTTTTCTGGGGCATCTAAGGAAGTATCCAAACTATCTTTCATCAATAATAATTCACTTTTGTCTCCTTTAGTCACATAAGGAGTAATTTTGTATTGTTCAATCACTGTAGGTGTCTCCTCCTGATCTTGACATCCATAGATCATCCATGTCAATGCGATGGTAAACATCACTAAGAGTATCTTTTTCATCTATGTTTCCTCTTTAGTTGTTTCTCTTATGATAAGTTCTACTGGGCATTTATAGATGGTTGGAAAGTGTAAATCGGGTTGTTCAATCATATCGATCAGAAGTTTCCCAGCGGTTGCACCTAACTTCATTCGATCCTGCCTAATGGTTGTTAGTGGTGGAGTAAAGTTTCTGGCAAACGCGATATCATCGAATCCAATCACTTGTATTTGATCCGGAATACGAATCTGATGATCATCAAGATATTTAATCACACCGAGTGCGAGATCATCTGAGGTCACAAATATAACTTCAGGTAATGTTTTCATGCGTTCAATTAAACGCATAGCTCCTTGATAACCGCTCGTGAATCCAAAACTTTCTGCAAATTCTATATGATCATCCGTAAGTTGAAAACCAAGTTGATGCCATATGGACTTGCATAAGTTCACACGTTCTTCGAACGCTTTAGAGCTCTTAGGTCCGGAGATGACCGCAATTCTTGTTTTCTTAAGGTGATCTTTGATATAGTGTAATACCAATGAAACACCCTGTTCATTGTCACTGATGACCGTATGAATTCCATTTAAGATCATGTCTGTAGACACGCAAGGAATTCCTTTGCCGACGAGTTCATAAAGCCCCTTGTCATTGTAATTACCTACGACAATATAAATTCCATCCACACGTTTATTTAAACACCATTCATAATAAGACATTTGATGTTGCCCCAACTTGGTGACAATAAAGGCAAGTTCATAGCCTTTATTTTCAACATAGGTTTTGAAATTTTGTAAAATAGATGAAAAGAACGAATGCTCTAATCCAATATTGGATTCTTCTGTGAACACAATCCCGATGGTAAAGGATCGCTTTGACTTCAATTTACGTGCGGATGATGTAGGTACATACCCAACATCTTTGATGTAGTTAAGAACACGCTCGCGAGTCTTCTCATTGATAGATCCTGTGTTGTTCAACGCTTTTGAAATGGTCGATGGAGAAAGATTTAATTCTTTGGCAATCGTATATATATTCTTTCGATCATCCAAAATTAATCAACCCTTTCGTATACCTTGACATATTTAAAGCGCATCACTGTTGGGAAAATTGTATCATCAATAGGTCCACCCCAAGTTCCACCTAAGGCAAGGTTTAATATGAGATAATATTCTTTGTCAAATGGCCAAGCTGCTCTTTGAATGTAATCCTTTTTCTTAAAAGAAACCATCAGTTTTTGATCTAAATAAAAGGCAATCTCTTCTTCGGTCCAATCCATGCGATATTCGTGGAATCCCTCTAAAATACCAGGGATTTTAAACACTGCCGTCGGCTGATTTCCTATATGATGATAATTCGTTTTTGAATGCAGTGAGAAATGAATCGTCTCTGGATTATGTCCCACATGTTCCATCAGATCAATTTCGCCGCATGCTGGCCAGCCGAGTTGATCCATGTCAGTTCCCAAAAACCATAAAGCTGGCCAAGTACCTGCACCTTTGGGGAGCGATGCCATCACTTCCACTCGACCATAGCGAAGATGATTTTTCCCAAGTGTAGTCAATTTTGCAGAGGTATATTGTCTATTTTTGTAATCCTCTTTTAGTCCTGTAATGATGAGTTCGCCATGATGTACGGTCACATTTTGTGCACGGTTGGTATAATACTGTGCTTCATTATTCCCAAACCCATGGCCTGCAACTTCGACATTCCACAGTGTTGGATTTGGAGTTCCTTCATAATCAAAGTTGTCTTGCCAAAGTAGTCGGTACATGATTCTCCTCCATAAATCGTTGTTTTAACATGAGTTTTGTCTGATCATCAAGATAAATTCTAGGTGAATTATCATATGAAGTATTTTCTTCTTCGATAATTAAAAGTTTGGCATCTTTGCTCAAAGTGTGTGTATGAAAAATGCCTTTGGGAATTCGGTAGATTTTTTGTGGTTCTAAGTGTACTGAATGAAAAGAAATGATATCCAAATTGTCTACTTCTGCAAAATATAATATTGCATTCCCATTCAAAAGTACAAATGCTTCATCGGTCAACGCATGTGCTTCAACGTAAGCTATATTATCGATTTCGAGTTCATCAATATAATTGAGAATCGCAAGACGCCACGATTGGTAAGAAAAGAGTTTTCGGTATCCTTCATCATCAAATTGATGCATTTCATAAAAGTTTGTCATTTTAAAATTACCTCGATTTCTCCGTAGATCTCTGCAGTTCCTTGAGAGATCTCTTTACCGTTCATAGTGATTTTATGAACTCTGTATTGATCAACATCAAGCATATCTTGATTGATATAGGTAATTTCAACAAGTGAACCATGAAGATACGTAGTGATCGATGCTTTTTTCTGAATAAAATCATTTTGGGTTAACTTGGGTTCCAAGAAAAGTTTGCCATAACGCATTTGAATGCCAAACACTTCGGTTCTAAGTAGTTTTAGAAACCAGGAAGCAGATCCTGTGAGAAATGGATACATCCCAATTCCACGATCCGTGAAGTACTCAGGAATACCTGCGAACACATACGATTCTTTTGCTAAAGCTCGTATAAAGAGTGTCGTCCATGCTTCTCTTCCTTCTTTGACTAAATGGTACTGATATAAACCATATGTATACATCATCACCATATGGGAGAAAACTGCACCGTTTTCTTTATGCCCATAAGCAAACCCATACGCACGTCCCATTTCAGTTAAAACACGATGGTAATTGGTATTGAGTTGATAACCACCAAGTTCTGGTTTAAAAAGCTTTTCACGAGTTGTTTTTGCCACTTTTTGGGCTTGTTCAGGAGTTGCGGTATGTGAGAGTAAAGCCATCGCTTGTCCCGTTAAGTTTATTGAGTTTTGATCATCGACATCCTTACCTTGGTTATCAAAATAACTTTGGAAACGTTCATTAAAAAACGCATGTTTGGTTAAGTGGTCAATACGATGATCCGCAAGTTTTCTCAAATGTTCAATAAGATATCTCTTTGAATAGTTATGTGTTTGTCCAGAAAAAGAAAGCACTTGGTCAAAGAAATGAGATAGATTGACATGCTGATTGAAAAGTTCGTCGATTTCCTTAAATAACTCAATCTGATCTACATCAAGTTCTTCAATGATGTCCGCAAGCATGCGTAGATTGTTAGCAAACATATGCGTAAAGGCAATTGTTTCACCTTTTTCATGAGCCATATCAAGTCCATCATTCCAATCGGCATCTTCAAGCTTAACAAAGCCGTGTGCTCCGATGTTGTGGTGACCCACGAGATTCTGTAAGAGCAGATGCTCTAATATGGTACCTTGATACATGGCATTCGTACTTCCCTTGACATAAGGGGTATCAAAGGGTCTTGTTTTCTTTGTATAATGGGTGAATTGATCTTGGAAATAGCCTTGTTTACGCAGTAAAAAGTCAAGATCACCGGTTTCATCAAGATACATTTTAACCGTCAATAATGGCCAAGCGCCATGATCTGACCATACGCGAGTTATCATGTTGCGGTCTGCTTTAAATTCACCTGGCTTGTCGCCAATAATCGTGGCATTTGAACCATCGATGCGAACTCCAAAGAAATTATTGTAAAGCATGTCTGTCACAGATGAATCATTCATCATGATGAGTGCAAGTAAATCTTGCCATAAGTCACGCCATCCTTTACCTCCACGACCATAGTCATGATGGGGTAAGTATGAGTTACCAAAATAACGGCGAAGCATCGGCTGCAATACAACCCAAGACAATGCTTCACTCATCTTTGTGTCACCAATTTCAAAAGACAAACCTTTTAAATATTGATCAAAGAATGCGTGGACTTCTTCAAGGCCATGGTTAAACTGATCTTTATTCAAATGTTTTAACGATTGAAGAGTTAAATCTCTATCTTCGTGAATTCCAATCGATACGTAAAAATCAATCGATTGATTCGGTTTTAATTCAATTGGATTAAATTGAATAGCACCGATAGCTTCATACCCTTGGATGACACATCCCACTTCGGAGAGTTGGCTCAAACCACGTGGGAATAAGGTGTTCCCACCTGCCATGAAATCGTCCATGATGGGAATGTACCCTTTGATAGATAAATTTTCTCCTTGAGCAAAGACACTATAGATATGATTATTTTTTTTGTGTCCACGTTCATCAAAGGAAAGAGTAGGCTGATTGAGTATCCCTGAGAAAACAACTTCTGTCTGGTTTAAAAGAGATGTCACATGGCGATGATCACGAATATTATCCGCACTACGACTATAGAGAGGAATCGCAGTTGTCATTTTTAATTGAATGGTTTTTGATGATGTATTGGTGAAGATGATATGGTGGAGTTCTACTGTGTCTGATAGTGGAATATAACTTAAAATTTCGATGCGATTTTTATCGTTTGAACGAATAATTTTATGAGAAAGAAAATCAGCTTCCACAGTGACTTTGTCTTCTTGTTGAAGGTGTGTTTGTCCATTAGCAAAATAGTGTTCTCCATCAACATCAAAAATAATGTTTCTTGACATCGATAAATGGTAAAGGTCAAGTGCTGTCGTTGGTTCTGTTGCGTAGTGGTGATGAGAGAGCTTAAGATCACCACCCCAAAAGGGTGACATGGTGGATCTTAGCCCTTTAAAATTAAATAAGGGAAAGTATTCACCTGTATTATGTTGATAATGTTTGATTAATTTTGTCATAAATGTTCTACCTCAATCGATAGGAAATCGGTTTCCTATTTTTTATTATAATTGATTTTTTCGAAAAGTAAAGGGCTTTCATAAAAAAAGCGAAATCGATTTCGAAAATTGTTTTTATCAACTGTTTCAGATATAAAGTTTATACATATTCCGCCATTTTTTTTATAAGAAAAAAAGTGAGCTTATATAAACCCACTTTATTGCATTACTTTTTATATTTATGGATTATAAAATCCCACGATCATCATAGAGAATATCTGCAGTTTCTATAAAAGTAATTCCCTCTTGATCAACAATTAATGCACCATCGTCAGGTATGGTGAATATTGGATGACGATAGGCACGAAAGACTTTTCTTAACGCAGATTTTTGTTTTTTTCGACGTCGATAATGAACTTCAATAGAGAAACCGTGAAGTAAATCCAAGCCTTCTTTATAGGAAAATGCCTGATAATCTTTATCTTTGGATATATGATACATCTGAAATTGAACCATCGCTCCAGCGGATGAACCGATATAGATTTTTTGATGCATTTCGATAGTTTCTTTGAGATCTTTTTCGATGATACGTTTCATCATTTGATCAGGAGATCCCCCAGGAAAATAAAGGATATCTGCTTGATTAATCTTATCTTTAGCTGCTTTTATATCATCTTTATAATAATTGATCCAAAGTAACTGGTCTTCCCCAATGCCATAGGGTGCAAAGCTTTCTATGATTTTCAGATAATATTCACCACCATTTTCATAGTAGGTTTGATAACTCTCTTCATCAGAGAAATCTTTATCAAAGAATGAATATAGAAGGATGGCCACTTTATGATTATTTTTGATTATCCCATGTAATGCTTCAACCATGGGTGGTGTTCCTAATATTCCACGACTCATTAAAACATTGATCATATATTTTCTCCTTTAGATCGTTAAGTAAAAAAATAGGGAAGAATCCCTATTGAATTTTCTTTATCTCAGCAAGTGCTCGTTCAAACACTTCATCTTCTGAAATGCCATTGGTATCAATAATGACATAGGGTATTTCATAAACCGCACATTGCGCAGCGACTTTCTTTGTATAATCGGAAAGTAAGTTTTTAAAATACGATTTATTCTTGTCAAAGTTTTCTATTTCTTGTTCGCGTCCACGAGCCATGACACGTGCTTCAAAGTTTTCCCAGTCCACGTCGAGAATTAAATAGAGATCAGGCTGCTTCACTTGATTCATATAGGCATGAAAAACTCCATTATACATATTCATAATCGTTGGCATACTTTTTAAATTATGTTGTGCAAACAACCAATGTTCAACCAAATCACGATCGACAATAAAGGATCCTTCGTATTTGACCTGATTTAGCCAGTGATTGTGAATAAAGTAGATTTGCAGCAACATTTCCACATTGCTTTTTTGTTCATAAAGCCAACGTAAGAGTGTATTAAAAACTTCATCTTCACGTTCAAATTCTTCCATAACAGGTAAATTTAATGCTTGACCTAAACGTTGGACTAATGTGGATTTTCCTGATGCAATCATTCCACCTATTGAAATTTTCATGATGTTCTCCTTTTATCGATCGGTAGTTAGATAATCTAACCCCATTTTTTCAAATTTGAGCATTTTCTTCATTTCATTGACTGTATAAACAGCGAGTTTAAATCCTTCACTCTTGAGTTTGGTCACATGACTGATGTCCAACTCCTCATGAAACAACGATATATCAATATTGTTTACCTTCACATCATAGATAATATCATCCGTTAATTTTCCTAAGAGTAATTGTAATTCAACTTCACTGCTCAATGCCCGTAAGAATTTTAAATAATTTAAGTTAAAGGAAATGAATATCGCTTTTAATCCAGGATGATCTTCAACGATATTCATCAATCGTGTCAGGGAATCCATCGTCTGAACTCCTTTGATTTCTATAACGGCAACTTTATCATAAAAAACACATAGCTCGATATATTCCTCAAACCGTGGAATTTTAAGATCTTTATATTGTTTTATATTTTTCCCAGAATTGATTGTATAACTTAGAACCTCTTCTAAGGTTAAATCTTGAA